>NZ_QTLI01000022.1:14211-102853 GCF_003434625.1 Parabacteroides sp. AM17-47
AGAAAGGTTCAAGAACCTGCTCGCTTCATCGAAGCTAAGCACGTTCTTTGAAAGGAACAACATCTTTTCGAGTTCGGAAACTCTTAACTCCAAGTCTTTTTCCATATCGTTTGGGATTTTAGGTGAAACAATATGAAGGTGCGCACCCTCGTCTTTTGTGTTAACGGGAGCAAAGTTAAGAGGTTGAAAATGAAGTCTAATTGACCTTTGTTTGAGCGTTCAATCTATGCTCAACCTTTTTGCAGTTGTTTGATGTATTTGTCTATGATTTCATATCCTTTCGGATAGATGTTCTTCGCCTGGTCTGTCGCAATCGACAAGTCAGTACGTGTAAGCGGTTCTCCTTTTATCTTCTTCAATATCAACTTGTTGTTTGCTATAACTGACTGCCACTCATAAACGATGTAGTTATAACAGCTGAGTTGCATCATTAGGTAAGCCAACAGACGGGTATTATTAACTTTCAATACACCGTCCAACTTACAGTTGAAAAAATCGGTAAGTATTTTGGTGCTGACAGTAGTAGTAAACATATTCGCTTCGTTCACACATTCAGTCAGAAGTTTGATTTCATTGGCTTTCAAAGTGGATTTGAAGGGATTGCTTTTACCCACAATCTTGGCTGGAGTGGTTTCTACACTTTCATCTTTTTCTTTTGGCAAGACTTGTTCTTGGGAGGCAATAGAATCTGTATAGTATTTGCTTTCCTGTTCTTGCAGAAAGTACAAATACTTGGAAAGTACCACAAGGCTAACAATGATGGAAAAATAAGGAAGTCGTTCATCATAGCAAGACGGTTCATGCAAATATGCGTCCATATCAAAATCAGAACAGCGGAAAACGATGTACTTTTTCCTCTCATTAGAGTTTAAGTCCTCAAAATAACCGCTTTCCCACAAAAAATCGGGAACATCCATATCCTGTACAATATCACGCACGACACGGTATTTTTGCTGAATGGCTACTATATTTTCGGTAACACGGAAAATTTCCTGCCGCAAATAATCCTTTAGCTGAGCCTGTGTCAGATATTCACGCTTTAAAAATAGTGCATCTACTTTAGTTTTATAGCCATGCGATACGCAACTATCTAATATCTTCTGTATCTCTCTGAAATTGGTTTCTATATGATTTTCCATAACTGTACCTTATATAATTTTGTTCTCAGATACAAATATAAGGTGGAAATCGCATTTTCCGAGAAAACATCAGCAATAATAAGACAGAAAAGAATGCATAAGAGTTAAGAAATCATAAAGATGAAAGGATGAAAACCACAAAAGTACACTCTATTCTTGTTTTTGTCGCTCAGTACACATTTAGTACGCCTTACAGAAAGGAAAAACCCTGATAATCAGTCGATTATCAGGGTTTATTAGTACCCAGAGCCGGGATCGAACCGGCATGGAAGTGAATCCACTGGTGTTTGAGACCAGCGCGTCTACCAATTCCGCCATCTGGGCATTTTTGATTAACCTTTTAGCTTTAGCAGTAGGTTTGTTTCTCAAATGCGTTGCAAAGGTACAGCTTTTTTTTAAACCCGCAAGCGTTTGGGTAAAAATTTTCAAATATTTTTTTCACAGTGGGAATATGTATGGGATTGTTTCGCATAGAAAGATTATTTCGTTACATTTGTAAACGTATAATCATAATAACAGCCAATATCATGAAAGATAATTATTGCGTCATCATGGGAGGCGGAATCGGTAGCCGTTTCTGGCCTTTCAGTAGAGAAAGTTACCCAAAGCAATTCCTTGATTTTTTTGGGAGCGGACGGTCTTTACTGCAAATGACATTTGATCGCTTCGCAAAAATCATCCCTACTGAAAATATATACATCGTTACCAACGAATCTTATGCGGACTTAATCAAGGAGCAGTTGCCGGAATTAGCGGAAGAACAAATACTTTTGGAACCGGCTCGTCGCAATACAGCCCCTTGTATCGCTTATGCGGCTTATCATATTAAGGCATGCAATCCGGAAGCCAATATTGTCGTAGCCCCTTCCGACCATCTGATCTTAAAAGAGGATGTTTTCTTGAGGGACGTTCAAAAAGCGTTGGATTTCGTGAAGAGAAACCGTGCGTTGGTCACCTTGGGCATCAAGCCTAGCCGCCCGGAAACAGGATACGGATATATCCAAAGCAGTGATACGGTAGTAGATGATTTCACCAAGGTAAAGACCTTTACTGAAAAACCGGATCTCGAGTTGGCAAAGGTATTTATGGAAAGTGGAGAATTCTTCTGGAATTCTGGCTTGTTCGTCTGGAACGTGAATACGATCTTGGAAGCGTTCTCTAAATATCTCCCGGATATCAGCAGCCGTTTCGATCTAGGTAAGGATAAATTTAATACCCCGGAAGAAAAAGCGTTCATCCAAGAGAATTTCCCTTATTGCCTAAATATATCCATCGACTACGGTATCATGGAGAAAGCGCACAACGTATATATGCTATGTGTAGATTTCGGTTGGGCCGACCTCGGTAGCTGGGGATCTTTGTTCGACCTAGCGAATAAAGACGAAAATGAGAACGCAGTATTGAAAAATAACGAGGCAATGCTATACGAATGCTCCGGCAATGTGATCGCATTAAATAACCCGAAACGTCTAGCCGTTATCCAAGGGCTAAAAGATTGCATCGTGGCTGAGTCCGGAAACGTATTATTGATTTGTAAGAAGGATGACGAACAACGTATCAAACAATTCGTAGCCGACGCTAAAATCAAATACGGAAAAGAATACAACTAATTAAGAATTGAGAATTGAGAATTATCGGCAAGCGGTATTCATTCTCAATTCTCAATTTTCAACTTCTTAGCAAGATATCGTACAGGATACCACGCAGCCAAAAAGCCTATCGTTAATACCGTTACAAAGACTGTTATTATATCCACCGTGACTACACGTACTGGATAAGCCTCTATAATAAACGCTCCGGCAGCTTCCCCTAGTTTTATAAAGCCAAACTCTTGTTGTAGCAAGCAAAGTACAACCCCGATCAAGACTCCGATCAAAGCTCCAAAACCGGAGATCATCCAGCCTTCAAACAAGAAAATCCGACGGATCAGACTGTCATCAGCCCCCATATTACGCAGTGTACTCACATCCTCCTGTTTCTCGATCATCAACATGGATAAAGAACCCACCACGTTGAATAAGGCGATCGCCAATATAAAAGTAAGGATCAAGAAGGTCATCCATTTCTCGACTTGCATCATCTTGAAAGAAGCCTCTTGTTGCTCAAAACGGTCTTGCACGATATATTGATCACCTAGGATACGTTGAATCTCTTTCTTTACCGGAGCGATATCTCCGCTATCTTTCACCTTCAATTCCACCGCTGTCACTTCTTTATCATAATTAAATAAAGAACGGGCCAATGACAAAGGCACGATCATATATGAATCATCGTAAACCTGTTGGTCCGTACGAAAGACAGCACCGATATAAGCATATTCCAAATTGAAAGAAGAAGCCGGATTCGCCATGTTCACCTTCTCCTCCCGCTTCGGAGCGTAGATCTCTAGCGGAGAGACGAAGCCAGCGTTTATTCCTAGCGAGAAAGCCAATCCGATCCCCATATTCGCATAATTCGCCACCTCGTCATTCAGAAGGAACTTTCCATCGATCAAGATACTATCGATCTGCGCCAGTTTCTCATATTGCTCGTCTACACCTTTCAAGGTAGCTACACCCTGACGATCTCGATAACGGACCAAGGCATTGTCCTGCAATACCTCACTAAAACAAACAATGCCGGGCAATTCCCTCACCTTACGTATCTCTTCCGAGGTCGGGTCGAAAACCTTCCCTTTCCGAGGCATGATCTTCAACTCCGGATCAAAATTGCTGAAGAGAGAAGAGACCAAATCGTTGAAACCATTATAGACCGACAAGGCGCATACTAAGGCGATCGTGGCGACAACAACCCCGCATACCGATACCATCGATATGATATTTATGGCATTGTGCGACTTCTTCGAAAAGAGATATCGCCGGGCTATATAGAACGGAAGATTCAAGGCTCCTCTGATTACTTATGCAAAAGATTGTCGATATTCTCGATATAATCCAATGAATCGTCTATAAAGAAGCTCAATTCAGGAATCTTACGAACCTGCAAACGAATACGTTGCCCCAAATCAAAACGGATCGCTTTCGTATTGCTCCGTATAGCCTCCAATAGCTCTTGCGATTTATCCGACGGGAAAATGCTTAAATAAGCTCTCGCCACACTTAAATCCGGACTTACACGAACTACGCTGACAGAGACCAATACGCCATGCATTCCTTGCGTCTGCTTCTGAAATATATCACTCAACTCCTTCTGAAGAAGGCGTTCGATCTTTTGTAATCTAGTACTTTCCATACGCTTTATTATTTACTTTTTCCAGATCATCGTCAAGCCGTCACGTAAAGGGAGGATCACCTTCTCTACCCGATCGTCTTGCTTAACCTTTTCATTAAAAACCAGTATTCCCTTCGTTTGTTTATCGGAAGGATGCACTTCTTCTACCACTTTACCGTCCCAAAGCGTATTATCCGCGAGAATCAAGCCGCCCGGACGGACCATCGGGAATACCAAATCATAATACTCGGAATACAGGCGTTTGTCGGCATCGATAAAAACCATATCGAACGTCTCATCCAAACGGGGGATAATCTCCATCGCATCCCCCAAATGGACTTTTATCTTGTCCTTATGTAGCGAGCGGGAAAGATATTTCATGATAAAATCCTCCATCTCGTCATTGATCTCGATCGTATGGATCAACGCCCCCTCTTCCATGCCTTCCGCCATACACAAAGTGGCATAAGACGTATAAGTCCCGATCTCCAAGACTCTTCTCGGACGAATCATCCGGCAAAACATCTTCAATATCCTACCCTGCAAATGCCCGGATAGCATACGCGGACGGAGAAGGTTCACATTGGCGTCGCGATTCAACGCCGACAGCAAATCCCCTTCTTCATCTATATGAGAAAGAATATACGCATCAATCTCGCCCGTAAACATTCCTCTTACTCTTTAAAAGTAGGCAACTGATATTGCGTGCCGGCATCCAGCACCTTTCCTACGTTGTTAATCTCCAAAAAGCTGGTACCGCCACCTTCGCCGAAGCTACCGCTCAAATACGCTACCATATCGTTGCGAGTGATACGTCCGCTATGGATCAGCTGGTTCAACGCATCATAGAAATATCCCCTACGACTGTCGTTGTACGGCTGATGAACCGCCCATACCCCATAAGAAAGACCCAACATACGCATCACACGAGGATTATAGCATATAGCGAACACAGTAGAGGTTCCGCGGAAAGCGGCCAGATAACGTGCCGTACGACCCGTATAACTATCCGTGATAATCGCCTTCACATGTAATTTAGAAGAAGACTTAACGGCTTGTTTCGCCAAGAAAGAAGTCACGTCTAAATCATTCCCCTCGATCGGCACACGGATATCATTCGCAGAAAGCTTGGTCTTCTCGGCTTCACGAGCCACTTTCGTCATGGTCTGTACCGCCTCGATCGGATATTTTCCATAAGCCGTCTCACCGCTTAACATCAAAGCATCCGTACGATAATAAATAGCGTTGGCGATATCCGTAACCTCGGCACGAGTAGGACGAGGATTATTAATCATGGAATGAAGCATTTGCGTAGCCACGATAACCGGCTTCTTCACCTCCACGCATTTACGGATCAGCATACGCTGGATACCCGGGATCTTCTCAGCCGGAACCTCGATACCCAAGTCACCACGAGCGATCATGACGCCATAAGCCACTTCCAAAATCTCCTCGATATTGTCTACACCCTCTTGATTCTCGATCTTAGCGATAATCTTGATAGGGCTGTTACGCTCGTCCAAGATACGTTGGATATCCAATACGTCCTGTTTGTTGCGAACAAATGAGTGAGCGATAAAATCGAGATCATGATCGATCGCCCAAAGGATATTATTACGGTCTTTCTCAGTCAACGAAGGCAAATTGATACGTACGCCCGGCACATTCACGCTCTTGCGGCTACCTAGCGTAGCGTCATTCTGGATCTCGCAAAGCAAACAATCGCCGGATTTCCCGGTAACCTTCATTTCCAGATCACCATCATCGATAAGGATGTCGCTGCCAATCGCCAAATCGTTCACGAAATTCTTATATGACACACAAATACAATCATGCGAAGTTTCCTGATCGGGATTACCGATTACCTTCACGATCTCTCCAGTCTTGAAAGGGATCGGTTCCTTGTTTACCGTCGTCGTGGTACGTACTTCCGGCCCCTTTGTATCCATCAAGATACCGATACGGTCGGATACGGTACGGACGTTATTTACCACACGGGTCAACCCCTCTTCCATCATGTGAGCCGTATTCAGGCGCACCACATTCATTCCCGCTTTATATAACGCCTCAACGAACGCAACGTCGCAGCGCTGGTCGGAAACTGTAGCAACAATCTTCGTATGCTTTAACATATACCTTAAATTATTATAACCTAATTATTAATTCTATTTGATAACCTACTAAACCTTCTATCACATAAACGATTCGATCGCCAACCGATACGAATCCAGCCCAAACCCAAGAATCACTCCCCTGCATGCCGCCGATATCATCGACACATGACGAAACGATTCACGGGCATGCACATTCGAGATATGCACTTCCACGACTGGCGTAGTAACCGCCTTGATAGCATCGTGCAACGCAATGGAAGTATGCGTATAAGCGCCGGCGTTCAACACGATACCGTCATATTCAAAACCCACCTCATGGATCTTGTTAATTATCTCTCCTTCCACATTACTTTGATAATAAGATATCTCACACTGAGGAAAGCGGGCACGTAACTCGCTCAAATAGTCCTCGAACGAGGCATTTCCGTATACTGTCGGTTCTCGCTTGCCCAACAGATTCAAATTAGGGCCATTGATGATCTGAATCTTCTTCATTCTTATTGTAAGTTTATTACCTTTGTACCGCCCGTTGAGGCCGGAATTATCCGGCAAAGGTAAGGATTTTATTTGACACATTCATAACGACATACCGACAATGCGACAAGGAAAAGATATAATAAACCGATATAACACCTATTTACGGTTAGAAAAATCGCTCTCAGCCAACTCCATCGACGCCTATTTGACAGATCTTGACAAATTGCTACGTTTCGCAGAGGATGAGAAAAAGGACGTTAAGGAGATCAGCTACGACGACTTGCAACAGTTCATCGCCCAATTACGTGACATCGGTATCCATCCCCGATCGCAAGCACGCATCATCTCGGGTATCAAATCGTTCTATCGTTTCTTATTGCTTGACAATTATATAACAAATGATCCGACCGAATTGTTAGAGTCTCCCAAGATCGGATTGAAGCTGCCGGAAGTATTAACCGTCAACGAGATAAATAGCATTCTCGACACGATAGACCTCACGCTTCCCGAGGGACAGCGGAACCGTGCGATGCTGGAGGTTTTATATAGTTGTGGACTGCGCGTATCGGAGCTTACTGGCCTGCGTTATTCGGATATATATCCCAAGGAAGGTTTCATCCGGGTAGAGGGTAAAGGAAGCAAACAACGGCTTGTTCCTATCTCCGAAGTTGCTTTGCGGGAAATTAAAAACTATCTGTATGACCGGAATTCGGTCGTGGTTAAAAAAGGCTTCGAGGATATTTTATTTCTAAGCCGGCGAGGGACGGCCCTCTCCCGTATCATGGTATTTCATATCATCAAGCAACAGACGGAGGCCGCCGGTATCCATAAAAACGTAAGTCCCCATACCTTCCGTCATTCTTTCGCCACCCACTTGCTGGAAGGCGGCGCCAACTTACGCGCTATCCAAGAGATGCTGGGGCATGAGAAAATCACCACCACCGAGATATATACACATATCGACCGGGAATTCCTTCGCAAAGAGATACTGGAACATCATCCGAGGAGCAGGCCAAGAACTTAAAAGAACCGATCCTGCTCCGCTAGCAAAGCCTCAAGGATGTCATAAATTATTTATTTCCTCCTCTGACAAACCAGTATAACGCACGACCATTTCCATCGAAAGCCCATCAGACCGCATACGCCGAGCTGTTTCTAGACGTTCTTCCACACGGCCTTCTTCTCGACCTTCCGCTAATCCCTCTTCCCGTCCTTCAAACTTAGCAGTGCTCAACACGTCATTCTGGATCATAATCGCATTCAGATGTTCGTCATAAGCATAACGTTCCTCGGGAGACATTGAGTAATAGCGTAATTTCTCTCGTGCCTCTTCCAAGCCAGGGGCTGTCGTTTCGGAAGTTATGATCCCATCTTTCAAGTATCGCACCCATTCCTCCAAGGGGGTCACGGCCACCTTATCAAACTCATTCACCCGGACCAATATATACTCCGGAAAGATCTCCGAGGGAAGACGCTTGACGATCGCACCCCTCTCCTTGGTATTTACCTGTAAATGATCATGGGTATGCACGCCGACAAATTGGTTCTGCCCGTGATACAGATAATCGGTTCCTACGCCTATATCAAAATAAAGGATACTGATAGAATAGACCTTTTTCACCCCGGAATAGTCCTGTCCCAAATGAAGATGCTCGGTGACGGCTTTCGCCACGCCATAGAGCACACGTTCCAAATAATAAAGCTCGCGGGTATTCTGGATCTCGATAAGGATGATATCTCCCTTTGTGTTCTTAGCCTTGATATCCACCCGATTGAATTTATCATCGGCCATTTGCTGGTTTCCCTCACTCTCCAATATCTCCTCAATCTTGATCTGCTCGCCCAAGAACACGGTAAGAAAGCCTTCTAGCACTCCGAAATTCGCTTTTTGCCGGAGTAGGCGTTTGATGGCCCAGTCGAAACGGATATATCGATCTTGTAATTCCTTCATATACTTCTCCTCTTTTTCTGTTTTCTTTTCCATAGTCATATCATGTTTTAGTTACCCCACTATTGGGTGGCTTCAAATGTACATAAAAAGATCTGGAATACAAGCCTATCCCATCTAAAAAGAAATGTCCTTCTTTTTGGATCCGTAAGTGAATAGCCAACGAACGGGATCGTAAGCGGTCGCAAATGGGTATTCGTGTACCGTTATTACTCTATTTTAATCTCATATTTTATCGATTTAAACTATTTACTTAAAGACAAAAAACATGGATGTGGACAAATGATCACACATCCATATCTAATTATCAACAAATTAAAAGCTATCAGGTTCTCCTAAAATGAACAAATGTAAATACAGCTCAATTCTTAGAAATGAGGGTTCTGTACCAAATGGCCATCCGACTTATCAATCTCCGACTGAGGGATCGGTAAGTATTTCTTTGTATCATCCCAACCTTTGATAAAATCTTTTGCTTGGTTCGTACGTACTAAATCCCAATAACGAATACCTTCCATCGCAAACTCATAACGGCGTTCCTTATAGATATTATCCAATGAAACCACCGGAACCTTATAATCATCCCCCATCGCACGTTTAACGACTCTCGCATAATAATCCTGTGCCTCGCCTACGCTACCTCCACTTCTCAACAAAGCTTCCGATGCCATCAATAATACGTCGGAGAAACGAATTACACGGTAATTGTTCTTATAATTCAGCGCTTCCGTGCCAACCGTAGAAGAATACCCCGCACGAGGATGATATTTGCGTACGCTATATCCTGTATATTGATTCACATCCGAGCTAACCGTCCCGCCTTCCGCTCTAAACTCCTCATGATCTATGATTGTTGTCCACTTTCTAGGATCATTTGGTAAAAACGCATCATTCAATGCTTTTGTTACAGGCGCAAAACCCCAACCTTCCACATATACATTATTAGGATCTTTCAAACCTCTGGCTCCTAGCATTATTATATCGGAGTTACCTTGATTAGCCTTGCCTGCCCAATCATTCGAGTTCCCGATTTCCGTATAATTGACTTCAAAAACAGATTCTTTGCACCATTCATACTCATCATCAAAAAGAACTTTATAATCCGGGATCAAATCATATTGATAGGCAGGATCGGTAATTAGTTCTTTCAATTGGCTGGCGATCTCCTTCATTTTAGTATCATCATTCTGATATAGAACGATACGTGCTTTCATCGCGATAGCGGCACCATTCGTAGCTCGTCCTTTCTCATTAGCCGGGACTATCTTAGGTAACTTCCCAATAACATTATTATCTAAATCCTCGATTAATTTCGCATAGACCTCATCCGGCTGTAACTGAGGGACAGTTGTTATATCATCCAACCCCAAATTCGTCTCGTAATACGGTATGTATCCAAAGAAACGCCACAACTGGAAATAATAAAATACACGCAAGAAATGAGCCTCAGCCACATAACGATCACGAAGCTCCTCCGACATCGTCCCCTCCGGAAGAAGAGGGCATTTCTCTATCACGATATTCGCACGGTTCACACCCTCATACGAACGCCCCCATAAACCCTCGGGTAAGTTTGTCGGTGTCACCCAATTGGTAAAATCATTCACTCGCTGCAACTGCGGTTGATCCGAGACCGTCGATCCACCGGTCTCCGCATCATCCGACATGATATTACTTACCAGTTCATAAGAGCTATACGCATTATAAGCGTTCCATTTCAACGGGTCATAGGCAGCGACCAATGCCTCGGTCAAATCCTCCTGTGTCTTGTAATAATCCGTTTCGATAACCTTATTCGTCGGAGACAACTCTAAAAAATCATTGCAGCCACTTAGTCCGAATACAACGGCTAGCAGATAAATATATTTATTCATAACACTAATTTTAATGATTAAAATGTCAAATTCAATCCAAATGTATAAACCCGGGCTTGAGGATATACACCCTTATCTATACCCATTGTCGAACCGATTTCCGGATCCATTCCCTTGTATCCCGTAATAGTCAACAAATTATCGAACGACGCATAAAACCTCAAGCGTTGTATATAAGCTTTTCGGGTCAACTGGGCCGGCAGCGTATAACCTACCTGTAAATTACGTAAGCGCAAGAAAGAAGCATCGTGAACCAACAAAGTAGACGGACGGAAGTTCTTAGGCGTATCACCCAAGACAATCCTTGGCATCGAATTGGAGGTGCCCGGTCCTGTCCATCTTTCCAAAGCATCCGACGTATAATTGACCGCCGCCAGCTCATAACGGCGTAACGCATCGAAAACATCCGCCCCGAAAGAACCTTGGAAAAAGGCACTTAAATCAAAGCCATTCCAATCAGCCGCAACAGTAAGTCCAACTATCCAATCCGGATTAGGTTTGCCTATCATCGTACGGTCCTCGTTATCATCGCTGATCACACCGTCTCCATTCAAATCCTCAAATTTCGTATCACCGGGTACCGCATTCGGTTGTATAGGCTTACCGGTAGCAGGACTGATATAGTTATCGATCTCCTCTTGTGTCTGGAAAACCCCAATCGCCTTATATCCGAAGAAATAACCGATCGGATAACCATTTTGGTTCCTTGATACCGTACCTAAAGTCGGTAAACTCTCCTTATCGATATATCCTGTTTGATTTCCTAGATTCTTGATCTCATTCTTCACATAAGAAGCATTCGCCAAGAAAGACAGATTCACTTTATCTACACTTAATTTATAACCGACTTCAAGCTCGATACCTTGGTTGGTCAATGTCCCGACATTCGACAAAGGCGAGCCACTTCCCACATATAGGGGTATCGGACGCTCCATCAACATGTCTTTTGTATCTTTCTTGAACCAATCAAAACTGAAAGAAAGGGAGTTATTAAAGAAGCGGGAATCAAATCCAAAGTCCAATTGCTCCGAGGTTTCCCAACGCAAATCAGGATTGGCCAAAGAAGTAGGTTTTGTTCCGCTATGGATGACACCGTTCGAACTTGCCCCGAAACTATAGTTATTTCCTCCGGTCATCGTCGTAGTATATCCAAACGACCCGATTTTCTCATTTCCGTTTTGGCCCCAGCTTCCGCGTACTTTTAAGAAATCGAACCATCCCGGTTTATTTTCCATGAAAGGCTCGTTAGTCAACGTCCAGCCCGCGGAGACAGAAGGGAAATAAGCATATTGATTATTCCGGCCGAAGTTAGAGGAACCGTCCCGACGAAGGGTTAACTCTAGCATATACCTTTCGTCATAATTATAGTTTAATCGTCCGAAAACGGACGCCATCCGATGCTCTGTCGCACCACCTTCCGAATGCTGATCGCCGGGAGAGGCACTATTGGTAAAATCGATCCATGCTTTATGATCATCTTCCGCTCGTAAATTCAATGCTGTTCCCTTTACCTTTTTACTATCATACCGTTCCATAGAGGTTCCCAGTAAAACGGCGAAATTATGTTTATCGATCGAACGTTTATAATTCAACGTATTCTCCCAAAGAAGCTTCATGCCACGATTCATCGTTTGCTCCACCCTCGATTTCTCAGTCTTGACCATATAACACAAATAGCTAACTGGGAACCAATTCCTTTCGCCCCAAAAAGCCATATCCGTGGAGAGAGAGGTCTTAAACGTAAGATTCTCGAATACTTCCAATTCACCCCAAACAGAACCTACAAATTTATCCCAGTCCTTGTTATTGTTTAAGGTCTGCATCATAGCGACCGGATTCACGATCTCTTGATTCTCGATCACGTTATAGATGCGGCCTTCATCATCCTTGACATAGCCGGGATAATTTTTCTCGTAATAAGCGAGATCTTCCGCCGAAGGATTCTCCAGATAGACCGATTCGTTCGGTGGAGTCATCACCGCACTTGCTAACGGGCCGGAGAAGTTGTCATTCTCCGAAATACCTTTGGATATGATCCGTGTATATCCTAGGTTCGTACCGACCTTGAAACTACGGAAAAATTTATTCGCCTTATTCTCAAACACATTATAGGTATTGTTGAAACGTAAGCTATATCGTTTATAATCCGACTTATCTTTTCCTCCAACAATTCCTTCTTGATCTAAATAACCAAAAGAGAGGAAATAGCTTCCCTTATCACCACCCCCACTGATGCTCGCTTGATGATTCATGATCGGGGCATTCTCGTTATAAATCTCATTCTGCCAGTTCGTCCCTACACCTGCTTTCGAAGGATCATCGTAAATAGGGTCCATCCCGGCATTCACGTAAGCCTCATTCATTATTGTCTCATATTCGGTGGCATTCAAGACCGACATTTTTCGCCAAGGATTTTGCCAACCGATTGAGAAATCATAATTGACAACCGCTTTTCCTTTTTTCCCGCTCTTTGTCGTAACCAAAATAACACCATTAGCCGCACGCGAACCGTAGATAGCGGCTGAAGCGGCATCTTTTAAGACCTCGATAGATTGTATATCCTGCGGATTCAGATAATCGACACCTCCTTCAAGTGGCATTCCATCCACAATATATAAAGGGTTACTATCATTAATAGTTCCTGTACCACGGATACGGACTCTCGACTCGGCTCCCGGTTGTCCGGAATTCTGCATAATGCTTACTCCCGAAACCTTTCCCCGTAACACATCCTCTACCCGGGTAGGTGTCAGCTTCTCCAAATCATCGGAGGTGACCCGGCTTATGGCCGCTGTCATCACGCTCTTCTTCTGGACGCCATAACCAACCACGACCACCTCATCCAAGGCTTGCGTGTCCTCTTTCAAGACAACCTGCAAATCAGTCTGCGTACCGACCTTAACCGTATGGGAGAGATAGCCGATAAACGAGATTTCCAAGATATCGCCATTTTTCACATCTAGCGTAAATACACCATTCATGTCAGAGATCGTACCGGTAGTAGTTCCTTTTACGGAAATACTCGCACCGATAACCGGAGTTCCATTCGTATCCAAGATCGTTCCTCGCAATTTTCTTACCGTTTGAGAAACTTCCATCGGATTTACATCAGGATGGGAAAGGCCGCTTGCCTCCAGATTGCCACTTAAGGAAGCGAGCAATAATGACCCGGCACATATCCAACGCCATCGCTGATCCTTACTTTTCTTTTTCATAAATTATTCGAATTTAAAGGTTTAAACAATATTCCTAACATTACTTTTTGGTTATTCGGACTCTGAGTATTTTCAAAAAAGGGGTAGCATTCCCCTCGACAGCACTCACGAGGAGTGCCGCCGTAGGAAATTGGATATAAAAGCTAACCTAACTAATTTAATGTATACTCAAAGTAATCCTTGAAAGAGGTTACCGCATCGCCTACTTTTAGATAACGGCGACTAAGTACTGGTTTCGCCCCCCCCTTCTCATGATACTCGGCTATCAAAAGATAACCTCCTGCTTTTGAGGGCAATTTCAGAAGGCAAGGTTGAAGCCGCTTGCCAAAAGGTTCAATCACAATAGACTCTTCTTGTGTCGAAATAATAGTTCCTTTCTCGTCTAGTAGTTTCAAGAGAACTTTTCCTGACGAGTCTTTATTCAAGTCGTTCACCCCAACCAAGTTGAAGACTAAATCACTACCCGGTTTCAAGGCAGGGAGATGTTTTGTATAACGATGGTCCGTCAAGTCGATAAAGACCGCCGTTGGAGCGAAGCAATGCTTGAACCACCGGAAAGCCGGCGAAGGTTGCAAGTCCTTAATATCATTGATAAACCAATCTCCCGTGAAACCATAATTATTGGTCAGATGGCAAAAGGCCAAGATTCCACCCACCGAGCGTTCTGAACGCAGCCACTCGGTCTCAAGCTGTAACCAATAGGCTTGCAATTCACGGCATTGAGCCGGAGTAGCGTTCTCGCCGAGATAATAATTATAATTATTGAGTGTCAATTTCGAGGGCCGTCCATCACGCCATAACCAAATCCATCCGTACTCATTGACCAACTGAGGAACGCCCGCATCTAGTATAGAAGAGAAACCTACCCAATTCTCATGCAATGCACCTAAGTTATAGGGATTGTTTTTGAAGTAGTCGTTCAGTTCACTGGAATGCATCAACGTTAGCGCACGATATGGGTGTGGCTCATCCATCTCATCATTCGTTCCCATCTGATCAGATGTCATATAGCCGGCATCCCAGATCCGGGTCGGGTCTAATTCCTTTAGTTCGGGAATCAGCGTATTTCCTATATAACTGTCCCAATTCTCATTGATCGCATCCCAGATCACGATACTGGGATGATTGCCATCGCTCCATACCCAATTCGTATACTCCTTACGTACCTGTTCATCCCATCCATGATTTTGCCAATAAAGCCACTCATTTTGCAATACGATGCCATACTCATCGCAAAGATCATACCAGAAGTCCGGAACAATACCGACACATATTCGCATAGCGTTCCAATCAATCGACTTTGGCAAGTCTATCATCAGCTTCTTCACCCATTCCCGATCCCAAGCCAACGCTTGACAATCCGGGTCCTCAAAGAAACGTTGAAGCGTGATATTGGAGCCTCGTAAGTAGAATTTATCCCCATTAAGCGTAAAGAATTTGCCTTTTCTCGAAAAATCACGCATCCCGAAGTTCACCGAATAACGATCTACAAGCTCATCTTGGTCATACACCGAGACCTCGCCTTCGTACAAGAAAGGGGAGTCCGGAGTCCAAGCCTTCGGATTATCCAAAGAGATACTCGTTTCGAAATAAGTCCTATTATCCCGTTTAACCTCACCTTCAATCACTTTCTTTCCAACCACCTGCCCTGTGGTCTTCTCCTTGACACAGAACTCAATCTTACAAGAGTCCTTCATTTTATCCCCATACAACATTTGGGGTGGATACAAACTTCTCACCAAAGTCTTAACTGTCACCAATCCTTTAGCCAGAGAAGGTAGGAACAAAATCTTGTCGACCCGCATCTTACCGGTAGCCGTGATGAACACGTCGTCTCAGATTCCGGGTAGGTAATGGACTTTCTCCTTATCCGTACCACCGGCAGCCTCGCTAGGCAACCACGCCCGGTCGCCCACCTGAATTAAGATCTCATTGTCCGAGCCATATTTTACGGCACTCGTAATATTAAAATCCATTGGAGTATAGCATTCCATGAAAGACCCTACTTGATGTCCATTCACGAAGACTCGTGTAACGTATTGGCTTTTCTTTATCGTAAGGAATAATTGCTCATCCTTGAATTTCTCGTCGATAAATACTTTTCGCTTATACCAATTATACATTGGCGTATAATCTCTCTCCAAGAAATTAAACTGTTCCACCAACTCCACGCCGTCAGGCTTCTTGAAGAATTTCTCGTATTGAGAGATTTTCGGCCTAGCTAGATGCACCAATCCCGGAACCGGTATCTTACGGGTATATTTCCGTGGGGGAAAAGCCTGTTCCGTCTGATCAAAATCCCATTCCCCATTTAATGAGATCGTTGTCCTCCCGTCATCGGCCCAAGCGAATACGGATAGGAAGCAACACATAATTAAAATTATTCTTTTCATGACATCCGATTTATTTAACTCTTTCACGAAGGCAAGTTACAATTATTAGAAACATAAACTTTTTAGAAATTTACCTCCTGCTTTTAGAATCTTATCAAAATATAAGAATGATCGTAATACATACCATCCCAAGATTAAAGTCGTTTCAACAATTTGGCTGCTACCTCATTATTCTTCATGAGAGACGCATCAATCGGAGAAGAACGGATAATAGAAGTCAATCGTTTATGCCATTCCACATCTCGCCACATCCCAACAAACTGAGGCCCACAAAAATTACTGGTCGCTACACCGACCCACATACCCGTACGGGCCGCTGTAATAGCTCCTAACTCGCAAAGATCCTTTATCCAATCCCATTTCAATAAAGGCCAATCCTTATAATCCACCAATCCCCAACATTCTGTCGTAACAAGAGGACGGCGATTCTTCCGGGCCACAGAAGCCATAAGCTCTATCTTATCAGTCAACAACTTCTGCCAATATCCAGGTCTTTCCCGATAAACCCGTTCCGCGTTTTTCACCACATTCTTATAGTCATCCGGAGAAAAACGATCGTAGCCATATCCTACCTGTTTATAAAATTCGCCACCATTCTGTTGCGCCATCCAAATATGATGCTCATACAAATCAAGGAAAGAACAATCTACCTCTTCATACTTCTTGACATCTCCATGATCAAACGAATATAAGAATGGCATATCCGGATATGTTTTCCGCATCTTTTCCAATGAGGTCTTCATCCATCGTAAGGATTCCTCCTTATACCAATTCCCCCAACCGACATTCGGGTATATCTTAGCGAAAAAAGGCGCCCACGAATCACCGGGCCACTCATTACAAAGATCCACATAAAGGATCGTATCCAATAGTCCATCCTCCTCGATCGAACGAAGGGTTGTCAACCAGCAATCTGCCAATTTTTCCGGTGTATCCAATTTCAGGCAAACCTCATCCACATCGAGGCGATACCAAGAAGAAAGCCCCACCTTAATATCCCGCTCCTTACACTTCGACAAAAACAAGTTCAAATTCGGTTGAACTTGCACCTCATTCATATCCGGACTTCCCCAATCTTGTTGATTCCAGACTTCTTTAAGCAACCATTTCTTCGTTGGATTCTCTGCGATTAAATGGGGATAAGCGTCAATACGTATCGCATTATACCCCCGTTCCGAGAGTTCGTTCAATACTTGGTCCCAGTTCTCATAACCGGCTCCGGGCCAACGTCTCTCCAACCAAGAAAAATCCCACATGGTAATTGCACGGGGCGATATCTTTCCTTTCCCCGCAAAAGCCATTTCATTTTTAGCTGATGCCTTTGATAAATCGAAAGCCGCTAAGCTGCCTAATGCCACTACCGCTGTTTGTCTAATAAATACTCTTCTATCCATATTATGTTATATTATTTTATCTTTCGGATGTCCTCCTTTTCTCCAAAAAGCCTCGATCTTTTCCAACGGTACCCCTTTCGTTTCCGGTACATAGAAATATCCCCAAATAATCGCCAAAATTCCAATGAACGCATAGAACAAGAATGCTCCCGCCGGATTCCCTTGGCTTTCGCCATTGATCGTTAAATCGGTTCCCGGTATTGAAAACACCTTCAATATCTTGAAGAAAGTAAACGATACGATCGCATTGAAAAACCATACGGACAACGAACCGAGAGAAGACCCCAGTCCTCTCAACTTTTGCGGAAACACTTCCGATACAATCAGCCAACCTAGCGGTCCGATACTAATAGCGAAGAATCCCACATATAAGAAAATAAGGACGATGGAAAGCCATTTCCCAGAATCCCCTAATCGCACAGCGAATATAAAAGAAGTAGCGAGTAGCAACAAGGAAATCACGATACCGCTCAACCCCAGAAAATAAAGCTTACGCCTTCCCAATCGATCTACAAAGTAAACGGACAACAGCGTGAACAATAAATTGACAACTCCTACCCCGACAGAAGCCCCTATCGCAGAAACCGCACCATCGAAACCAGCCATCAAGAAGATTTTAGGACTATAATAAATCACGGTATTGATACCTACAAACTGCTGGAAGAACATGATACCGATAGCGATAACTAACGCATTCCGTAACCAAGGCTGAGCCAGATCCTTAAAACGTCCTTGTCGCTCATCATTTTTTCGCATCTCATTCCGCATCTGCTCAAACGAGGCATTTACCAAATCCGGATGCTCAACCATCTTTAATACGGATAGACTCTCTTCCTCCCTGCCAACAGACATCAACCACCTTGGAGATGGCGGAACGAGCAACATACCCACGAACAAAATAATAGCGGGAATCACCCCCACATAAAACATCGGCCTCCAACATGAGACAGACGCCTCATCCGCAAAATACAAATCCGAAAGATAAGATACCAGAAGCCCGATCGTAATCATCAATTGGAACATAGCGACAAACATCCCCCGTGATTTCGCCGGAGAAACTTCTGCGATATAAAGAGGCACCGCAAAAGAAGATATCCCGATAGCCACTCCCAAGAATAAACGGGCGGCGATCAAATGATAAATGTCCGGAGCCCATCCCGACCATAACGCACCGATAGCGAAAATAACAGCCGAAGTCAAAATGACTTTCCTACGCCCTATGCGATCCGTCAACTTACCACAACACAGCGCTCCCAGAATAGCTCCCAGCAAACCGGAGGAAGTAACGACCTCCACCATACTATCGTCTATGCCAAAATCTTTCTGGAAGAAAGGAATCGCCCCGGAAATCACGCCGGTATCAAAACCAAACAATAGTCCTCCCATGGCGGCGACAATCGCTATCACATAAATCATCCAATATCTATAGCTCGTGTTTCTCATGTTTTTCTTGTGTATTTAATCCATCTATAAACTCAAGGCTCGAAATCACGCCAGACCTCCGCTTTCAACGCAGGATTAGGCACATATAAGAAAATCTCCGGATTTTCCTCGAATTGTCTGTAAATAGACACCCCTTTCCGAATATCTAAAGAAATATAATCCGAAGGAGATTTACAAATCAAATGAGAGGAATCGTACATCGGATTCGCGATCCATTCTAATTCATCACGTCCATTAAACACAGGAAACCAAGCGATTCCCTTGTGCTTACGAACCCCCTCATATACAAAGCCATATTCCCTATCGCACCACGCCCCGAAAGTCAAAGGCAACCTCGGATTCGCGCTAATCGTCGCATGTACCCAACAAGGCGGTACGATTACCACATCCCCCGGAAAGGCATGCACCGCATAACACCTACCCGGCTGATCCTCCGCATACTCCTGCATATAAATAATCGCCTCTCCCGACCAAATCTCATAGATTTCCGGCGTAGACCAACCGCTATAAGGAGAAATCTTGTGAATATGCCCTTGGCTTCTGACCGGTTCCTGCCCCAACTTACCAGCGCTATATGTCACTACCCCGAATAACAAATGTAACTTATTCAGCAACGCACGATGTTCTTCTTTGCCGACATCCATAGCGATCGAGTAAACCTGCTCCGGTCCCTTGCATTGAGGATCACGCAAACTAGCCCGTATATCTTCCAGCCGGCGAATCTCGACCTCCGGACCAAATACACCCGCCCCATAGGTAAACCCCATAAGCGATTGAACCGGTGTTATATCAATTCCTTTATCAAATACAAATCCGTTCATTTTGCTGTTGTTTTACCATGAAATACTCCAAGCCGAATAAAGCGGCGTCATCGCCCAAGATTGCCGGGACAATCGGGACTTTCCCGGAAGGACACCAAGCTAATTCATCCACTCGCTTACTGATATAAGGAATGATTACCTCTTGGCTTTTTAAAATCCCCCCTCCCAGAATCACCACTTCCGGATCATAAGCATGTATATAGGTTATTATCGCCGATACCCAGATATCCATGCATTCGTTTCTAATCAATAAAGCGTCTGTATTCCCCTCCTGCGCCAACCTAAAAATGCGCTTGAAATCATAGATATCCGCATCTCGCTTAAATGATTCCGATAAAAGGGCATGCTCCCGGATAATGGTCGGCAAGAAGAAAGAGGAAGACAGAGCTTCTACACAGCCTTTATTCCCGCATGAACATCGACGGCCCTTATAATCCAACACAAAATGTCCTCCCAAAGAACCCGCTTGAAAATGCTGTCCATACAGAAGCCGTCCATCAATCACGACTCCCGTACCGATACCGGTTCCGATTGTCATCATGACTACATTGTTCTTTCCCCGGGCCGCACCCTGCCACCATTCTCCAGCTACGGCCAAACGAGCGTCATTATCCATGCAGAAAGGAACTTCCCAATTCTCCCATGCCCATTTATCCAGACTAATCGAACAGGCATCATCATACTTCTCATTCGTAGAGATTACCCGGTTATGAATTGGATCTACCAGCCCGGGAAAAGCCAGGCCGATACAACGAAGCGCCGCCACATCAATACGCCAAGCGGCCAACAACCGATCGATCGCCTCCTTTATCTTAGGTAAGTTCGGAGCTAATCCCAGAGCCAGACGGGAAGGTAATCTCACACAGTCTACGATCTCACCATCAGACAATAGTCCGATCTTTACGACCGTCCCCCCTAAATCTATCGCTATCGTATACATAAGCTATCGCAATTTAGGGGTACCGTCCACTTCTACCAATCGGGCCGAGAAGCCCTTATTCGCGATCTCTTCATAATTATGCCCGGCATCCGAAGGCCAGCACGCGGCAAATGACAAGACGCTATTTCCAGTATTAGCTACCCGGTGCGCTACACCGCCCGGTATATAATGCAGGCTACCCGGCATCATCCTTTCCGCCCACGTATTCCGTTCCCGGTCCATCAAGATCAACATACCTTCGCCTTCCAATCCCCAATAATACTCCGAACGATCCTCTTGTTGATGAAAATGGCCTTTCGTCATGAAATACTCATCTCCCACCTTTCCCGGATATAATTGAGTAATACCAAAATAAAGCCCTCCCGGAGAGCCTTCCCGCTCCGGTAAATAACTATATACCTCGTATGCTAATTGATCTAATGGTAATTGGGAATAAGCATCTTGATTCTCAAAAATTCCGGCAAGCTCGCCTAAAGTTCTCCGGCTCTTTACCACACCTTCCCCCTTTAGCTCATCTTGAAAAAATGACAAGGATGGGATTACAATCTTTTTATGTTCCATGATATTCTATTTTACGATACAACTTATATCGCAAAAATAGATCGAATACCTTGGGCTTTATTTTAGTATTTTTCCAAACAACTATGAAATCCTGTCCTTATTCTCCATCCAGGCGCTCCTTATATTTTTTCTGGTACTCGGATGGAAGCATATTCGTGGTTTTCTTAAATTGGCCGATGAAGTTGGATAGATTATTGAATCCGGCCTCGGAACTAATCGTGGATATCTTCAGGTTTCCCTCTATCAATAGTTTTTTCGCGTGTCCTATGCGCATGTCATTCAGGTACTCCACGAAAGTCTTCTTGGTCCGTTTCTTGAAATAACGACAAAAAGCGGTCGGAGTCAAACCTACCAAAGCGGCGACTTCCTCCAGCTTCACTGGAGACGTGAAGTTCTTCACCAGATATTTATAGACCTTATTGAAACGCTCGAAATCATCCGAGTTGACCGTTTCCGTAAACCCCGTACTGGCTAATATCTCATATTCTTCGGAAGTCGCCATTAATTCCAGTAAAGCAATCAATTTGATCACCCTACTCGCTCCCGTCTCATTGGCGGATTGGCTGATCAGCTCGGCAATCTTCTTCCGGGACTTACCCACAAACTTAATCCCTCTACGGGAACGCTCTATCAATTCCCGGATATTATTCATCTCCGGAAGACGGATTAAATTAGGTTCAAAAATCTGACGCTTGAAGAACAAGCAAATACAAGTAGCCCGCAAGCCGGAACTCTTATCGAAATAAACAGGGTCATTTCTCCACTCATGCGGTAGTTGAGGGCCGATCATACAAACATCGCCCTCGAAATATCCTTCCACATGATCCCCGACAAAGCGAGTACCCGTACCACTTGTGATATACATTATCTCAATAGCCGGATGGTAGTGCCAAGGCACTATAAAATGCGGTAGATCCTCCACATAGAAATGAATGTGACTATCTATCGGGAATGGCAGTTCTTGAAATAATGGTTTCATAGGCTTTATACTAAAGGTTTCAACCTCTCGATCAGTTCATCCCCAAGCGCCCGTTTATTCACGATATGTTCCTGCACGGCGGTAACAAACGGATTATTCATGAAATCTCCTCGAACACCCTCGAAATCCTGTTGTTTTTCCTTGTTGGAACCATCCACACCGAAACCGATCATAGAAGTCAAAGAGAATTCCTTACGGGCATCCTCATAAAGCATCTCATCCAAGCGGATCACACATTCTTGCCAACGACGAACCAGATCAATAATCTCCGCGGCGGAAATCGAACGGAGATCCACCCCATAATAACGTTCGATCATCTCGTAGGCCCATGTCCATTCCAAGGAATAATAACGTCCGTGAACCAAACGGAAAAAGCATTCCACATCCTCTAAGGAAGCAATTTCCCCCTGTTCGATATCTTGCAACAAGGCATCTAGCGGTTCCCTCGGGAGGATCAAGCCCGCCAAGTCCAGCCATTCTCCGGAGCCTTTGGATTCCGTAGGACGCAATTGCTCCCAGACCTCTTCCATAGAATAATAGGTCGTACCTTCCAAACGCTTGATTAACGAGTTACCAAAGAACTTATTAATTGCCATGCCATAAAAGTTCAACGCATTCCGGAGGGAGGAACCTTTTATACGAGTATTCTGATAATAATAAATCTCGGAAGTCTCTCCAACCAATGCTTGTAGGTTTTTCAAGATATCTACTGCTTTCAACATCTTCTGGATCGTATAGGGACTCAATAGATTATAGTTAATCATATCCAAGCGATCCGGGTCCGTACGTTTATCACGCTTCGGCCATTTCTGGGCATCACGGATCGTACCTACGCTGCGAAGATTAATTCCCGGGACTAAGTAAGTCTCATCATCCTTCTCTATTAAATAGGAGAATGGAATATCGGAAGTATCGCTATGATGATGATGGCGGCCCATTACCAAAGAGAAAGCGCCGATACGGGCCGGCCAAAGGATATACGAGTCGCTGGTCGTCTTGGAACCACGTTCCACGATCCCTTGATGAATCGGTCCCAGCTTATACATATGATTACTCTGGTTGGAGCCACTTCCCGCGTTCAAGAACGAATACATTCCCGCTATCAGCAAACTGCTCTTATGCATAGACACCGTAAACGGACCGGCGAAAATAGCGCAAGCCTCCCCATTCTCGAAAGCGCAGTTGCTGAACAACAAGGAATCATGGGCCGAGAAGTTATGCGTCACTTGGCAAGCCTGTCCGATAAAGCAACGGATAATCTTAGCGGCATCCGCGATCTTGGCTCCCGAAGAGACAATGAAATCTTGCGCGATCACACTATCCCCGATAAATACCGGGGCCTCTCTCTTACTATTTACGGAACCATTTTCCAGACGTGCGCTATTCTCTATGGTCGCGTAATCACCAATCTTCACGTTACGGATCGTACCGGTATTGACAATCTTGACCTTATCGCCAACCGTTCCCTCCGTAGAGGCGATACCCTCCGTATAAGCGGTAATCATATCCCGCAAGCGTTCGATCAAGGCCGGACGATGGCGGTACAAAGCGATAATATAAGCCAATGAAGCCGACAGGCCATCGTAAATCGGAACCTCACGCCCGCCGGTCTCATTCAAGACCGACACCTCGACATTATTCCCGAACGTAGCCTTGCCTTCCACCAACATAACATTTATATTCTGGATAAAGCAGTCATCACCGATCCGGTAATTAGCGATATAATTCTGTACGTTCTCGATCAGCACATTATCCCCCAACGTACAATTATGCAGGGTAACATGACGAAGCCCGCTATGCTTTACCAATCCTCCCGGCAGGGTAAACACCTTACGAAAGGCTCCTAACTTAACCACTCCTGAAAAACGTACATGGTTCACATATTCAATATCAAACACCTCTGGAACCCAAACTTGATTCCAATCATCGGCCCGGCAAGCCTGAGATCGCAAGGTGGCGATCTCATCCGGCCGCAAATTTCTCAAATGATTCATTGGTACTAATTTTGTAAGACTCTACTCTTCATCATATTGCTGAAAGAGGAAGTCATTGTAGGGGAAACGGGTGATATGGATTTGTTTGACCCGTTCATACAACATCTCTTTCAACGCCTCTATATTCGTACGTTCCTTGGCGGAGATAAAGATGCAATTATCTTGCAATTTTCCCATCCACGTACGTTTCAGTTCATCCAGATCGATATTCTCACGACCACGAGGGGTCAAATCATCTTCCTCTTTCGGGACAAAGGTAAATGCGTCCACCTTATTGAAAACCATAATCATCGGTTTCTCGGTCTTATCGATCTCCGCCAACGTACGGTTCACAACCTCTATTTGCTCCTCAAAAGTAGGATGTGAGATATCCACGATATGTACCAGCAAATCCGCCTCCCGTACCTCATCCAAGGTCGATTTAAAAGATTCCACCAGCTCGGTCGGTAACTTGCGGATAAATCCGACCGTATCAGACAGCAAGAACGGCAAGTTCTCGATAATGACCTTGCGTACGGTCGTATCTAACGTAGCGAACAACTTATTCTCGGCAAAGACCTCACTCTTGCTCAATAAGTTCATCAAGGTAGATTTACCTACGTTCGTATATCCGACCAACGCTACACGTACCATCTTACCCCGGTTTTTCCGTTGTACGCTTTTTTGCTTGTCAATATCCACCAGCTCTTTCTTCAATCGTGCGATCTTATCCAAGATAATACGTTTATCAGTCTCCAACTGTGTCTCACCCGGACCACGCATACCTACGCCGCCTCGCTGACGCTCCAAGTGTGTCCACAGACGAGTCAAGCGGGGTAACATATATTTATATTGTGCAAGCTCCACCTGTGTCTTCGCATGGGCGGTCTGTGCACGGCTAGCGAAGATATCCAAGATCAAGCTCGTACGATCCAAGATTTTCACCTGCAATTCTTTCTCAATATTACGGAGTTGCTTCGGACTCAGCTCATCATCAAAGATCACCAAACCGATCTCATTCTCTACCACATACTCCTTAATTTCCTGCAATTTACCGGTCCCGACAAAAGTGACGGAATTCGGGTAATCCATTTTCTGGGTAAAACGCTTTACCGCATCCACCCCTGCCGTATCGGCCAAGAAAGCCAATTCGTCCAGATATTCCTTAACTTTTTGCTCATTTTGCTCAGGGGTAACCAAACCCACCAAAACGGCCTTCTCGGTCTGTGCCTCAGATATGATAAATTCTTTCATGCCACAAAGATATATTATTTCAATTATTTACGTATATTCGCGAACATATTTACAAATATAAATCAACTTAGCTATGAAAAAGAGAATTTGGCATCTATCCAGACGCGTTGTCGTTTGTACGGTATTCCTATTCGTACAACAATTTATCCAGTCACAAGTTTCAAATCCGTCTACATGGGAAAGCTTTGTGCAAAGTAACGCAAATATATCTATTCGAGATACGTTTCGGATGCAGACATTTGAGGGACTTGCTTCTGATAATTGGGATTATGCCATTACAGGTGAAGCCCTTATTGAAGATATCTCCGGCGTGAAAGATATTCCTAACAGCCACGGAAACTACGGGTTACGAATGCCAATGAATACGCAAGCGGCTTTCGAGCATTTCACGTTAACAGATCATCAAGATATAAAAATCAGTATACGGAAAGGGGGCATCCATTTAATGCTCGGAGAAAAGATGCAAGTTAAGACTTACCGCCCTAACAAACCAGAATATGTGTCGATCATAACTTTAAATAAAGACGATGCTACTGCTTCATTCGAAAAGACGGATATAGGCAGCAATCCCCCGGGATTGGATATTATCGTCCCCACACAGGCCGCCAATACCAAAAACGGCTATTATTATGTAGACAGCGTTTACGCACACGGCATGATTCCTACCTATTCCCTATTTACCGGAAACAGCGATTGGAACCATGAGGATCGCTGGAGCCACCTACCCGCCTACCGTCACCGCAACGCCTTGATTAACGGCAATATCTCCATAAATACAAATATCAGCTGTAAAGATATCTTTATTGGCAATGGAAATATCCATATTTTACCAACCGGAAATCTATCCGCAAATAACCTTACCATCTATCCTAATGATGGTATCTTGGCGTCTTCCTCCACCTTGCGATCGTCTGGAACTATTAACATCTCCGGCAAAATAACAATCGAGAAGACCTTCGCTCAAAAAGGCAAATGGTATTTTATCTCCTTCCCCTTCGATGTATTCGCTTCCGGCATAGACCCGGATTTCCAACTGGGTGATGACAAAAGCGATACAAACGGTAATTACTTTTACGTACAAACCTATAACGGAGAAAAGCGAGCTAATTCACAAAGCCCTTCCAACAACTGGGAAGTCATACCACAAACAATAATCAATACATCCCAGCCCATCTTCAAGAAGAACAAGGGATACCTAATCGCTATTGACGCTTCCGCCGATCGTCAGAACCTTCGTTTCTCCTCGAAAGCAGGAGATATCCCTATAGATTTCGGAAAAAACGGTCAAGCCTCTATTCCGGTAAGCATTAACAACCAAAGCCAGAACCAGAATCATAACGGCTGGTATCTATGCGGTAATCCTCTGCCGGCTCCTTTATCTCTTAGTCAAATAGAATCAAACTCGGCCTTAGACGGATACATTTATATATATGACGGCTCCACCTACCAACCCTACGTGATCGGTAGCGATTTCGCCATCCCTCCATTCTCCGCTTTCTTTGTCAAAGCGAATAAAAGTACCAGCCTATCTGTATATAATACATCCGAACCAGCCAATTATAAATTATTATCAACGAACGCACCCATATCTTTCCCGACATCGGAACCTCAAGCCCGACAAGATTCCCCTGTTTCCAATCAAGTATTTTCATTTCCGGAATTAAGCTATCAGCTAGAGAACAAGACTTTATTCATTACTAATCTTCCATCCCCCGGTAAAGTCGAACTGTTTACTCCGGCAGGCATATTAGTATTCACGCAAGCGGTACAGGCAGGGAACCCTATCCTCCCGATTCCCCTCCCACAAGGTTTATATATCTTAATTATTCAAACAGAACATTATCGGGCACAGTACAAATGCGTTTTAACCTCCTAAAGCCCGAAACAATCTTATATCTTTGCCCTGTTTTTAGAATAAAACGAATATGAAGAAGATCAATATCACAACAATTGCCTTACTTGTTTACTTAATCGTAATGAGTATCATCGGCTGGCCGGGAAACAATCCCGGAAACAATTATACCGAATATTTCTTGATGATCGGCGCTACGCTCGTCATCATCATCCTTCTACGCTATCTGCAAGTCAAACGTCTGAGAATGCGAGATAAGTGGAATAAAGACGATGATCCTGCCAAGCAATAAAAACACAGCCTGTTTTTCTTCACAGAAGAACAGGCTGAATGAACTTTATTTTATTACACTAGTATTAATATTACTGCTTTTTCGCCCTCACAGGCTACTTGAATGTCTCATAAAGACTACGCACAGTATAAATTATTCGATTATAAATAAGTACAATCTTAACAGGACACACACACCACTTGTTTCGCTTACTTTCTTAAAATGAGTTACTTTCATAATTCTTACATTTTATTCACTAGTACTAAAACGTCATTAACCAATACGCAAAAGACAGCCAATATCATTTTTGTAATCGTAGCCTAATCGTCATATCCCTGAAAGGCAATACAATCGTGAACATATTTTTAATAACATAGACATATCATCGTAATATAATCACACGTCCTTTGCGTTCTGAAAAAATAGATTAATTCTAATATATTTTAAGGACAAAAGGATGGACAACAGAAATTACTTTACGATGGCGATTCCCGCTCTTTTGCTAGGCGTAGCATACTTACAGCCAATCAATGCGGCACCGGCGGAGGATCTGCCAAACGTTACTGGACGAATGACGATCACTCAACAGACATTCACGGTAAGTGGCGTAGTCACCGATACGAACGGAGAACCAATTATCGGGGCTAACGTGATTGAGAAAGGGACTACAAATGGAGCCGTAACCGATTTTGACGGCAAATTTTCTCTCTCGCTGCAAAACAAGCAAAGCATATTGGTCGTTACTTATATCGGTTATAACACCAAGGAGATTCCAGCCGGGAATGGTTCTCCCCTCACGATCCAATTGCAGGATGACACCCAGAACCTAGACGAGGTTATCGTGGTAGGTTATAGTGTACAGAAGAAAAAAGACCTTACCGGTGCTGTTTCCGTACTGGAGGTAGGCGACCTGAAAGATACCCCGGTATCCAGTGTAGATCAAATGATGCAAGGCAAATTGTCCGGCGTAAACGTAATCCCGGATAATATGCCCGGCGGGGGTGTAGCGGTACGTGTACGCGGTTTCAGCACGATCCGTAACAATGATCCGCTTTATATCATCGATGGCGTGCCAGTAGAGGGCGGCATCAATTTTCTCAACCCGAATGATATCGAAAGTATGCAGGTATTGAAAGATGCTTCTTCCGCTTCCATCTATGGCGCACGTGCGGCAAACGGCGTGGTTATCATCAGTACAAAAAAAGGGAAGGAAGGTACTTTCCGGGTAAACCTAGACGCTTACGTGGGTGTACAAACCTCGGCAAAACAGATGCGTATGCTAAACGCCCAAGAATATGGCGACTTATTATGGCAGGCACAGCGTAACGACGGGAAATCACCAGTAAGCGACGTGTATGGCTCCGGCGAGACCGCCGTAATTCCGGAATTCCTTGACGCAGATCACCGTCTTCCCTCGGGAGACGTGGATTGGGTTGACGAGATCATGCAAAAAGCCATGGTCCAGTCCTATAACCTCTCTCTGGCGAAAGCAGATAAAGTTAGCAGCCACTTGTTCTCCCTAGGCTATTTCAACCAAGACGGTCTTATGAAATATACTGGTTTCGAACGTATATCCGGACGTTTCAACAATGAGTTCAAGCTCTTCAACGATCGTTTGAAAATCGGTGAGAACGCCACATTATCACATGCGTGGGGAACCTCGGTCACCAATAACGCCGCACTGGGAGGTATGTTATACAACGCCTATAAGACCGTATCCATTACCCCTGTTTACGATCTGGACGGGAATTTCGGCAGCAACCCGATCGCCGACATCTCCAACCCGTTAGGCGAATTATACCGTAATAAGGATAATAAAGATCGTACCACCCGTCTATTCGGTAATCTATTCGCCGAACTGAATATCCTAGAGGGACTTTATTTCAAGACCAACTTCGGAGCGGATTACAAAAACCTGTATAAACGAAGCTTCAAGGCCAAATACAACGAATTGAACACCCAGCAACCCTTGAGTACGTTGAGCACGCAAAACCGTTGGAACTTCAATTGGGTATTCACGAACACGTTAAACTATTTACGGACATTCGATAAACATACGATCGGAGCCTTATTAGGTATCGAGACAAACCGTTATCAAGAGGAATACTTCTCCGCCTCCCGTGAAGGCTTTGCCTCGGATGACGATAACTTCCATTTCCTCGATGCGGGCGATAGTGGCTCCCAGAAGAACGCAGGTTCTGCCTTTACTTCCAAGATGATGTCTTATTTCGGTAAAATTGATTATAATTTCGACAACCGCTACTTATTCGCAGCCACGTTCCGACGTGACGGATCTTCTAAACTTGGTAACAATAAATGGGGTAATTTCCCGGCTGTCTCCGCAGGCTGGCGTATCAGTAGCGAACCGTTTTATGATATTCCGGCTATCAGCAACATGAAAGTCCGCATAGGTTGGGGACAAAACGGCAACTCTGATATCCCGGCTTATTCTACGATCGATTCTTACATGAGTAATCCGAACCACTCCAACTATCCGATCGACGGTAGCCAAAGTTCCGTGACAACCGGATACACCCAAACCCGTTACGGTAACGCAAACCTGAAATGGGAGACCACCACGCAAACTAATGTCGGGCTGGATCTAGGCTTCCTAGATAACAGCCTAACCGTTGTGCTGGATTGGTTTAACAAAGATACCAAGGACTTATTATGGGAGCGTCCCTTGATCGGTACCGTGGGGGGTACGAACCAAACGGTATGGGACAATGTCGGGAAAATGCGCAACCGGGGTTTCGAAGCTGAGGTCAGCTACAATAAGAGCATCAATAAAGATTTCGGGTTCAATGTCGCCTTCAATATGTCCGCTATCAAAAACAAGATGACTGAATTAGACGGTGATGTCTCCTATATCGGACTGCCTACCAGCGTGATTCACTCCCTCAACTTCGATCAAGAGGTTTCTCGTTCCGCCATCGGACAACCAATCGGCTCTTTCTACGCTTATAAAGAAGACGGTTTATTCCAGAGCGAGGCGGAGATCAAATCATATACCAATAATAAAGGCGAACTGCTCCAACCTAACGCAAAACCGGGTGATATCAAGTTCGTAGACGTAAACGGAGATGGCGTAATAGACGGTAACGACCGTGACTATATCGGTAACCCGCTCCCCGATGTCACGGCAGGCCTTACATTAGGAGTCAACTTCCATAATTTTGACCTCAGTCTATTCTTTCAGGGAATGTTCGGAAACGATGTATACGACTTGACCCGTTATGTGGGTGATTTCTACAATCAATCGCAATACAACAAAAACAGCCGTGTCGTTAATGCATGGACACCAACCAACACGAATACGGACATACCCCGTGTCACCATGGACGATCCGAACAATAACATCCGGCCCTCGTCTTACTATGTGCAAGACGCTTCTTTCGTTCGCTTAAAGAACATGAAAATCGGTTATTCCGTACCTCAGTCCATCCTATCCAAGATTAAGTTCAATAGCTTGTATATCTATGCGCAAGCAACCAACTTATTCACGATCACCGGATACGACGGTATCGATCCGGAAGTGGGATTGCAAAGTTACTCCAGTGACTACCGTAACCTAGATATGGGTGTGGACCGCGGCATCTATCCGTTATCCCGCACCTTCACCTTTGGAGTAAACGTAAGTTTTTAATCATCAAACAACAACAAACAAGAATATGAAGAAAATGATTATAGCGGCCTGTGCCGTATTCGCATTGACATCATGCAGCGATTTTCTGGAAGAGACACCTGTAGGCGAACTGACTCCCGAACAAGCACAAGATCCCAATAACATCGAGGGATTGATTATCTCCGCCTATTCCATCCTAGACGGGCAGATGGACGATGCCAGCTCCGGCTTGAATTCAGGATGCTCCAACTGGCAATTTGGCGATGTGATCTCAGACGATACCTACAAAGGCGGAGGTGGTACGGGAGACCAGAACCCGGTTCACTTGATGGAAATCTTCCATATCGACCCGACTATCCAAGATTACAATCGGAAATGGCTAGCCTTATACGAGGGCGTGAACCGCTGTAACCAAGCGATCCGTATCCTCAAAGGCAGCGATTATGATAAAAAGGAGACCCGTATCGCCGAGATGCGTTTCCTGCGTGCCCATTTCTATTTCAACTTAAAGATCATCTATAACCAGATCCCATATTTCGACGAGAGTGTCAGCGATCCTTCTGCGTTCGCCTCTATCTCGAATAAGGAGTATACATCCGATCAATTATGGGAGAAGATACTGAATGATTTTAAGGCCGCCTACGAAGGTCTCCCGGATTCCCAGCCGGATGTGGCACGTCCATGTAAGATGACGGCCCGGGCTTATATGGCTAAAGTTTACTTGTTCCAAGGCAAATGGCAGGAATGCGCTACAGCGACGGATGAGGTGATCAATTCCGGCAAATACCAGCTACTCCCCGACTTCCGGAATATCTTCTTGCCAGAAAATGACAACTGCTCTGAAATTTTATTTTCAGTCCAAGCCTCTATCAACGATGGCTCCCCGAACAACTACAACGGAAATCCGGGCGACCGTTTGTTACCTCCGGGAGGCCCTTATCCCAACTATGGTTTCCTTCGTCCTTCCCAAAACCTAGTAAACGCTTATAAGACCGACTCCAACGGCTTGCCTTTAGAAGACGGCATAGACGTTTCGGAAAATGATTATGTAGACACCCGCCTAGACCACACGGTAGCCCGCCCCGGAATCATGTTCCTTGATGTCCAACTCTATGACTGGACTCCTCGTGAGGCTACGGTTTACGGTCCGTATAGCCCGAAAAAACGTATTGTCTCCAAGAACTCAAGTTACTATTTGGCTATCTGGCCATACGTAAACGCATTGAATGTTTATATTATTCGATATGCGGACGTGTTATTGTGGCGTGCCGAAGCTGCTATCGAACTAGGCGATTTGGCTACCGGATTGAAATACATCAACCAAGTTCGCGAGCGTGCCATGAACAGCCAGACCGTAAAAACCGCTGACGGGACAGCGGATGCCGCCAAATACCGGATCGGATTATATCCGTCATTTTCCGACAAAGAGGAGGCGATCCGAGCCTTACGTACCGAACGACGTCTGGAATTCGCCTTAGAAGGTGAACGTTTCTTTGATCTAGTCCGTTGGGGAATCGCCTCAGACGTGATGAACACTTATTTCGAGCATGAGAAGACATTCCGCTCTCATCTCCAAAATGCCCGTTTCATCAAAGGGACTCACGAATACGGCCCGATACCGCAAGCGGTTATAGACCTTGCGAAAAATGGAATCATCGAGCAAAACCCAGGATATTAATGGGAATGCTCCCATTCCTCTTAAAAGAAATAGCTCCTATCCGAATATTCGGGCAGGAGCTATTTACATTTGTCTTTTTATATCGTCTCTTTATAACTTATCCCTTAAAAACCTTCCGGTATAGGATGCCTCGCAAGCCGCGATCTCCTCCGGTGTACCGGCACAAACCAACTGCCCGCCGGCCTTTCCGCCTTCCGGTCCTAAATCGATCACATAATCCGCGCATTTGATCACATCCATATTATGCTCGATAATTACCACGGAGTGACCTTTCTCGATCAAGGCATTGAAAGCTTTCAACAAAGTCTTGATATCATGAAAATGTAAACCGGTCGTAGGCTCGTCGAAAACGAACAAGGTAGGTTGCTGCTTCTCTTGGCCTAAGTAATAAGCCAGTTTCACACGTTGATTCTCACCACCGGATAAAGTGGAGGAAGTCTGTCCCAGCTTGATATAGCCCAAACCTACGTCTTGCAGCGGTTTCAAGCGTTTCACAATCTTCTTCTCTTGGGAGCCGGAACCTTTCTCGAAGAACTCGATCGCTTGATTCACGGTCATTTCCAATACATCGTATATGTTAGCGCCTTGATACTCTACATCCAATACATCCTGCTTGAAGCGTTTACCGTGGCAAGCCTCGCATTCCAAGGTGATATCCGCCATAAACTGCATCTCTACCGTGATCTTGCCCTCGCCCTTACATTCCTCGCAGCGACCTCCTTCTTTATTAAAGGAGAAATAGGCGGCGTTATATCCCATCTGTTTCGCTAGGGGCTGCTCGCCGAATAGTTTACGGATCTCGTCGTAAGCACCGATATACGTCACGGGGTTCGAGCGAGAACTCTTTCCGATCGAGTTCTGGTCTACGAACTCGATCGCCTGAATCATATTCAAATCTCCACTGATACCGGAGCAATCCACGGTCAGGCGGGCGGCATCATCCAAATGACGTTTCACGCCCTCGTAGAAGATATCACGAACCAAGGAGCTTTTACCCGAACCGCTCACACCGGTAACCACCGTCATCACGTTCAAAGGAAACTTCACGTCCACACCCTTTAAGTTATTCTTCCGAGCCCCTGTCACTTCTATATAATTATTCCACGGACGCCGATAAGGCGGGATCTCGATCTGATCCTCTCCCGTCAAATAACGTACCGTGTGGCTATCGGTACATTTCCGGAGGTTATTCACATCGCCTTGATAAACGACCTCGCCCCCCAAACGCCCTGCTTTCGGACCGATATCGATGATATAATCCGCCGCACGGATAATCTCCTCATCATGCTCCACCACGACCACGGTATTCCCCAAGGCTTGCAACTGTCGCAATACCTTGATCAACAAATCCGTATCCCGGGAATGCAGACCGATACTCGGCTCATCCAAAATATACAACGAACCCACCAAGCTACTACCCAACGAGGTAGCCAGATTGATACGTTGGCTCTCTCCTCCGGATAAAGAGGCCGAGAGGCGATCTAAAGCCAGATAACCCAACCCCACATCCAACAGGAATTGCAAGCGATTATTGATTTCCGTGAGCAAACGTTTAGCGATCGCCGCATCCGTCTCGTCTAGTTCCAGTTGATCAAAGAAAGCCTTTGCCTCCGAAACCGGCATCGTTACCAGCTCGGCGATATTCTTACCACCCACTTGCACATACAGCGCTTCCGGCCTCAAGCGACTCCCCTTACAAACCGGGCAAGTCGTCTTTCCCCGATAGCGGGCTTGCATCACCCTGTATTGTATCTTATAAAGATTCTCTTCCACGAACTTAAAAAAATCGTCGATGCCGTGTAAACCTCTCGCCCCATGCCACAACAAATCTTTCTCTTTCTGTGTCAAGTCGTAATACGGGCGGTGGATCGGGAAGTTATATTTCTCGCTCTTCACGATAAAGTCTTTCAGCCATTCCCCCATCACCTCACCTTTCCAGCAAACCACGGCTCCTTGGTAGACAGACAAACTTTTATCGGGCACCACCAGATTCTCATCGATGCCCAGCACCTTACCGAACCCCTCACAAGTCGGACAAGCGCCCAACGGATTATTAAAGCTAAACATCATATCGGTAGGCTCCTCGAATATCATGCCATCCGCCTCAAACTTCTTCGAGAATTCCTTCACGACTACCCCTTCCTCCGTATAAATACGGATCAAACAGGTACCATGGCCCTCAAAGAAAGCGGTCTCGGCCGAATCCGCCAAACGGCTTTTCAAGGTCTTATCGTCCGATACCGTCAGGCGGTCCACCAACAACTCGATCGGGTAAGACAGTAACTCCTCGCTGGCCAGTACCTCCGAGATACGATATACCGTATCATTCACCGACAGACGGGCATATCCTTCTTTCCGCAAGATCTCCAGCTGTTCCTTCATATCCCGGCCTTCCGGCAAGACAACCGGGGCGAATACGGCAAAACGAGTCCCCTCGGGGTATCGCATGACCTCCTTGACAATATCGCTCACCTGATGTTTTTTCACCTCGGTGCCGGAAACCGGCGATATCGTCTTCCCGACGCGAGCATATAACAAGCGTAAATACTCATAAATCTCGGTAGATGTACCGACCGTGGAACGCGGATTACGGGTATTCACCTTCTGCTCGATAGCGATAGCCGGCGGTATTCCCTTAATATAGTCGCATTCCGGCTTACTCATCCTCCCCAAGAACTGGCGGGCGTAAGCGGATAAACTCTCTACATACCGACGCTGTCCCTCCGCATAAAGGGTATCGAACGCCAACGATGATTTTCCACTCCCCGACAGCCCGGTTATCACCACCAGCTTGTCCCTCGGAATCTCTACATCTATATTTTTCAAGTTGTTGACACGTGCCCCCTTGATGAAAATCGAATTGCTCTCAGACATATTACCTTTATCTTTTTCTTTAACGCAAAGATAGCCAAAACTAACCGATTCTGCCTTATCTTCATCGAACTAATTCACACAGTTAGACAGGGTGTGCCTCGTCTCTACTGCCAAGTAAATAAAATAACAAGGGTGAAATATTTCATATTTACAGGGAATCTTCTACATTTGTTGAAAATTTCATAGACAAACACAGCAAGGCACCCATGTACATTAAATATTTTCGCTTCTTAGTAGCGATTCTCTTTTGTGCGATAACCTCATGTTCTACGGTTCGCGAGAAGCCTCGTCCGGCTACGAGTACGGGCAAGGAGGCCAAGCGAGAGTTTAGGGGAGCATGGATACAGACCGCTTTTCAAGGCGAATACAAGGATATGACTCCCGCCCGGATGAAAAAAGACTTCATCCGCAAGCTTAATTACCTGCAAGCATGCGGCATCAACGCCATCATCTTTCAGGTGCGCCCCGAGGCGGACGCTTTCTATAAATCCGATATCGAGCCGTGGAGCCGCTTCTTCACCGGAGAGCAAGGCGTAGCCCCGGCAGGTGAGTTCGACCCGATGGCCTTCCTGATCCAAGAATGCCATAAACGGAACATGGAGTTTCACGCTTGGTTGAATCCTTACCGGGCGAGCACGGCGGGAAACACCCGTTTCGCCGATTCCCACATCTATCATAAGCATCCCGAATGGTTTGTCACCTATAATAAACAAATCCTTTTCGACCCGGGATTGCCGGAAAGCCGTCAGTTTATCTGCCGGGTAGTGCGTGATATCGTCGGCCGTTACGACGTGGACGCTATACATATGGACGATTATTTCTATCCCTATCCCGCGGCGGGTATGCCTTTCCCGGATGATAACAGCTTCCGGAAATACGGCTTGCGAAAAGGATACAGCGAGGCGCAAAGGAACGATTGGCGCCGGGAGAACGTGAATACCCTGATCCGGGAATTGAAACGTACCATCCTGCTCACCAAGCCTTGGGTACGCTTCGGTATCAGTCCCTTCGGCATCTACCGCAACAAGAAAAGCACCGCAGACGGATCGGGTAGCAATACCAACGGTCTGCAAAACTACGACGACCTCTACGCCGATATCACCTATTGGGTACAGCAAGGTTGGATCGATTATAACATCCCCCAGATCTATTGGGAGATCGGACACCCGGCGGCGGATTACATCACGCTTATCAAATGGTGGGACAAAAACGCCAACGGAGGTCATTTATATATCGGGCAAGACGTGGCCCGCACCATGAAAGCGGACCAATTAACCCGCAAGATGCGTTACGAGCGTGCCTTGCCTCACGTGAGCGGCAATTGTTTCTGGCCCGCCAATGAGATTCTATGGAACAACAAGGGCGTAGCCGACAGCCTGAAACGGAACTACCACCGTTACCCGGCCCTTATCCCGGCCTATACCCATATGCATAACCGTCCGCCAAAAGACGTAAGCAAGCTAAAGACCGAATGGACACCTAAAGGCTTCTTGTTACATTGGCAAGCGGAGCAAAGCCCCACGAATCCGGAGCTAGCCTCCTATTTCGTGGTCTATCGCTTTAACGACAAGGAGCCGATAGACACGAGCGATCCCTCGAAGATCGTGGCTATCACCCGGGAAACCGGCTACTTGATGCCTTACGAGAAAGGAAAGGTAAAATATCGCTATGTAGTGACCGCCGTAGATCGCTTTCACAACGAGAGCGAGGGCAAGACAAAGAAAGTAAAATTATAAAGACAACAATATATGTTAACCGACCATCGCTGCACCAAATATACCGACTGTTCCTCTTGTAGTTTCTACCAGAGGGACATATTCAAGTATCGTCTTTATCCGAAAGGGTACGTGATCCCTCAGACAAGATGCATGCAGAACATGGTCTTTTTCCTAGTCAAGGGAGAGATCTGGCTGAACAGCGAGGAGCACCCGGACACTACGTTCCGGGGCGGACAGTTCGTGTTGCAACCGATCGGCTCGAAAGTGGAATGCAAGGTACTCGACTACACCGAATGTATCATCTATCTCTTCGAGCGTCCGCAAAACATATGCGACAATCGTTTCAACAAAGGCATCTCCATCGTGGAGAACGAACGCCAGCAGCCCATCGTAATGACGATGGTCCCGCCGATACAACTCTTCATCGAGGGCATGAAGCTTTACCTCAACGATGATTTAAGATGCTCCGGACTGATGCAAGCCAAACGCTCGGAGATGGTCTACTTGCTGAACTGCTACTACCCCATCAAGGAGCTAGCCGCCTTTTACGCCCCGGTTTACCGGTATAGCCACAGTTTCCAGTATTTCGTGATGCAGAACTACCAAAAGGCAAAAGACGTGGAGACCTTCGCCCAATTGGGAGGCTACAGCGTACCCACCTTCCGCCGTATCTTCAAGGATACGTTCGGAGAGCCCGCTTATCAATGGATGCTGAAACGCAAATGCCAAGACATTCATAACGACCTTATCATGACAGAGCTTTCCATATCCGAGATTTGCTACAAGTATGGCTTTGAGTCGCTTTCCAACTTCTCGCACTTCTGCAGGGCTAATTTCGGCCAATCTCCCCGCTCTGTCCGTTCTCTAAAGGATGAAAATACATAATATTCAATGATTTTTTTTAAATCTCTCAACTTTTGCAACTCTTTGGACAAAAATAACAATTCTCCCCTTTAGCATTCCCTATACATTTGCGTCCAGAAGATCAATCATAATTGATTTTCAAAGATAAATAAAATGTATAGGTACAATAAGACAAGTATTATCTTAAAGATCTCTATTGCGGTTTTATTCATTATCGGCATGGTGCTGGAATGTAGTTGCGAGAGATCCGAGGAACCGGAGAAAAGAGGCACGGGCTACATCACTTGCACCCTTCGTTGGGATAGCGTGGTAGCAGTTTCCCCGGTACCGGAGAAACTTCGCTATTGTATCTACCCGTCGGAGGGCGGGCCGATGATACAGACGGATGGGAACGCCAATGGCATCACCCTGTTCTTACCACCGGATAAATATAATGTATTGGTTTTCAATTACGACGCGAAAAACATAGGTTTTCGTAATATGTCGAAGTTCGAGGAAGCGGAAGCATATATCTCCTCTCTAAAGGATCTGGAGGCATGTCAAGACGAGGTGATCCCGTTATATGTCGCCACGATCCGTTCGGTAGAGGTTGAGGGGGACACGGAGAAGCATAAGGAATTGACCTTGTCGCCGTTTTTCCTATCGAAGGACAGTTCCTTGAATCTAAGCAATGAAAGGAAAGGGATCGCAAACAATATCAACGGGCTAAAGAAAACGAGTATCCGATGAGAGAGAGCCGGTTATTTATCATCTTGATCTCGCTTGTCATGGGATTGGCGGGATGCTCGAAAGAGACTATGATCGGCGAGTATGTAGACCGTTGCGCAGTGCGCCTCGACATAGATTGGGGTCCTTGCGGTATCGACCCGGATGGTATGACCGCGCTCTTTTACCCGGTCGATGGAGGGGAGCCAAGCCGTTTCCTTACCAACACGGTGACGGGCGACGAGGTGCGATTGAGGAAAGGGATCTATAACGTAGTGGTATTTAACCAAGCGGCCGAAGAATACAGTTATCTCACGATCGAGGGTCAAGATCAATACAGCACCCTGCGGATCGTGATGAAGACGACGGATAGCGATTGGTACACGCCCACCGAGGGAGAGCGGCTGATCTACGATCCGGAACCTTTAGCGGTAGCTACATTGGAGGGTTTTGAGGTGACGCAAGAGATGGTACGGGCGAACCTTAAGGAGGGAAAGGAGTTTTCCTTGGCTTGCCGGCCCGAGAAGGTAATCTTCACGACCCATCTGTCCTTAGAGATAAAAGGATTGCACAACATGCGGACTGCGAGGGGATCGATTAAAGGGATGGCGGATACATATTGGATAGCGGATAGAAAGACCGGAAGTAGCGTAGCGACGCAACTCGTGGACTTCTCGGAAAAGACCTTTCACGAGAACTCAACGACCGATGGTATCTTATCCGGCTCTTACTTGACACTCGGCAGACCAAACGTCACATCGAAGGCCACGGACGAGATCAGTAATTTGCTTACGCTCTCCATCTTATTGGTCGATAACAGAACGGTCATTACGAAGCAATATGATATAGCTCCACGTGCCGCGATCAATAATGAGACGAAAGAGGTAGAGGTGGTGCTGGGTACGAAAATTGATCCGGATAAGGAAGAAGTTCCCGAGGATATTCCGTTGGAGCTACCAAACGTGGAGCCGGAAAAGAATGGCGGCGAAGGGGGATTCGATGCGACAGTAGACAATTGGGGAGATGAGACGAATATCGTAATCCCCGCATAACTATAGAATGATAAATAGTAACAACATAAAACAACATTAAAAGACTAAACATTATGAAGACAAATTTATTTATCGCAGCATTAAGCCTAGTAGTATTGGCGGGCTGCTCAGGCGAAGATGAGATTGGCACATTGGTAGCAAAGAATGACAATGCGATTAATTTCGGAACTTATGTGGGGAAACAGACGAAGGCCAGTATTATGGATGACACCAAACTACAAACAACGGGATTCAATGTTATAGCAACTTATACAGGTGTCGATACATGGGCATCATTAAGTGGAGACAAAGCTAAAGCTCCAAACTTCATGTACGATCAAGCCGTTACATATACTGATAGTAAATGGTCTTATTCTCCTATACAATATTGGCCAAATGAACAAAATGAGGATGGAGATCTTGGTAAAGTAACTTTCTTTGCCTACAGCCCTAAAACAACTAGTATCACTACAATATCAGATAAAGCAAAAACAGGAGCACCGACTATTAAACTGACTGTTTCCGATGAAATTGATACGCAAATAGATTTAGTAGCAGATATGGTCACAGATCTTACTAAAACAAGCACAACTATAGATGGAGTTGCAGTAGATGCAGGTACTGTTAAATTCAAAATGGATCACCTTCTTTCTCAAATTAAGTTTCAAGCAAAGCTCAAGGCACAGTACACTGGAGCAACAAAGATTACCGTAACAGGATTTAAGTTATCATTTGCAACCAACAAAATTAAGAATGCAGGAACATATACATTTAACACTAATAACACAGATAATATATGGGTGCTGGATAATACTTACCACAACGTAGCCATCGAAAAAACGAACTTAGCAAATGAGTTGGACAATACCGTAGCACTAGCAGCGACCGACTTACTAGATCCTATGTTTTTACTTCCTCAATCATATGCAGAAAAAGATATAACAGCTGTGATCAGTTACACTGTAACCACAAGTGCAGGTGATGTTAATAATGTAAAGAAAATCGATTTACCGGTAGTTACAGACGGATGGAAGCCTAGTAAAAAATATTTATATACTTTTGAGATCGAATTACAGAATGTAACAGTTGGAGTAGAATCCGCAGAATGGGGTAATGGTGAAATCAAGTAATATATTATCTTTATTTTCATAGATTAAGGGATTAGGCTTCTTCAACATAGAAGACCTAATCCCTTAATTAATTTTTAATAGCCGGTCTTCATATCACCGCCTCTCTTCTCTATCATAAAATCCATTCTCATAAAAACACGCCACTCTATATTTAGCTAGGATTACTTACAATAAAATAAATATCAGAAAACCTTTCGATAGCAATACGGTCATTATCCCACCTTTTTGAGCAATATAAGCCATATATCGTGACATCCCCTTCCCGCAAGAACCACAAAACAACGAGAAGGAGATAGCCATTAGTGCCCTTTTCCATCTCAAAAGTACCCCTTTTCACACACAATAGGTTGCGAAAGCCAACGCGAAAGGCCGCGTTAGGCGACACATATGGTTACGTTGGGCATCGTAAGCAGCTAAGAATAGGGTTATAACCTAATGAGAAAGGCGTTATAACCTTATTATAACCCTATCGTAACCTTATGGAATCGCCCAAACACCCGGCAAACCATGAGTTACGATGAATTAATTTCGCTAGAATAAAAGGCCATTTTCCAACATCTGTCTGTCTACTAAACAATTGCTGTTTTTTTCTTGCGTATTTGGAAGCGAGACGTACATCCGCCCGAAATAATCGACTCTCACGGACTTCCGTTTACATTTTGTCAAAATGTCAATCCGCGAGGAAACTTCTCCCCACATAGCATACGGATATCAATTATTCTTCCTATATTTGCGATAATCCCTCATATCTAAGCGTAGGTCACTGAAGGAGGACATAAGTTAACGAAGAGCGTTTAAAGATATTATCCCGTATTGAAATCTGGACAATTTCATATCCATGGATAATAGACAATAAACGCTCACGTCGGTGCTATATTTACCAGTAATCGCTCTGGACGATATAACAGCATGGCGTGGGCTATTGTTTATTACATGGATAGGGCCGTCCAGAGCCTCAATACGGTAATATCAATAGTTTCCACGCTTCTGTATTTTTAGCCCGGCAACCGATGGAGACAGGTTGCCCTTATCCATTAAATGAAGACGATCCTCCTGTTACCCGTCTTGTCGCTATGGCTCCTGCTTGCCACGCAAGCCCATGCCCAAGTCTATCACCTACATTTATCCGACAACACTTGCCGGATAACAGAATGCGTTGATACTCCACAAGGCGTCAAGCCCTTGGGTCAGACATGGAAAGGAAACACCTTCCATGATCGTTTCACGCTAGATTTCGATCGCGCTATCTTCACGTGGGAAAAGGAAGGAAAAGAGACGTATGCCAACAAGATCATCAACCACACTGCCAAATACGCTCACCACTCATTCTCCACGGAGCAGATTACCGCCAACCTCACCATCAACAGCCATCGGGCCGTCCTTCAACTTATCCACTTTCAGAATGGCCAATGGATACAAGTCACTTATTTTTGCGAGATAGGGAATTAACGGCTCATGCGAACATCTACAACATCTACCACTTATACTTGATATTTGTACTTTTTATTTGTGAGTGAAAATTCCAGCCTTAAAAAAGGAGGCCTTAAAGTTTACGATAAACATCTTCAAAAGGTACTCTGCAACGTTCTCCCCAAATGCCTTTATTTCCATCCCGTATCCCACAAGGAATAGCCATGTTTATTTCAGCACCATGAGGTAGTTTCAATGTCCTTTTTAGCCGACGGCTGTCCAGCCCTTCTAAGGGACACGTGTCATAGCCTTCGTTTGCCATCGCAATCATAAACGTTTGTGCGGCAAGCGCACAGGATTTATGGGCTGTCACACGTATGTCATTCTCGGAAACTTCAAGCATCATAGGACGGAAAATACTGATTATATTAGCCAACAATTTCCTGAGCAATCCGAGAATACCGAAGAACCGGGCATAAACAAAGGGCATCAATATACCGTAATATATTTCCCGATCCTTAATACGTTTGTCCTGACGTTCTTTAGGACTGTAATGACGAATGTTCTCCCGTTCAAAATTGAGTACGAATCGCGCATGTTTCTTGTACCAGTCACGCCGAACCACAAAAATGACAATTTGTGAAGCGGTAGAAGCCGCTTTCTGACCAAGGCAGTCCCTTGAAATTTTTGCCAATAATTCAGGTTCTGTAATATGGTAAAATTCCCATAATTGCATATCAGAACTGTTAGGAGCCAATGTAGCCAGTTCCAAACAATGTTTTACCTTTTCCGTATCTATTGGTTTTTCTTTATCATACACCCGTACAGAACGACGTTGATGAAGGACTTCATCTAAATTCATAATGATACTGATTTGAATTAAACATTTATTCCCAGCTGATTACTTCAGCCATTTATTATTGTGCTTTATTTAATTGCCGCATAACGACCTTCGCCATTTCTTTAGAACTGAACGGGTCCTGCCCAGTAATCAGATTATTATCTACAACTATTTTTGAAGTCATAGGTATCAATGCTTTTTCATAATCCGCTCCTCTCTCTTTCAACAACGCTTCAAGATCAAAAGGCACGTCTTCTTTTCTTCTGGCAAGACTTTCCTCAAACCAACTGAATCCCGTCAGCTTTTTGCCTTTAATCATATATTCGCCATTGGATAGTTTGACATTCAACAACCCACTGACCCCGTGGCAGATGGCCGACACTATCCTCCCACTTTCATCCTGTTTCCTTACGATAGTCTTTAAAGCTTCATTGTCAGGAAAGTCATACATCGCACCGTGTCCGCCGGCTAAATAGACACAATCAAACTGTTGTTCCAACAGGTTATCCAAACTGTTTGCATGATCCAACAGCTTTTTGAATTCTGGCTTTTCCCAATACTTTTCGGACATTTCATCTAAAAAAATTGGTTTTAAACTTTCGGGATCAATGGGAGTATAACCTCCTTTCGGATTGGCTACCGTTATGTCATAGCCGCTTTCTTTTGCACTATGATAGATATGAGTAAACTCACTAAGCCATAATCCGGTCGCGAGTTTCCCATTGGCAAAAGTCCCTGTGCTAGTAACTATTATTAAAATCTTCATGATAATCAAATTATTGATTCATATTCTTTAAAAGAAAACATACACATGGATAGATTGTTTTTCAGAATATGGAATCTTTAACATAATCCGAAAATATGAAAACCTGCAAATCCTTTTTTCGCCTCGGATGAGAAAATGTGCTATTTTTGAAAGACATTGATCCGTCTAGTTTTTCAAGCGTATGAGACCTTTTCAAAAATTCGCAAAGTAAGTTAACTTCGTTGGCAAAGTAAGCCAGCTCAAATCACATAAAGTCATAGAAAAATCATTATCTTTGTCAATCCTGTTTAAATCACATAAAGTCATAAAATGGAGACGATCATAAATCATATTCATATAAGCAACTTCAAGTCACTCAAAGATGTGACTTTAGACCAATGCCGGAGGATCAACTTGATTATTGGCAAGCCGAATGTGGGTAAAAGTAATCTATTGGAAGCGATGTCCTTGTTTTGTCTGCCCTATTTGAAATATACCCGGAAAAGAAGCATCCAGCAGTTTATCCGTACGGAGAACGATGCAGAGTTATTTTTCGACGGCCATGTAGATAGCCCAATTTCTGTGAAAACGAACAAGGTGAATGTAGAAGTAAAAATGGACAACATGGGACTTCTTTATTCGCAAACCAATCCGGCTCATCCCGCACAAGATGTAGCTTTTACTATTTCCAACTTGACGATACCCGCCAAGAAGAATATAGATATTCCAACGGCAAACCCTTTCAAATGCTATCTCTATCCACCAGCATTCGATAAGGAGAAATTACCGATCCCTTTCCTATTACCTCCGGGAGGAAGCAATTTGATGAATATTGTTTCCATGATGCCCAAGTTGAAAGAAGAATTAAGAACTATTTTCAACGACTATGGCTTGAAATATGTCTTCGATACCAATAGCCAGGAGATTAAAGTAATGAAAGAAAAGAAACCGGGAGAGATATTTTTAATTCCATTTCATTCCATAGCCGATACCCTGCAGCGTATGATTTTCTACAAAGCGGCTATTGAAAGTAACAGTGAGTCCGCATTAGTTTTTGAAGAACCGGAAGCCCACTCATACCCTCCTTTCATATCAAAGGTAACGCAGGATATTATCCAATCGGACAGAAACCAGTTTTTTATAACGACACACAGTCCTTATGTGGTTAACGACTTTCTGGAATTACCGAGTGACGAACTTGCCATTTACCTAGTTGACTTCAGGAATGGGGAAACTTTCGTGAAAAGAGCCAGTGACACAGAAATACAAGAAATGTACGAATATGGCATCGACCTATTTTTCAACACCGAAACCTTCTTAAGATAATGGCAGAACTCTACATAATTCCGGAATGCTACGTCGATACAAACCTAATCGAGACGTTGGTTCCCACCGCTAAAGGATATAATCATCAGAAAGGCTGTAACAACGTCGTAAAAGTGATGAAAGAAAAGTTATCGGATAAATTCGCGGTTGGAATAGTGGATAAAGACAAACGACAGGTCAGTTACGTCAACGAATTTGAGGAAATAGGACATACGGACTCCCTATATTTTTACAAACACCCGGACAAGGCTCATTTCTTAATAATGATCGATCCTGCCGTAGACCGCTTTATCCTAAAATGCGCTAAGGAAGAGAAAGTTGAGATGAAACAATTCGATCTTTCAGATGAATTGAGATCTTTTACAGCGCAGACAAAGCAAGTATCGAGCAAAGAGGATACGAACTTCAAAAAGTTATTTCACGAAATTAAGAGCGCAGAAGAAATAACAATCCTAAGGAATGCCATTAAATATTTGAAAGGAAAGCAATATAGTTCTAAGAGCGCAGAAATGAAAGCTCTTATTGATGGGCAAACATCAAAACTGTAGCAAGCTTCTTGGGATATTGTGGACTGAAACATAGCGAAAGATACAGAACACATTGCAGGCGCAAGCCCATACCCAAGTCTAACGCCTACGCTTATTCGACAGTACTTACAGGATAACGGAATGCGTTAAAAACTATTTTACGGAATGTCCAAATGTTCTGTCAATACGTTTACGAATGTTCGTAATGGCGCACCTTCATAATTATCCAACTCCCCAACCAAGATCAGAGCGGCGTTCTTCATCCATGGGTGGTATGGAATGGATAGTTCATAGGGGATTTCTCGGATCAGTTCCGGGGTGTTCTTGATTACCGTATAAGCGTCGCCATCGGCGGCTTTCTTGTCTTCGAAAACTAAGGTACGGTCGTACATTTTTTGCTTGTTTGCCCCGTTTAGTACTACCGGGGCCATGACTACGGAATCTCTGTCGCTACGCAACATCGGCATCAAGGACAGGGTTTGATATCGTCCCACGGAGAGTCCGCAGACACTGATCGTTAGGTCTAGACGCAAGGAGTTGCCCTCCCGCTCGATGCGGTTTTGCTTCACGGAGACTTGCCCCCGGTAAGATTGTATAGGCACCTGCGCTCCTGCCGGAAGAACAAGGCCGATCACAAGCAAGCATATATAAATGAATGTCTTCATAGATTTATCTCTTTATTTGATGATGTAAACGATACTGATACCCGCCTTTGTTAATCCCCAATACTCGTTGCGGAACTTGCCGATAGGCGCATCTCCTCTAGGAAAAGCGTACTTATCATATTCGAAATGCAAGTATCCGAAACCCGCCGTGAACTCCACGTTCCAACGGGGCGACACGTATAACTGATAACCATAAGAGATACCGCCGCCATAAGCGTTACCGTTATAACTATTCTTTTTCTCCATCCCATACAGGAGCTTCAAACCGGCGAAATCGTAATCCATATACTGGGCATGAACCCCGAAGAAATGTCCGTTGAAACGCTCGTGTATCCAGTAGCGCGCCTCTGGTTGTATCATCCAATGCTTAAAGGACTTATCGCTCGAGAATGTCCAACCGTTATAATACCCCGATGCCTCAACCGACCAATGCTTGTTGAACGCGACCTCCGCCCCTACGTTCGGCGTAGTGATCGCGTCATAAAGCACATTGGTCTTCACGGCCACGACCTGTCCTTGAATATCCATAAAGGTTGACAAAAGAAATACTAACAGTAAATATAGTTTATTCATATCTCCCGGTTCATTAGGTTTGTTTATTTAAGAGGCAAAACCGTACAAATATAAATATTATTTATCAGTTCATTTGTACGTTAACTTATATAATATCCATGATTTACGGATGAAAAACGTTATCTTTGTAAAATAAATCCAGAATATGACTCATGAAGGCTAAATATATCGTGATTTTTTTCCTGTCACTCCTTTCGTTTGTCGCTTGCGATAAAGAGGAGGTCGTTATCCCTACTACCGCCCCTCGTACGGTTCTTATCTATTTCGCGGGGGATAATAGCTTGAGTGGATACGTGAGCCAAAACCTGAGGGCGATAAAGGAAGGGATTGAGCGAGATGGATTGAACAACGGCAATTTGTTGATCTATACGGATAAGCAGAACGAGGCTCCCCAGCTTTTTCAATTAAAGCTGGAAGCGGATACCATCCGGCAGATCGTGCTCGAGACCTACGACTCGAACCAGAACTCGGCCTCTACCGAGACGCTGACGCAAATAATCGACAAGGTACAAAAGGAATATCCGGCGGATAGTTACGGGTTGGTGCTGTGGAGTCACGGAACAGGATGGCTGCCTTCTGATATCTATAGTTATTTGCGTTCCTTCGGGCAAGACGGGAAAAATAATTTCATGGAGATCAATGATCTGGCCTCCGCTTTATCGAAGTATCATTTTGATTTTATTTTGTTCGACGCTTGTTATATGTCGTGTGCCGAGGTAGCTTACGCTTTCCGGGGATGTGCGGATTATATTATCGGCTCGCCAACGGAGATATTGGCGAACGGCTTCCCTTATCAATCGATAATGGGGGATATGTTCAAGAAAGAAGCTGATGTGGTGGGGATAGCGACAAAGTTTTATACGTATTATCAAAGTGAGGCAGGAACGATCTCGGTCATGAAAAGCGATGAGTTGGATGAATTGGCTGCTACTTGCCGTACCCTATTCCATGATAAGACGGAAAGAGATCTTTTCGCCGTACCCGTTAGCGAATTGCAGATCATGGAGTATTTGACGCCGAATTATCATGCCTTATATGATTTTGATGATTACGTGAGCCGTCTGGCCACGGAAGAGCAATATAACGCATTCAAGCGGAGCATGGAAAAGGCGGTTATTTACAAGGCTACTACACCCAAGGCGGTTTACGCTTATCCGTATCCGTATGGAAGCTATCTGCCGGTCAATAAATATAGCGGCTTATCTATCTACGTCCCCCAAGAAGCCTTGCCCAAACTAAATGAGTGGTACAAGGATCTTGAGTGGTATAAAGATGTATATCAATGATTAAAACTCATCTCTTAGCCAGCGTTTACCACGAGGGGTATACAGGAATATCAAGAAGCCTGCCGCCATTATAGAAATAACCGTAAAGAATACTGCTAATAACATATTTCTCTATTTTAATAATGCGCTTCCTACTCCCAATACAAGAGCGGCAAAAGTTAATTTTGACAAATCGAAGAAATACTTTGAAGTATTTTCTCTTCTGTTCTTCATTAAATCCTGAGCCGCTTTTCTTTTTTCAATGTTACCGTTATAGTTACTCATAGCAAAAATACTAATATTATTTCACAAATGAACTTATTTCACTAAAAACACTTCCTTATATCGTTTTACCTGTCCTTGAGGATGAACAAGTTCCGCATAGAAAATATAAACGCCGGTTCTCACCTTGGAACCATTCACCGCAAGGCCGTTCCAAGCCAATTCACCTTCTATCCCTAATAAGTCATGATTTACCACCTCACTGATATGCCTTCCGGAGATATCAAATATCCAGGCTCGACAGGTATAGCCGGATTCATCAAGATGGTAGGAGATCGTATATTCCTTCGTTGCCTCAGAATAAACGGGAGACTCTATGCCCGTGACCTCGCCTTCATCTTGCTTTCCATATTGGGAATTCCGATAGCCGGGCGTACCGTATCCCGCCGTGGCCGAAGCCGAAGTCCAATTCATCTCATCCTGCGTATCGCTATCAGGATTAATCCGCTCCAAGGCAATCCCCTTCTCATTTTTCACGGATGGGGCATGCCATTTAGAGGAATAACGAATCTCATCGATCATAACCTCATCTTCTGTACGAAACAGGACTAGCGTAGCGGAGGTATTTGCCAAGACCGGAAGTTTTAATTCATGCAAAGCATCCGGCGAAGATATCAGATAAAAATCGCTCACTCCTCCCATACTTTTAGTCAGCAACACATAATCTTGTGGTTCTACCAGAGAGACTATAGAAGATAAAGGATAATGCGTACTCAATGTACCATCGGATTTGCGGGTAGCAACAGACAGTCCAGCCAAAGACAATGTCCGGTCCGAACGATTATAAAGCTCGATATACTCACTCCCTTCCGGATAAGGATTCGGCAACAACTCATTAAAAACGATCTCATTGGGTAAGACTATAATGTCCGTGGGGATACCCGGTTTATGGGGAGTGTCCGGACGATCCGGATCTTCTGGTTCATCGTCAGGAGAAGAGTTTGCGGAACCCGGCGTGCCTCCTCGCTCATCCGTTGATAAATAAAAACCGATTTCAGAACGTTCCCAAGCGATTCCGGCTTTCGCTTTCTCATAGGCAATCCGGTCGATCTCCTTACCGGAAGGATCGAATAAAGCAAGCTCCTTCCCCGTGTTCGCCAAAGACGCCGGGAATTTATCCAAGGGCATATCTTGTCCCGAATCGTCAATATGTATATCCCTACCAGACCGATAAAGCACGATATATCCATCCGCTTCCAAAAGCAAAGCTGTCAATACCGTTGGCTTACTACCATATAAGAATGACCAACCATTTAACTCTATAGCCTTATCCGTCGTATTATAAAGTTCCACATACTCCGTTTCCGGAAAAGCCTTTTGTCCTTTCGGATCAGCCATCACCTCATTAATACGGATACTACCGGCGGGGAAAGAAGGAGTATCCGGCACTTCTGGTTCCTCCGGAGCGTCGGGCTCTTCTTCATATTCTAACCGAATCTCGGTAGAACTCTCCGGAATCTTATTTCCCTCAAGATCCATTAACCCCGAGCACAACAAATCATAACCCATACCAACCTTCAACTCCTTATCAAAGCTGACATTCACATGGATCCGCATATCATCCGCATAGGTCATACGAGAGGCATTACCGATACCCGATATAGAGAATATCGCCTCACGGATATCCACCGGAAGATTATATTGTAATTGGAAAACAGACTCGGTGATCGGTTGGATAGCAAGAAGCCGCGGAAGAACCAACGGCTCATCGGGTTCATTGGGTTCTTCTGGCTCTTCGGGAGTATCCGGCTTCTCTGGTTCGATCGAGATATTATCGGATATAATGATGTAGTTACACGCAAAATCATTTACTCGAGTTTTAGAATAGCGGCATTCAAAACGTAGTTGTCCCCCTTTACATGAAGAAGAAACTTCAGACTCACAACTCCCTATCAAGACAAACCTACCCTTCTCTAGCACATATAAGTTCCATATCTTATGATTTTCTAAAGTAAGTTTCACTTTCAAATCCACGGCTCCCAACAAGACATCGAGCGCTTTCTCTATTAAGATCTTTGGATTCTTCTCCGTTGCGGTATGTTTCCGAAAAGTTATCGTTTTCTTATTACTGCCGATTTGGACATAGTAATCAGTTTCAAGTCCAAGCATCCTCTGATCATCTAAATAAACATGTAGCCGGATATGGTTTTGATCGCTTGGTTTGAAATCCATCCGAATCTCAAATTCCCATTCCATTGTAGCGGAATAAACGAGAGGAGTTTCTATGGAAACACTTTTCCGGGTAGGATCCGCACGTGAGACCAGCCATCCGTTCTCAATCACAAAGCAATCTAAATCACCCGTCCAAGGGTTATCCGATGTAATCTCCGGTCCATTAAACGGTTCTTTTAACTGGGGATAAGCGCAAAGCGGAAGTAAAAACGCAAGAATTAATAATAATTGTTTCATAGCTATATCGTTTTAGTTATAAATTTCTCTATCTTTGCACCCTAATAAGTTACAACTGTAAATAATAGGGCGCAAAAGGCAAAAATATGAAAGCCCTTTACAGACAGCAAAGTTATAACTATTTTACATTATTCAAATTAAATCAGTGCTCAAAATGAAAGTAGCAATTGTTGGTGTAAGTGGAGCCGTAGGACAGGAGTTCCTGCGTGTACTCGACCAGAGAAACTTCCCGATGGATGAGCTGGTACTTTTTGGCTCATCTCGTAGTGCCGGACGTGTTTATACCTTCCGTGGTAAACAGTATACCGTTAAGGAACTGAAGCATAACGACGACTTTAAGGGAATCGATGTTGCTTTTGTTTCAGCCGGAGGTGGTACTTCCAAGGAATTTGAGAAGACGATCACGAAACATGGTACGGTGATGATCGATAACTCCAGTGCGTTCCGTATGGACGAGGATGTTCCATTGGTCGTACCGGAAGTAAACCCGGAGGATGCCTTGAATCGTCCTCGTGGTGTGATCGCTAACCCGAATTGTACCACAATCCAGATGGTTGTAGCGTTGAAGGCGATCGAGAACTTATCTCATATCAAGCGTGTTCACGTATCTACTTATCAAGCTGCCAGTGGAGCAGGCGCTACCGCTATGGCTGAGTTGGTAAAACAATATGAGCAATTATTAAAGGGCGAGGAGCCTACAGTGGAGAAATTCGCTTATCAATTGGCATATAACGTAATCCCTCACGTAGACGTATTCACGGAAAATGGCTATACGAAAGAGGAGATGAAGATGTATAACGAGACCCGTAAGATCATGCACTCGGATATCGAGGTGAGCGCTACTTGTGTTCGCGTACCGGTTATGCGCGCGCATAGCGAATCTACTTGGGTAGAGACAGAGCGTCCGATCAGCGTGGAAGAGGCTCGCAAGGCTTTCGCCGAGGCTGAGGGTGTGGTATTGCAGGATGAACCGGCAAACAAGGATTATCCGATGCCGTTGTTCGTAGCGGATCACGATCCGGTTTACGTAGGCCGTATCCGTAAGGATATCAGCAACCCGAATGGTTTGACATTCTGGACCGTGAGCGACCAGATCAAGAAAGGCGCCGCTTTGAACGCCGTACAAATCGCCGAGTACTTGCTAAAGGTGGGTAATATCAAATAACAGACAACTTTGTAAATTCTATATACGTGGAAGCGGGATCAAGAGAATACTCTTATCCCGCTTTTTTATGCTTAGCGTAATTCCTTCATGCCTTCTCAAAACGTATAAATCAATACGCCCAATACCCGATGGTTGGTTATCGAATGTGTGTCATGAATCCGTCCGCCATCTTGCAAATCCACATTGCCATACCATGCGATGGAAGGGCTATATTCAACACCTAATTTCCAGTGCGGAAGATTATACGAAAGCTGCAGGTTGGTCGTAAATACCTGATCTACGTCCAGACCTACGCCATAGGTTTTGCCTACCAGTGCCTCGTTCGCTCCCAAGTTCTTCAAATAGCCTAAGAACAAACCCGGTTTCCATTTCTTTCCGTACACGATATTCAACCAAGAAGTAGAGAAAAGATACGGTGAATATTCCTGTTCGCCGGTACGTGGGTCGATAGAGGTGACGCCGTAACCACCCAACATACAAGTCTGCGTCAAGTTAGAAGCCAGCAATGTTTTCGCCATCACCAACCAATTCGCATCCTGATATTTCACGTGCGCCTCGCCGGATACGGAAGTAACCCGCTCGCTGACTTTATAAATCTTGCCATCCACCTCGTTCTGCGTTCTCGGCACTAACGACAAGATTTCCATACCGGCTCCTACCTGCCAACCGGGTTTCTTATAATCCACCCCGAGATAGACTTCCGGTACGCAACTATTCTTGATATATTCCTCACTCTTTCCATTCGGGCCGGCCGATAGATATTGCAACTGCCATAGAACCGACCCGGTCAATTGCCATCCATTGTCCGTATAACGATAACGAATTTGCGGGCTGCGGTTAAAGGGCTGGAACGGGGCGCCGGTAGAAAGATTCAACATCTGTGGAAAGACCTCGCCAAATAGCGGATGCCACGTCTGTCCGATCAAGACAGCGGACTTGCCCCAATCCAGATTCACATAGGCATGACGGATACGAAGCACCGCCCAATTGCTACCCGAACCCCGGAAATCGGCCTCCAGTTTCAAGGAAGTCTTGGCCGAACCAACCTTCGGTCCTTGTACATCGATTCCCAAACGGGAGTAAAGCAGGTAAAAACTACCGTTCGGACTAGCGTTCAAGTCCTTGCCATCCGCATCCAACGCCACGTCCTTCGGATATAGGTGGAACAAACCATCCACGATCTCGGCGTTCGCACGGGAATTATAGAACAAGTCTCCACGTACCTGTCCGTAAAATTTGTAAGAGAAGTTTTTCTTTTGCGCCTGTACGCATACCGCCATACATAGGCCGATCAAAAGAAGCAAGTTGCGTTTCATTTCCATTCCGGTCAATCTATCTTTAAAAATAATACATCATCAAACCTAATATACGATGATTCGTTATCGCATGTGTTTGCTCGATACGTCCGCTCTCTAAGTCGGTCGTGCCATAATAAGCTGTCGCCGGACAATACTCGAAACCGAACTTCCAATGCGGTAAATTATACGATACGTTTAAGCTGACGGTTATTAATTGATCGATATCCAATCCCATACCATACACCTTATCCGCTGAGACCAAGGACTTCCCGGTTCCCAAATTCTTCGTATATCCGACGAAAACTCCCGGTCTCCATTTCGTTCCGTAGGCGAAATTCACCCATGTCGTAGAATGGCGAAAAGGCGTATATCCCTGCTCGCCCGTACGGGAGTCCACCGAGCTCACCCCGTAACCGCCCAATAAAGCGGTATGATCCAAGGCTGAGGCCATCAAGGTTTTCGCCGCAAAGGTATAGTTTCTTCCGCTATACTTCAAATGTGCCTCGTAAGAGAATGCGGTCATTCGCTCGTTCACCTTAAAAGTTTGCTCCTTCCATTCCGTGGAAGTACGGGGTTTCAAGGAGATCATATGAGCGCCGAGCCCCATCAACCAACCATCCGCAGGGGTAAAATCCGCCCCCACGAACATCTCCGGAATGCAGCTATTCTTAATATAATCCTCGCTCATGCCTTTCGGTCCGCTGGAAAGGTATTGTAATTGCCACAACACGGAAGCCGTCAATTGTACCCGGCTATTCGCCTTATACTGGTAACGGATCTGAGGGCTACGGTTGAAAGGCTGGAACGGCGCTCCGGTGGAAAGATTCAAGACATCCGGCATCACGGCGCCAAACAAGGGATGCCACGTGATCCCTACTAATACCGCCGATTTTCCCCAATCCAAGTTTACGTATGCCTGCCGGATACGTAACATCGTATTACTACCGGAAAAACCGCCAAAGTCCGTCTCTATCTTAGCGGAGGAACGAGCCTTGCCGATATCGGGACCCGTCACGTCCAAGCCCAAGCGGGAAGTGAACGTATAGAAACTGCCATTCGGCGTGGCGTTCAAATCCTTGCCATCCGCATCAAAACTCTTATCCAAAGGATAGAGATAAAAGTTCCCATCGATCGGAGCCATATTAGCCCGGGAATTGTAGAAAAGATCTCCACGGACGAAGCCGTAGAATTTGTAAGTGAAGTTTTTTCTTTGCGCTGTCGTAGAAAATAAGGCTAGCATCCCCACGAGCAACAGGGTAATCCGTCTCATTATAATTCAGTTTGTTATTTTTCTTACCTTATAAGCCGCGAATGTATATATTTTTATGGATTCAATTTGAAGAAACGAAATATTATTTGTTCCTTTGCTTCCAAGTTGTAAGCCTTAAAGGTCAAATTAGATTAATATTGTAAACACCAGATAAAGAAAATGAGTACTAAAAAGTTTTTGCTAGAAGAAAAAGATATACCTACGGCATGGTATAATATCGTAGCGGATATGAAGAACAAACCGCTGCCGATCTTAAATCCACAAACTAAACAGCCCTTAAAGGAGGAAGATTTATATCCTCTATTCTCGAAAGGCGTCTCTCATCAAGAAATGAACACGACAGACACATGGATCGAGATCCCCGATGAAGTACGCGAGCTTTATAAGGTATGGCGACCGACTCCGTTGGTTCGTGCCACTGGATTGGAAAAAGCGCTGGATACGCCCGCCCATATCTATTTCAAGAACGAGAGTGTAAGCCCGATCGGTTCACATAAGTTGAATTCGGCCTTGGCTCAGGCTTATTATTGTAAACAAGAGGGTACGACAAATATCACGACCGAGACAGGCGCCGGACAATGGGGTGCCGCTCTTTCTTACGCGGCAAAAGCTTTCGGCTTGGAACTTGCCGTTTATATGGTAAAGGTTAGTTACCACCAGAAGCCCTACCGTCGTTCGATCATGCAGACTTTCGGAGCACAAGTTGTTGCCTCCCCAAGTATGAGTACGAAAGCCGGACGCAAGATCTTGACAGACCATCCTAATTATCAAGGTAGCCTAGGTACCGCTATCTCCGAGGCGGTAGAGTTGGCCATGCAGACACCGAACTGTAAATATACATTAGGTAGCGTATTAAACCACGTTATGCTGCATCAGACCGTTATCGGACTGGAAGCTGAGAAACAAATGGAAATGGCTGGCGAGTACCCTGATGTCGTTATCGGTTGTTTCGGGGGTGGTTCCAACTTCTCCGGTATCACATTCCCATTCCTGCGCCATAAACTAACGGAAGGTAAGGATATCCGGGTTATAGCAGCGGAACCGGCATCTTGCCCGAAACTTACAAGAGGGCAATTCCAATATGACTTCGGAGATGAGGCTGGCTATACCCCGCTAATCCCGATGTTTACGTTGGGACATAATTTCTCTCCAGCGAATATCCATGCGGGAGGTTTGCGTTATCATGGCGCCGGCTCCATCGTCAGCCAGTTGATGAAAGACGAATTGATGAGCGCCGTGGATATCAAGCAATTGGATACCTTCAAGGCCGCTACTTTATTCGCGCAAGCGGAAGGAATCATACCGGCCCCGGAATCATCCCACGCTATCGCCGCGGCTATCCATGAGGCAGAGCAAGCCAAGATCGAAGGTAAACCTCGTACGATCTTGTTCAACTTATCGGGCCACGGCTTGATCGATATGGCCGCTTACGACCAATATCTATCCGGTGATCTAACAAACTATGAGGTAACGGATGAGGAAGTAGCTAACAATTTGAAAGATTTGGAGAAAATCATCTGATAAAAACAAGAAAAGGGGCGATACCAAATCGCCCCTTTCCCTTATTTGTCTATGAAAGTCTTAATTTAAAGTATGTATTATGAGAAAATTTCTTCGTAATTAGTACTCGGGATAATCATGTTCTGGACATTTAAGCTAAAGTTTTTCTTCTTCTTATCCCACATACCGTAATTTGTCTTTATCTCTCCACTTCGATCATCATATTGATAAGTGATCTGATAGAATGGAACCCATTCGTCGTTTGTCCGATCCCAACGAAACGCTTTCTTCTCGGAAACCTTGCCGTTCTCGTTGTACTGGAACTCATATCTTACCTGTTTGTTCAACAGTCCGTTTTCCTGTAAGAATACCACTTTAGAGATAATCTTACCATTCTCCTCTTTTGTATCATATAGATAATCTTTAGGAGACGCTGCGCTTATCGCTAAACTACACATGAAAGTAAAAACTAGCGCAAGAATACTTTTACCCCAAACTGATGTCTTCATACTATTTTAATTTATAAGGTTACTATCATTTTGTACCGCGAAGTAAGGAAGTTTCCCGACAATCACCAAAAGCAAAGTGACAAATCGTTAGCAATATCACAATATTTAACACATTCAAGACCTTCATTCCCTTCGATTCCCCCATGTTTACTGACATATTGTAAACCAAATCGTAAGTTCCCCCGATTTTTAAATATCTATTATTTACCACCAGCCGGATGTAACTTTCAAAAGAAAACTTTAGACACCGCTTTTTTAATAAATTAAAAATCTATTGATTAATAAATATATTCTTACCTTTGCAAAGGCAGAATGCAAATTGATTTCTTGACATGCGACAAATAATGAAACTATTTATCACATCCTTTCTTTTTATCCTATTCTCAGGATGTACAAAGGATGTATATGATCCTTCCGATAAAATTCCGGGAGAAGGTACTAATCCATTCTCAAAGGTAACAATTTCCTCTAATTTCGATTGGTCGATGATACAAATATCCCACCTTACCGTACAATCTTTCGACCCCTATGATGGCACCTATAATTATCTGGTAGAAGTATTTGATAAAAGTCCGGAAGATCAAGATGCGAATCTTCTCGCTACCGGGGTTTGCTCAAAGAAAACGCTTTTCGATAAGAAAATTATCTATCCAAAGGGAGAGTCGGATCAAGTTTACATACAATTGACGACCCCTACCGGATATCAAGTTACCGCTCCTGTCACCTTAACACCGGGTAATGATAATGTCTGTGCTTTCGATTCGTTAGCCGTATCGCAGGAAACAACCGCTACTCCGGTTAGCCGTACCCCGACCCGAAGCGTGTCTTCCACCTATACATTTATAATAGAAGACTCTTTCCCTAATTATGGAGATTATGATTTTAATGATGCCGTGATAAAAGTCCAGATGAAAACTTCCATGAAAGACGATTATGTACAATTCGCCAATATAAAACTGACTTTCCGTGCATTAGGTGGAACTAAGCGGGCCGGAGCTTTCATCCATCTCCCCGGCATAAAGTCCAAAGACATCCAAAAAGCCGAGTTAAATGGCTGGACCACGACTCCAGAATCGGAAACCGAGACTCCGGTTTATGCCCTATCGGATGATATACATGGATTATTCTCTTTTCATGAAATGATTAATACAGATAATGACCTTCCATATAGGGGAAAGCAAGAACGTTTGATCACCTTTTCGTTCGCAGCCGGTGCCTTAAAAGATTTGACCATTGATGACATCGATCTTTTCACGACCGTATTAAAGCGGGAAGGAGAGGTCTTACGCACGGAAATCCACCAACGTAATTATAGCTATACCCCCAAAGGGGTCAGATACCGTTATTACTCAAATGATAATTGCATATGGGCCTTAATGATACCGGATGATTTCAAATACCCTGTGGAACATGCTTTTATTGGTGATGCCTATCCGGATCTATTGAAATGGGTAAGTGGAGATAGCAAACATGTACAATGGTATAAAAGTAAGAATACGGTTGATAAGTGGATTTATACCCGAGAACAATAACAACCTAAAATCCTCCGTAAAATGAAAACGACCGCCATCTTATTTCTTGCCTATCTGGCTTTATGCGTTCAGTGCTCAGTGCCGGAAAACAAGAGCACGAAAAAAGAGATTAGTACTCAGCCGATAAAGGTGGGTGTATTCGATGGGCATGGAGGAGCACAGACCTGTATTTGGGAAACTGTCGCCGCTATCCGGCTAGACCCGGAAATGGAGGTATGTACCATTACTACAGCAGATATAGCTAATAATGTGCTCGATTCGATCGACGCTATTATTATCCCGGGAGGAAGTGGCAAAAGTCAGTACTTAAACCTAGGGACCTTAAATCAACAACGTATCAAGGACTTCATCGCTAAAGGTAAAGGGGCTGTCGGGATCTGTGCCGGAGCCTATCTATTCTCGAATACTCCTGATTACACCTGTATACAGCTAAATGGACAGCAAGCGATCGACATCGAGCATGACAACCGAGGGCATGGATTAGCGAAATTCACCTTATGCGAGGAGGGTAAGAAGATATTCCCCGAATTAGCCGACCGCGATACGAGTTTCGTCATTTACTATGAGGGACCGGTATTTATAAACAATCCGGCTGATACGATCCAAAGCAACACGCTTGCCATCATGGAAAGCGATGTGCATGAGGAAGGAAACGCCCCGGCTAATATGACAAACGGTAAGCCATTCTTCGTAGCCAATAACTACGGGAAAGGGCGTGTTTTTAGTTCCATCGCCCACCCCGAAGGTACTCCCGGCATGATGTGGATGATCCCCCGGATGGTACGTTGGACCTTGAATAAGCCTTTTATCCCTTATCAATCCTCCGCCGTACGTCCAGACCTGTTCAATCATGAATCATTAATGGCTACCGATGATTTAAAGCAGGAAGAAAAAGCCTTTCAAATCCTTTTAAGCGGAGAAAGCGAGCAAAAGGTTGCCGCCTTGGATTGGCTGGAAGCACATCATTCATGGGACGCCAAACGATGGGTACAAGGATTGCTTTATGACGCTTCACCCGCCGTCCGTATCCGGGCAGCCCGATATATAGCGGATACCCATTACTTACCTTTCTTACCCAACTTACAGGCGGCTTACCGGACAGAAACCGATAAGGCGACCCAAGAAGAGTTAAAGACGCAGCTGGAGAAACTAACAGCCCTACTTCCTTAGGCTAGGGAGATTTAAACTCTCCCTAGATATTCATCTACCGTATAGTTTAAGAAACGATTGAATGGTAATAACAATTTAAAGTCATCCACCGCCTTATCCATCCAATCCGTAGCGTAAAAGAAATTATCCGGCTTATAAGACACCACGCTGAAATCCTTATGCTTCATGATATAACCATAAGGGGAATCCATTGGATAGCCGGCAGGCATGCGTTTCAGCATCTCCCCCTCTAACACCGGGAATGTTTTCTTAAATGTAGGTTCCTCGATAATAGCCGTAAATTCCTCGATATGATCGTATATATCCTGACGAAGTTTCTTTAATAGCGCAGGTGGCGGGCACCATACACCTCCGGAAAGCAAGCAACCTCCCGGCTCCAGATGGATATAATAACCACTCCGTTCGCTGGCACGACCACCTTGGGAGATGTAAGCGGCGAAATGACATTTATAAGGAGTCTTATCCGGAGAGAAACGGATATCCCGGTATATCCGGAACAAACAATCTTTCGCCTCCAACCCGGCTACCTCGGGATCGAATAAGGAGATACGACCTATTAAATCTTGTACCTCATCGATAAACCCCTTACGTAGCGCATCGTAACGATTTTTATTGTCTTGGAACCATTCCCGATTGTTATGGCTCCTCAACTCTGTCAAGAACTCTATGATCTGTTCATTCATAACTTTCTATTTTTAATCCTTACAAATGTAAGAAATATTAGAAACTGTAACCCAGATTCAGATAAAATTGCAGGTTATTATTCCGGTTCGACAATCCGAAGTTCGTATTCATCGGACCGAACATACTATTATAGGCATAACCGATGCTGCCTCCCCATACACTTTCTCCCTTGAGCAGGTCGAAGAAATTATCCTCATGGATCGCATAGTTGGCTATCAATGAGATATAGTGCCGCTGCCCGATACGCTGACGTAAGTTCAAACGGACGATCGCCACGGAATTATCGAATATCTCCATCCGATTGATCCCCGCGAACGGTAACTGCTGGGGAAGGTACCTTTCCGGCATATCGCCTCCCACCACATTCAAAAAGGGATAAGCCGGATCTTTCCCGATCAACACGCGACCATCGATAGACGGCAACAGACTCAAATGGGAAGTCAGCGGCAATACTGAAAGGAAACTGAGTTTCAAAGCGGAGAAGAAGGTATGTCCCTTATAAGTCACGAAGTTATCCGTATAAATGGAATAATCCGCTTGCAGAGAAACGCCTTTACTCGGGAAGTAACGGCGGTCCAAGGTTTCCAGATGGGCCTGAGCGAAGTAACTGATAAAGCCTTCCGGTTTTACTTGATACTTTTGGTTTTCCGCCGTATAAAGGAATGAGTTATAATCAAAATACTCATAACGGGCTCCTAGCTTCAACTTGAAATTCAGCCAGTTCATGTCCGAATATCCAAGTTCCACGAAATGGTGGCGATACGTCGTATTTACGATTTTATCCCCCCGGTTATAGACGTCGAGATCATGGTACGTGAACATGTAAGACAGATTGATGTTACGCAAGGAATTACGCTCTATCGCATAGTCCACTCGCCCATACATACGTTTCCCGATCCTTCCCGTTACGGAGAACTTCGAATGGTAACGAGCCCGATTGTCAAAAGTAGCATTCAGCAACAGGGCGACGATATCCTCACTATTAAAATTCAAGCCCACATTAATCGCACTATTTGATTTTTCCTGTACCGTAAGCACCAAATCCTCCTGCCTCTCACCGACCAATTTATAGCTCACATTCGAGTAAAGATTTGTACCGATCACGATAGACATGGCTTCCTGCAATTTCTTCACGGTAAGCAAGCTATTCTCTTTCAAGCCGCTGATTTGCGTCAACCATTTCTCATCACGAGGATCTATACCTTCAAACAAGACACGCCGGATATGAAACGTATCGGTAGGGGCTACCGGATAGGAATGTACTAATCTCTTTCGGTGCATATCCGAACTATCGGATAAACCAATCTTCTTCTTTAAGGCAAGAATCTCATCCCATTGCTTGCGGGCGACTTGCTCACCCCGGTCAATCAAGGTATCCAGGGCCGTCTCCCCAAAACTAGCGGAATTATAAGGGTCTGTATTCGGGCGGAACAACAGATCGGTTTGTTCCTTATTCGGTCCGTATTTCTCATAACCATGCAAGGCGATGATCTGCCCTACGATATCCCAAGGGGTATTTATCCGCTCCAACTGTTTCAAGTCGCTAGTACCCAGATCTACGCCAATAATGATATCCGCCCCCATATCCCGTGCGACATCCGCCGGATAGTTATTCTTGATCCCACCATCTACCAACACCATGCTATCCAAACGTACCGGCGCAAACACGGCAGGAATCGCCATACTGGCACGCATAGCCAACGGAAGACTTCCATGATGGAAAACATATTCTTGCCCGTCCACCACATTCAACGCCACACAAGCGAAAGGTATATTCAATTGATTGAAGTCCACGGAATCATGATAACCGATCGTTAAATCAGAGAAAAGGTTCTGGAGATTTTGACCTTTTATCATCCCTTGGATCGTTATCTCTTTTTTACTCCGGCCAAAAGGAAGGGAAAAGACATATCGCTCGGAATTCTCTTTCTCCGGAAAAGTAAGGTTACTACGTTTCACACGGTCACTTAGCAACATGCTCCAATCCTGCCAACGTACCATGCTATCGATCTCAGCGGCAGTATAGCCAACGGAATACAAGCCACCAACGATAGCTCCCATACTGGTTCCGGCAATATAATCAATCGGGATACCGGCCTCCTCCAATACCTTCAACACCCCGATATGAGCGACACCTTTCGCCCCACCGCCTCCCAGCACCAAGCCAACCTTTTTCCGCTCAGCCATCACAGAAGGCACCAACATCAACCCAACCAACCACAATAAAAGGAACTTCCTCATCTAGATATTCTTTCCGGCAAATGTAGCTGGTTTACTCGAAAACGCAAACGGATTCATCTAGAATAAAACGTATGTTTACCTATATATAAAGTTTATCGCTATCTCATCTATTCTATAAACCATGCCGTGAACTGTATAAACCAAGGCGTGGTCTGCACATTCCACGGCGTGGTTTATACAGTTCACGGCGCTGATTTAAGAATAAATACTTATTCGCTATGGAATGTATAGGTTATCGGAGAACTATTTCAACAGGAGAGGAACATTTTATTTCCGGAACATAAGTGGGCAATAGATAGTATTTGATACAGTCTCCCTAGAATTAATAGGCATTTCTCTCTAAAATCGATTTACGTATTATGAATCAGGTATGTACGTGTTTATCAAAAAATAATATAGCCATCAACTTACTTTTTTCCAGCAAGGTAGCAGCCGGAGCAATATATTACTTTTTCTTTTTCAGCAGCATGGCCACAGGATTCGACTCTTCATCCAAGTTTGCGGCGATCTCCTTCAACTTTCCTTTTAGCTGGCCTTTCTCGTAAGCCTCAACTAAGTCCGGGGCATCTAGAGTTTGGCAGATAGCTATTTCGGGGTTTCTTGGCTCTGATGTTAGAGAGACTTCTTCCTTATTGATGAAATCATCATTGTATAGAATATAGCTGAATAAGGCATTTTCTTGTTTATCATACACCAGATCTTCACCAAGGAAACCTTTAAACGTCGTAAAGTCAACCTCTTTTCTCATGGTTCTCATGAAACAGTAGCGATCGGTGATGACGGTTGGAAAAAGAAATACTTTAGTATCCATGGAGGATATGGAAGGGCTTCTTACGATAAAAGGACTCAGATTACCATCCGGCAAGTAATGGAATATGGTATCAGACGATGTATTGACAAGTATCCATTTATCCCGATCCGGGAACGTAAGATAAAATTCCGGCGTAATGATAAACTCCCCTTCTGTTACAACCGGAGTCTCAGTCCCCTTAGAGGGAATTTGGATCTCATGAATGATACGGCCATCTTGCTTGGAAATAATCAAATGACACTCCCGCTTGCCTTTTTCCGATGGATAACTCTTATAGCAAATCAAATGATCACGATCATAATTAAATATATAATTATAATAACTGGTATCCGTGAACTTAAAACTCCTTTTATAGTTTCCCAATAAGTCATAGACACCTATTTTTCTCGCCGGATTATCCTTGACGAATATCTCATCGTTATCCTCATCCAAGACAAGCCCTGTAAGTTGCGTGTATTCCTCACCGCTTTGCCCTAAACGGTTTATCTTCCTTAGTCCCTTTCCGTTTCTATCGAAAACAAGAATATCCCCATCACTGCCCCGATTCGTCACCAGCATGATATCCTTTCCGATCGCTTTCACGGCACCTTTAGTTATAAAATCATCCGTGGTTTCCAACGCGATGTATTCCACGTCCATGAGGTCTTGAAGTATCAGTTCCTTTTCCGGATAATCGGCCATGACATCAACCCTTATAAGGTTATCGACAGAGGAAGCGGACCGATTGCCACATCCCATACATCCGACTAAAGCGAGTAGCATAGCCACTGCGTTCGTAGTTAATTTTCTCATTTTCATGATGTTTAAAGTCTTTCGTTCGATGTCATTTCTTGCTCTTTAGCGCTTTCTCTTTGTTCATCATCCGTATCATCTCTTTTACCTCATCGAATGTCTCCGGCAGTTGTTGGATCAGAGATTGGAGTTCATCTATAGAAAGCTGGCTTTTCCGGTTATCTGGAGCCAGCATGGTTTGCTCCGTGATACCCCGTTTGGACATATCCGAATTTAATGACTCCAAGAAAGGCCGGGTAAAAGTCAGGTTACTCAGATCCGACTCGTTTTTCAACAGTTCCTTTGCGTAAGTCACTTGAGCGAATACACCTCTCTGTAGCTCCTCCGCATTCTTGAATCCGGAGATATCCGGATGGCTATATAGGTTCGCGATCTCACGAAGCAATTCTACACGAGTACCCTTCACCTTCCACGCCCGATAAAGCAGACGGGCCGCCTCCTCTATCTTACCCGAGCTTCTGGCGCTCATGGCACGAATCTCCATGACCATCTCCGATTCCTCCGGCAATTGATTGATCAAGTTACGCAAATCCACGATAGAAATCTTGCTCTTTTTTCCATCCGGGTCTATCATAGTCTCCTCCGCCACATTACGGAAGAACATATCCTCATAGAAGGATTGCAGAAGCGCCCGGCTAAACACCATCGTCCTCTCGTCCGCTTTTTTCTTTAAACTCTCATTCATATAAAGTACCAAGATAAAAAGCCCTCGCTGGCGATCCTCCTCGCTCTGGAATTTAGACACGTCAATCTCACTATACATATGCGAGATCGCCGCCAGGAAATCCAGTCGTTCCGGATTCTTCTTCCATGCCTCATAGTAGAGACGGGACGCTTCCTTGTATCTCCCATCCTTTTGGTAAGTCTCCGCACGGAAGGCCAATAATTGATTTACCAAGAAACGATTGGGTTCCAATCCCTTTTCCGCCCGGTCAAATAAGTCGTAAGCCCGCTTCCGGTCATACGTCTTACCCAAGGCGGAACCCAATAAGAGGCATACCTCGACCGAGGTCGTATCCTGCTCATATGCCATATCCAAAATATCTACCGAGGGCATATACAGACCGGCATAATACTTCGAGGCTCCCCCATATTTCAAGGTAAGGTAGGTGGAATCACCATCAGCCAACAAACTGGAATAGACAGAATCCGCCTGAACAAATTGTTTCACGATATATAGCCCCAATCCTTTACTACGCAATAATTGACGATTCCCGGGATTATAAAACAAGGCGGTATCGCAAATCGCTATTCCTTCCGATATATAATCCGGGCTACTAGCCCCCATCCGATACAATGAATTCACTAACGCAACCGCCAACCCCGCATTCTCACGATTCAAGTTATACGCCTGAAAATAAGCGGTCGTAGCAGAAGGATATTGTTCCATTCGAGTATAGCAATCGCCAATCGCACGGTATAAGACAGTATTATCCTCATTCTGAGCTTGCAATTTCTCATAGGCATCAACTGCTTTCTCATACTCCCCCAATTGGAAATACAGACGTGCCAACTGATAATTAGCGTAGAAGTTCGAGCTATCGGCGGATAATACCTGATGAAAATATCGCTCGGCATCCTCCGCACGGCCTAAGTTCGTCGCCGTCCGAGCCAAGATGTTTAAGATATCCAAGTTCGTCATATCCATAGAAAAGCAAAGACGGTAATAGTCATAAGCCTTCTGATACCGAAGCATACCCTCATAAGCCTGCCCGATAGCGTTCATAATCTCATAATTCGAAGAATCAGCTAGTGTAAGGCTATCAGCATGAGCGATCACAGCCGCATATTGCTTACGGTTCACCAAGTCTTGCCAATTAAACTCTTGAGCATTTCCGGGAAAAATAAGGCAACAAAGTAACAGAACTGTAACTAAATTACATTTCGCATTCATATCTGTATATTTTTAAGATTACTGATTAAGCGACCAACATAGCCTCTATTCTTATTTCACTGTAACCGGAAAGTAATAGGCACCGTATATAAGACGCGGACCGCCTTTCCGTCCTGACGACCGGGAGTCCACCGGGGCATCATTCCGATGACTCGCAAAGCTTCCGCATCCAAGGAGGGATCTATCCCCCGTATGATTTTAGGTTCCACGATATTTCCTTTCTTATCTACCACAAACGAACAGATCACACGACCTTGCACTCCCGCTTCCTGCGCATCCGTCGGATACTTTATGCTTTGAGCGATAAACTTTAATAATTCACGATCCCCTCCGGGATATTGCGGCATCACGTCCACTACCGTCAAAGTCTCTTCCTTCATTTCTTCTACCGGACTTTTCAAACGGAACGTAATCGGGACCGTATATTTCACGGCGACCGCCTTTCCACGTTGCATTCCCGGATTCCAGCGAGGCATAGTGTTTATTACCCTTACGGCCTCCTCATTCAATAAAGGAGTCACTCCCCGAAGCACCTCCGGATTATTGACAGAACCATCACGCCCGACGATAAACGAGCAGATTACACGCCCTTGCTCCCCGTTATCCTGGCTCTCTTTCGGATACTTTATATTCGTGGCTATGTATTTCAACAACTCCGCATCCCCACCCGGAAAACTAGGCATCTTCTCTACCACGGTAAATACTTGCTCGTTCATCTCACGGGATTTGGAAGATAAGGACAAATGGGTATTATTTGTCATATCAGCAGCCAAGACCTCTTGGGACTCCCTTCCTTGATAGCTGCATCGCAAAATCGCATTCGCAGGGACCTCCAAAGAGAAAGCCCCTTTCCTATCCGTGATAGTCCCCTCTTTACCGCCCTTCACCACAACTGATGCCCCGATCAAAGGCTGCCCAGTCTCATCAACCAGAATGCCCGTAGCCGTCACCACAGCGTTCGAGACCGTAGCCTCATTCGCCAGACGGACAGTCAAACGGGCTACCGCCTCGATATTACTTAACAGCATCAAGATCCCTACCAATGGAATAAATATCAGATATTTCGTACGTACGATACCCGGGCTCCGCTTCTTGTTCATCATCATAATCCGGTTCTTCAGATGCAGCACATTGAAACTATTATACAAAGTAGTAACGGACTGATGATGAGCCAATCCCAATAAATGGTATTGATAGCTCTTACTATCGTAACCAGACTGGATCACCGTGTTATCCGCCAGATACTCCAGATTATGCCTAACCTCACGCTTCAATAACCATACAAAAGGATTAAACCAGCAAGCCATACACATCATCTCGCTCAAGATCACGTCAATCGAGTGCCATTGGGATACGTGCGTACATTCATGTGTCAATATCTCATCCGTTTCCTTATCCGAATGACTCTCCGGATGCAAGAAGACCATACGGAAAAAGGAGAATGGCCCGGCGGCCTTCCGCAACGCATAAACCGGAGTTTCATGAATAACAACACGCTCACTGGTATGAGCCAACCATAAGATACTGCTTAATTGCACGAGAAAACGTCCGCATAAGAACGCTACGATCCCCCAATAAATAAACCCCAAAGATCCCAACAACCATCCATACCAATCCACGGACGCCGCGGCATCCGCTTTCGCCGTCGCCTCAGGCAACATAGCGGAATACATATAAATCACGTCCGCTATAGGCTCTTGTTGCCTTACCCAATCTTGGATGTTCAGCAAAGGATAAAACAGAGCCAAGCCAAAGAACGCCAGCAAGATCGCACGACGTAGCTTGAAGAACGTGTCCTTATAGAAGAACAACCGGTAGAAGGCGTAAAAGAGTACAAAGGCTACATTTACCTTCAATAAGTAGGCAAATTCCGGTGTCATGGTATGTGGGATTTAGGTTATTCTTTTCCTTTCTCAATCAAATCGATGATATCCTTTAAATCATCCGTAGAGATTTTCTGATCTTTCGCAAAGAAAGAAACCATTTCTTTATACGAGTTAGCGAAATAATTCGTTACCACGCCCCCAAGGAACGTACGTTTATATTCCGTTTCCTCTATCAAAGGACGGTATTCATACGTATTTCCATAACGTTTCGCCTTCACGTACTTCTTTCGCTCCAGATTCTTGATCACGGAAGCGAGCGTCGTATAAGGAGGTTTCGGGTCCTCGTATTTGGCCAGCACATCTTTCACAAAACAAGGACCGATCCGCCAAATCCAGCGCATCGCCTCTTCTTCCTGCATCGTTAGCTTCTCCATAAATCTTATCCTTTTATTTAATGTATATCCACAAAGCTACGAAATAGTCGTAAACGGCATGCGGAAGGCACGTTAATTAACATTAAATAAGAATCACAAGACCTGCAATCGTGAATTATTGCAACTTAAACGTGATCGGCACCGTATATTTCACGGCTACCGGCTCGCCTCTTTGCGTGCCCGGTGTCCAACGAGGCATCATTTGCAAAACTCGAACCGCCTCTTGGTCTAATGCCGGGGAGATTCCTCTAAGGACCTTGTAATTCGTAAGCGTTCCATCCTTCGTTACCACAAACGAACAAATCACACGCCCTTGCTCTCCTTTGTCTTGGCTCTCTTGTGGATACTTTACATTCTTGGCTATAAATTTCAAAAGCTCCGCATCACCGCCGGGAAACTTCGGCATCACCTCTACTACCCTAAATACCTGCTCTCCATTTTCCAGCGTATCTTCGTCCTCCGCTTCCACCTGTACTTGCTCTTGTTTTTCTGCCTTTGTTACATCTGTCGGAACACTTTCTTCTTTTTGTTCCGAAGACTGTCCGCATCCTACGCACATCGCCAAAGCGAACAGGATGATCATTGTGTTCATAATCGCCTTTTTCATTTTCAATCCGTTTTAATGTTATTTATACCGTTATTACACATACTTACCAACCTCTAAGCATATCCGGATATTACGTTGGTTTCGCAAATATACGAAATACTCGTAATATAAATATAAACAATACATTAATTAACACTAATAGCCATCAAAGGCATAGAAAAGATAAAAGAACACGATTATTTACCGAACAGTTAAAATACACAATATGCCCACTTTGCACGTAAATATTAGTATATGGCTGATATCTAAGCAGTTATACATACACGCCTATTACCGATCCAATTACTATCTATAATAAATCAGATTACTATCAATAGTAAATCAGATTTTCTATAGATAGTAACCATGAATACTATAGCTTCTATCGCTAGATTATTACAAGAAGTACAACCGAGCGATACATATCGAAGTCAGATAAGCGAATAAAACACAAAAACCGGATTGCCCTCCTCTCCTTTTAAGTCCAACTCCTGCGGAATCGTGATCGAGCGAAGCGATTTATATAAGTTTAGCTCATACGGGGTCACTACTTGTACCAGCTCATCTTTTATGACCCTCCCCCAGACCGGGAAATTCCGATAACTTCTCGTACCCTGCATGCCATGTTGAAGGTTCGCATCCGCCAGTTCATAGATAGAACCCGGCATCACACATTTTTCCACAAGTGTCTTTCCCGTCTTTTTATCTACAGAGGCTATATAATAGCCTTGGTTATACAATAAACGGAAATAATAATGTCCCGGAAACTCAATCATATCTTGCACAAAGATATCCTTGGGGTCCTTTTTTTCAATTCGCAAATTACTCATGTCCGTAACATCCAACGAACGAATCACTTCCGCATCCGAGTTTTTCAGATCAAGGACACAAGCCGCACTTATTCGATCCGCCGAGATACAGAAGACCGTATCATTACTACCGGTCTTAAACAACACAGAGTTTTGCGCATCAGAATAAGCGGGGGCGATACTTGTCGTGAACCCGCTCTTCTCATGGGGTAATAAAAAGGAATAAAAATCATTCTTGATCGCTATCGTATCCCCTTTCCTCGAAAATAGGCCTAATCCGAATCCTCCTCCGTTGAAAGGCTGAAAAGGGAATGATATGGCGGCGAAACGATCCTTTCCGATATGACGCATATAGATTACCGAATACTCATGGGTGGATTGTCCGATAAATTCACCTTCCAACGTATATTCCCAAACTCGATTATTACTAAATAAAAAAAGGCGATCATTACGTTCGTCCACTTGGATACATGGCAGAATACCTCTAAATTCACCCGGCCCCTGCCCTTCTTTTACCAACGTCCGGATAAAACGCCCTTGCCGATCGAACAGGACGATACGGGGCTCTTTTACGGGAAGCACATAGATATATCGATCTGTCACGGCATAATCATAAACTCCGTCTATCAACGAGGCATCATCCGTGGTCACCTCTAAAGGGACAAAAGTAACCCCCCTTGATCTCATCGCCTAATCCCAATAGCCCCGGTTTATCCATCCCCCCTCTTATATCTGCGGTTAAAAGAGAGGACGCTTCCGTTGGCGAAGAACCGCATGACACGAAACAAAAAACGACAAAAACACTATTTAAATAAAACAAGATAGAGGCTAACTTTACACTTTTCATAACCATGCTTTTTTGCCTCCAAAAATATCCCGTATATCTCACAAATCACATGATAAATGAGAACAAAAATGAGAACAAACCTGCCAAGACCACTATAAATATATAATAATCAAAAGTTTGATATAAACTCCACAAATGCCTCCGTAGAACCTTCTTTCTTAAAAATCTTCCGGAATAGACGAGGACGAAGTACCGAACTATTATATTTCAATACCCGTGTGATCTGGTTGGCGGGAACACCGATTTTCGTGAGCATACAGGCCTTCAACTCCGTATCGGAAATAACAGGATATAGCTTTTTCAGCCGTAAGGTAAAGTCATCATAAGCCTTATTCAACAAAACCTCCAAAAGCTCCCAATCCTCAGAGATAATCTTGCCGGCATCCCGATCGTGAAACTTCTCATAGACCTCCGATTTCCGCAAGATCGCAACAGATAATAAATGCTTACTCTCCTTATTATGAATCGACTCGTTACAAATCTCCAGCCGTTGTTTTTCCAATTGTAAGGAAACCAACATCAACTCTTGATCCTTTTCTTCCTTCATTTTCGTAATTCTCTTTTCCAAAAGGGCGATTTGCCGTTCATTCTCTTCTTTTTCTTCTCGCATACGTTGTTGCTGGCTAGCAATCGAGCGTCGCAAGGCTTCTTCCCTTCGAAGAGCGTTTTCCTGCGTATTTCTCCATCGCCGATAAAGGAGGAAGCAAATAAATAGGATTATGCCGATAATAAATGCGTACAGATAACGCTCCTGTCCCCTTTGCGATAGCATCAATTCTTTCCTATACAAGTCCTCACGAACCGGCCTTACATCATACCGGGAAGTGATCTGATAAATCGATTCTCTCGCTGACAGCGATCCGATAGAATCCCGTAACGCCTCGTATTTCTTGACTTCCTCCAGTATCCGGCCTTGTCCGGCCGTATCATTCAAGAGCTGATATTGGGCACTCGCTTTTCTCAAAAAAGACATGGCCTTGCCATATAATTCCTGCTCGGCGTACAGCCTTCCTATCTGGTTATATAACCGTCCCCAAAATTCGTAATCCCAATTCCCTCCCTCATATTCCAACGCACGTAAATAGCATTCCAAAGCTAGGGACGGTTGATCCATATCCTCATAGACTTTCCCCCGGTAAAACCACGCTTTGGGAGGCCAGTAACAGCCTCGTGTCGTCCTATAATAATCCGTAGCGATAGAGATTATGGAATCCGATGTATGCCTCAATCCCGCCTCATCCCGTGATTCGGTCCATAACAGACAATAACGGGCTTTCTCTCGAAGCGATAATCCATTGATATCCGTCACTTTCTCTAATAACACCAAAGCGCTGTCCGGATGATGCGGAATCAATTTCTCTACCTGCCAGAACAGGTTGCCATGCTTGTCGCTCCTATACGAAAAAAGCACAAGAACCAAGATTGCGATCGTAAACAATAAGATCGTAAACTTGATCCCTATAGAAAAATGCCGTGCCCCATTCAAATCCTTACGCATATAGGCAAATGTATATAAATTATTCATAAGGAAAGCCTTTTCCTTCCGCATTATTTCATGTGTCGGGGCACATGCCCTGACCTCTCCCATTAATGCAGAAATATTTCTTTAATCGTTTGCGCGATATATGGATTTAGCATACCTTTGCGTGATAATTACATAGTTTAAGTAGAAATTTCTAAATACAATTAAATAACTTAAATTATTATCTTATGTGGTTACTTAATTCTTCTATCGGGAAGAAGCTGATAATGAGTATATCAGGCCTCTTTCTTGTTCTGTTCTTATTGTTCCACCTGTCGATGAACGTGGCGGCCGTTTTCTCCGGAGAGGCTTATAACATGGTTTGTTCGCTGTTGGGCTCTAATTGGTACGCTGTGGCAGCTACTCTCGTATTGGCCGCAGGCGTTGTGATCCACTTCGTGTACGCTATCATTCTTACCTTGCAAAACCGTAAGGCACGTGGTAACGACCGTTACGCTATCAACGCTCGTCCGAAAGGCGTGGAATGGGCATCTCAGAACATGTTCGTTTTGGGTTTGATCGTTATCCTGTTCATGCTGTTGCACTTCAGCCAGTTCTGGTATAAGATGATGTTCGCCGAATTGATCGGTCATCACGAAGTAGCATTGGGGTCAGCTATGGTATCTCCACAAGACGGAGCCGCTTTTATCAACTATTACTTCCAAGGTAATGCCGTGATCACCGTTCTTTATTTGATCTGGTACGTGGCTTTGTGGTTCCACTTGACTCACGGGTTCTGGAGCGCTATCCAAACAATTGGTTGGAATAATACGATCTGGATGAACCGTTGGGAATGTATCTCTAAGATCGTAGCTACGGTTATTTGCGGACTTTTCGCGATCATTACTATCATCTTCTTCCTAAACGGAGTAGGTGCTTAATTGCAAGCTACAGGTTTTATAATTAAGAACTTTTGAAATTAAATCATTATGTCTGAAATAAATTCTAAAATACCTCAAGGCCCGTTGGCTGAGAAGTGGACTAATTATAAAAATCACCAGAAATTGGTGAACCCCGCTAACAAGCGTCGTTTGGATGTTATCGTAGTCGGTACAGGTTTGGCCGGAGCTTCCGCTGCCGCATCTTTGGCAGAGATGGGATTCAACGTATTGAACTTCTGTATCCAAGATTCTCCCCGCCGTGCGCACTCTATCGCCGCTCAAGGTGGTATCAACGCCGCTAAGAACTACCAGAATGATGGTGACTCTGTTTACCGTTTGTTCTACGATACGATCAAAGGTGGTGACTACCGTGCTCGTGAGGCTAACGTTTATCGTTTGGCTGAGGTTTCTAACTCAATCATCGACCAGTGCGTGGCTCAAGGCGTTCCTTTCGCTCGCGAATATGGTGGTTTGTTGGATAACCGTTCATTCGGTGGCGCTCAGGTATCGCGTACGTTCTACGCCCGTGGCCAGACGGGTCAGCAGCTTTTGTTAGGCGCTTATTCAGCGTTGAGCCGTCAGATCGGTTTGGGTAAGGTTAAGATGTACACTCGTCATGAGATGTTGGATGTAGTTAAGGTAGACGGTCGTGCTCGTGGTATCATCGCCCGCAACTTGATTACAGGTAAGATCGAGCGTTACGCCGCTCACGCTGTAGTTGTAGCTACGGGTGGTTACGTTAATACGTTCTTCTTGTCAACCAACGCTATGGCATCTAACGGTTCCGCCGCATGGCAATGCTACAAGAAAGGCGCTTACTTCGCTAATCCTTGTATGGTTCAGATCCACCCGACTTGCGTACCGGTGAAAGGTGACTTCCAATCTAAATTGACTTTGATGTCCGAATCCTTGCGTAACGACGGCCGTATCTGGGTTCCGAAGAAACTGGAAGACGCTAAAGCTCTACAGGCCGGAACGAAGAAAGGTAAAGATATTCCCGAGGCAGACCGTGATTATTATTTGGAGCGTCGTTATCCGGCATTCGGAAACTTGGTTCCTCGCGACGTGGCTTCTCGTGCCGCTAAAGAGCGTTGCGACGCAGGTTTCGGCGTGAACAGCACGGGCTTGGCCGTATTCTTGGATTTCTCCGACGCGATCAATCGCTTGGGTAAAGAGGTCGTTAAGCAGAAATACGGTAACTTGTTCGATATGTACGAAGAGATCACGAACGATAATCCATACGAGACTCCGATGATGATCTACCCGGCATTGCACTACTCAATGGGTGGATTGTGGGTTGACTATGAGTTGATGACCTCCATTCCGGGTCTGTTCGCTATCGGTGAGGCAAACTTCTCCGATCACGGAGCGAACCGTTTAGGTGCTTCCGCTTTGATGCAGGGATTGGCCGATGGTTATTTCGTATTACCATACACGATCCAGAACTATTTGTCCGACCAAATCCAAGTTCCTCGCTTCAGCACGGATCTGCCGGAGTTCGTCGAGGCAGAAAAGGCCATCAAGGATCGTATCCAAAAATTGATGAACGTCAAGGGTAAAGAAACCGTAGACACTATCCACCGCAAACTAGGTCATATCATGTGGGAACATATCGGTATGGCACGCGACGCAAAAGGTTTGCAAGAAGCTATCCAGATGCTGAAAGACTTGAAGAAAGAGTTCTGGAGCAACGTATTCATCCCAGGCAACGCAGACAACTTGAATACCGAGTTAGAGAAAGCATTACGTGTAGCCGACTTTATCGAGATCGGTACATTGATGGCACACGATGCTTTGGACCGCGCTGAGTCTTGTGGTGGTCACTTCCGTACGGAGCACCAGACAGAAGAAGGTGAGGCCTTGCGTCATGACGATAAGTTCATGTACGTATCTTGCTGGGAGTACCAAGGCGAGGACAAAGATCCTGTCATGTTGAAAGAGGATTTGAACTATGAGTTCGTTGTTCCTCAAACACGTAACTACAAGAAGTAATAATCATCAATCTCAGAAAAAATTAGAATCATGGATAAAGATATAAGTGTAACACTTAAGGTTTGGCGTCAGAGAGGTCCGAAGGAGAAAGGACAGTTCGAGACATACAAAATTGAGAAGATCAATCAGAGTGTCTCTTTCTTGGAAATGTTGGATATCTTGAACGAGCAGTTGGTCAACGAGGGTAAGGAACCGATCGTATTCGATCACGACTGCCGCGAGGGTATCTGTGGCATGTGTTCATTGTATGTAAACGGACACCCGCACGGACCGGCAACTGGAGCTACGACTTGCCAGTTATATATGCGTCGTTTCCACGATGGAGAGACGATCACGATCGAACCGTGGCGTTCCGCAGGTTTCCCTGTTATCCGCGACTTGATGGTAGACCGCTACGCTTACGACAAAATCATCCAAGCGGGTGGTTTCACATCTGTCAACACAGGTGGTGTACCCGACGCTAATGCGATACCTATCCCAAAGAAGGACGCAGACTTAGCCATGGACGCTGCCGCTTGTATCGGTTGTGGCGCTTGTGCTGCCGCTTGTAAGAATGGTTCCGCTATGTTATTCGTATCCGCTAAGGTTAGCCAGCTGGCTTTGTTGCCTCAAGGTAAAGTCGAGGCTGCTCGCCGTGCCAAAGCTATGGTCGCTAAAATGGATGAGCTTGGCTTCGGTAACTGTACGAACACACGTGCTTGCGAGATGGAATGTCCGAAGAATATCTCCGTTAGCAACATCGCTCGTTTGAACCGCGAGTTCATTTGCGCTAAATTACAAGACTAATATTTGATTAGTATATCATGGAAAAGGCGTCTTTCTCTAAAAGAAAGGCGCCTTTTTGTTTTTGTTATATGTCGTAAAACATAATTTAGCATTATAGCCCTTGACAGGAATTGAAAAGTCCGTATATTTGCATCGTGGTTTTTTCATAATAGTATTAGATTTAAGGTTAACAAAGTTTGGTTAGGGCTTGTCGTGAGACAGGCTTTAATTGTTTATAGACCTACCTTTTAAACATGGACCATAAAATACTGCAAATAGAGATTGTTTAGCGTCATTTTATCGTCGATCTTTGCCTTTAAAGATCATATAGTATATGCTAATAAGTATTTTATTTGGCTTCTTATGTTATTTTCTCCGGGTGTTGATCAAACACAAGGAAAAAATCATGCGCCAGATAAGACAAATGGTAAAACAAAAATAAAATGGACAAAAAACGAACCACCAGTTCTTTCAGGGCAATGAGCACGGAAAGAAAACTCGAGTCGATCTTCCTTTTCGTAACAGGCCGATGCAACGCCAAATGCGCGATGTGTTTCTATGCCCAAGAAATGGATAAGAAGCAACCCGACCTCACTTTCGATGAAATCAAGAAGATATCAGAAACCGCCGGGCAATTCAACCGATTATGGATATCCGGAGGTGAGCCTACCCTGCGTGAGGATCTACCGGAAATATTGGAGTTATTCTACAAAAACAACCATATCAAAGATGTGAACATCCCTACGAACGGCTTAAAACCAGCCCGGATCGTCGAATGGGTAAAACGGTTCCGCCAGAACTGCCCGGATTGTAATATTAACGTAAGCCTTTCCTTGGATGGTTTCGGTACGACCCACGATACACAGAGAGGCGTACCGGGAAACTTCTATAAGGCCTTGGAAACCCTGCGTAAGATACAGGAGAATTTCGGAGACGACGGCAAGGTCCTGAAAAATATAGCAACCGTTATCACGAAATACAATATAGACCAGGTAGAAGACTTCATGACTTGGGTATACGGACGTTTCCGCACCTCCACGCATACGATTGAGGCCGCCAGAGGCATGACCCGTGACGATGGCGTGAAAATCCTAACCGAGTCAACGCTACGCAAAATACAAGACGACATATCCCCTATCTATTCTGCTTATGCGGATCGGATGGTAGCGGATACCACCGGCTTAAGGAAACCGATCACACGCTTCTTCTATCTCGGCCTTATACGTACCTTATATAATGTGCGTGCCAGCAACATAGATCACCCGACCCCTTGGGGGATGGATTGTACGGCCGGAGAGACTACCTTGGTAATCGACTACGACGGACGTTTTCGTGCCTGCGAGCTACGGAAACCGCTCGGAAATATAAAAGAGTATGGTTGCGATATAAGTAAAGTGATGAATAGCGAAGCGATGAAACAGGAAATAGCCGCTATCGGACATGGGTATAAAGCCAACTGTTGGTGTACGCACGGCTGCTGGATCACCTCATCCGTCATTTTCAATCCACGTAAGATGATTCGCTCCGTATATAAAGGATACCGGGAAACGAAACGATTGAATCATCCCCTAGCCATCAATGAGCAGAAACTACAAACGATGGAAGCCAAATACCATCTGGACATCGAGCGTTTGCGTCAACTGAATATCCGGTGAACAAGACCCTCATAGCCCATAAATAAACGTAGCATGAAAATACTATTAGTAACCAGAGGCTCACAAGGCGACGTCCTTCCTTATTTGGCCATAGCGGCCGAATTGGAAAGACGTGGCCATAAGGTGACCATCAATCTCCCTCAAATATTCGAGGAGACCGTTAAACCCTACGGATTTAAATACGTATTGCAGCAGTTTGACGATATCGGCGGCATGATCGATAGCGCAGCGCAAAACTCACATAAATTCCGGCCATTCCTTAAATGGATGAGGAACGTGATCGATAAACAGTTCGATCAATTGATTCCCCTACTAAAAGAGCATGATATTTTAGTATCGACCAACTCGGAATTTGCTGTCGCAAGTATCGCCGAGTATTGCAAGAAGCCCTTGATACGTACCGCCTACGCCCCGTTCTTGCCGGGTAAGAAGATTCCCCCGGCCGTATTGCCATTTCCCAAACCCAACCCGATCATCACCCCTGCCATCCTATGGAAGTTGATGAACCGGATGACCAATTTCATGGTCAAAGACACGATCAACAAGAACCGGGCTAAATACGGACTCGCTCCGATCCGCAATTTTGGCTATCACGCGGGAGAGCGTTCATATAATTACTTGCTTTTCAGCCAGCACCTAGGAAACGTAGATCCGGACTGGACGTTCGAATGGTCGATCGGAGGCTATTGCTTCAATGACACTTTTCAATATGATGAGAAGGCTTACGAGGAAATGATATCATTCGTCGACAGCGCTCAAAGCCCTATTATCTTTTTTACCCTCGGGAGTTGTAGTTCCAAGGATGGTAACCGTTTCAGCAAAGCCTTGGTCGATATTTGCAAGAAACATGATTATCGGCTCATCATCGGTTCCGGTTGGGCAAAGACAGGAATCACCTTACAAGCGGATAAACATTTATTCTTAATGAAGCAGCCGGTTCCGCATAATTTGATATTCCCGCACTGCGACGGCGTTATCCATCATGGAGGTTGCGGCACGACCCATAGCGTAGGAAGGGCGGGAAAGCCCCAATTAATCACTCCGTTGATTATCGATCAACCCTATTGGTCCTATCGAATCCACCAATTAGGGTTAGGGCCGGAAGGGGTTAAGATAGCGAAAGCGAGCGAGCAGGAGATCGAACGCAAGGTTTGTGATCTGGTCACCAATCCGCTTTATAAGAAAAATGCCGCTCATATAGGCGAGATGATCCAAAAAGAGGGAGGTATAAAGAATATATGCGACTCTATCGAAAGATTTCAATGAGGCATAAGTTCCTATTAGATTTTATTACATGTTACAAAACACAATTTAGCACTTAAACCATTGACAAATAACAGTAACTCCGTATATTTGCATCGTGGTTTTTTCATAATAGTATTAGATTTAAGGTTAACAAAGTTTGGTTAGGGCTTGTCGTGAGACAGGCTTTAATTGTTTTATAAGGTCTGCTTCCCGCAAAGCCCTTCGATTACATCAGAATAATCCGATGCGTCAATAAAGTTGATATCTTGTCTTTTAAGATCTTCCCATTAATCGGTTTCGCCGTATAGGCATCAAATCCACTATTAATGATCCGTTGCTCATCTTGGGCGAAAGCATAAGCCGTCACCGCAATAATAGGCACGCTAGCAGAAACCTTACGAATCTCTGCGGTAGCCTCGTATCCATCCATGACCGGCATCTTTATATCCATCAAGATCAACTGCGGTTTGTGCTGATGAAATAGCTCCACAGCCTCCTTTCCATTCCATGCATGAATCAATTTATATTCAGGTTTCAATATAGACTCAAACAGGCGATAATTACTGGAATTATCCTCAGCGATCAAGATCGTAACCTCACTTCGGGCGATCTTCTCCAAAGTAACAGGCTTCTGCTCTTCATTAGGCAATAATTCTTTCTTCGGCTGAAAAGGCAATGTAAACCAGAACCTAGAGCCTTTCCCTTCCACGGAATCAACCCCTATCGTTCCTTTCATCTGGGTAACAATCATCTCACAGATGCTTAAACCCAATCCTGTTCCTTGAGCGAAAGTATTCAGTTTCACAAAACGTCCGAAAATATCTTTCCGTTTATTCTCCGGGATTCCGCAGCCCGTATCCTCTACATAGAACCACAACGTATTATCATCCCGCAGTTTATAGCCAAATAAGATCGATCCTGCCTGCGTAAATTTCATGGCATTGTTCAACAGATTGATCATCAGTTGAGACAGACGATTTCGATCCGTATAAATCACGCAAGGCTCCAGATAATCCTTAAATGAGATCTGTACATCCGGATTCTTATTCTTCAAATGAGCCGATTGCTCCAAATCCCTCAATACAGCGTTAATATCCACATAGTCATAAGTAAACTCCAAGGTACCCGCCTCAATCTTTGACAAATCCAAGATATCGTTTATCAACTGCAACAATAGGGAATTATTATTCTCGATAATATCAGCGAATTCCTTCTTATCCTCAAGGTCATCGGTCGAGGCAAGGATATTAGAGAAACCTACGATCGCATTTAACGGTGTACGTATCTCATGGCTCATATTTGCTAAAAACGCTGATTTCAATTTATTCGACTCTTCCGCCTTATCCCTAGCCATTCGAAGGTCATGTTCCAATTGCTTACGCTCGGTAATAGATATCGTAGACCCGATCAACGCTTTCGGTTTACCGGAAGCATCATATTCGGCCATTACCTGTATCTCCTCCCACTCATGGCGATCTTCTCCCGGAATCAACCGCTCCAGACAATATTCTTTTCGTACTTTCTTTATTTTCCCATTACACAAATCATCGAAAGCCTTTTCCACGCAAGCCCTGAAAGACGGGTGTATCTTGCTGAAATATTCCTTCAACGAAACCTCATGGGTATGCACCTCCGCTGTCTCTATATTATCTCCCGGATGTACTTTCGACTCATAGATAATCTTCCCTTCAGCCAGATTATATCGCCACGGTAAAAGATCTGCCGCCTCTAACGCCATAGCCAGCTTATGATTCATGGCTTTCAAATGCGTCTGGAATTTATGGATATCCGTAATATCAATAAAAAACGCATCAACCACATTCTCTTCCGAGGTAGGCATGATGATAATCGTATAGTAAAGCCCTGTCGGCTCAAAATAATACTCACAAGTAAAGGATTTCCCACTCTCCAGAACTGTAGGTACAGCCGATAGAAGCAAAGGATAACTTCCCCCAATTAAATTAGCGATCTCTTTTCCATGCTTATTTACCACGAAATCTTTAGGAGCGATTTTTTCCTCGAAAGCATGGTTTACATCCAAAACCTGCACATCGATTTGCGTACCTTCCCGAATCAGCCGCTGCCGTATATAAGGCAATGGCATATTATTAAATAAATCACGGTAACGGGATAATAGCCTCAACTCCACTTCCTTCATCTTTTGCTTAGAACGATACACGTAATGCCACGCTAAAAACACGACTACCAGAAAGAATATCAGAAAGCCTAACAGTTGCATCCAATATTTTTCCAAGAAAGAGGGAGGCGCATTCAAGTAGATCGCATCACGCGGGAAATTATCTTCATTAGATATCGCACTTATCAACGAAACATAATTCAAGTATTTATGAGGATCATCCACCGTTGAAACCGGGATCTTGCCCATATCTTCACCGTTATAAACTTGTTGTAGCAAGGGGATTAGAGCAGTCTCAATCGTTTTAGCGCTATTATAATATCCACCAATCGTATATCCTTCTTCCACACCCATATCATATAAAGAAAAAACAGGATGCCTAGAAATACCGTTTATACCTTGATATAAAGTACTATATAATAACGAGTGATTCAAGAAAGGTTTCTCGGTAATCCACGAGTAATACATCACGGCTGTCGCTCGATGCGGATCTTTCTCCGACAGAACCGCCAATAAACTATCCATGGAGCAAGAACCCTCCGTATAAAAATCCACTTTCCCCTCAGGGAAAGAAGTTTCCATATGTTTCTCCATCTCATCCCGGAGCCATGTGGAAACATAACGTCTGTCGGATATGAAAATCAGACGTTTCAAACCCGGGATTAATTCCTTCACCAAGTCGATCGAACCTTTAACATAATAAGGGATAACCAATCCCGTAGCGTTATACCCCTTAACCGCCTCTTGTAAAGGAATCACCCTATCAGAGGAATGCCTCTGATTAAAATAACATTCATTTTCTGCCATTTCCCCCGTCTCCGAACAGACCAGAGTGGGAATATCCCCCCATTTCTCCCGGATCTTATCCCGCATAAAAGCCCATCCATTTACGCCTAAGTAGATAATTCCATCCGGCTTCTTCTTGTTAGCTTCAAAGAAGACCTCTTGTTTCTCTTTTAATTTCTCTGGCGTATCAACCAACATCACGCTTATATGATCTATCCGGAGAGTGTACTCCTCCGGGGTAGCGAACTTCGAGATCATGTTTAATAAATTACCAGACCAACGTTCGCCATCCACATATGAATTTATCACCAATACATACGATTCCTCCTTGACCGGATATGAAGAACTCCCATAAGCCGGAGTCGGCATACCGGCTATCAAGCATAAAATCAATCCAAAATAAAGTATTATTGCCTTTAAATTTATAATATTTCGTATCATTCCCTACATTCCTCTATTGCAGTTGTAAAGACAAAGATATTCCTTAATTATCAACTAATCTTATCAAACTAGTTTTTTTATCAAGTTTTGGTGTCAAATTCACGTTTCTTACAAACTAAAGGCTTTTTTAATCGGGATTATTCGGTTATTTACCGATACTCGTATAGAAATCAGCGGTATTTACTTGTGTATAGAATGACGAACCCGTACATTTGATAAAAAACAAAAAAATTGAACTTATGGATATGAAAGATTATGACATCAATTTTAAAGAGAAGAGGACAAACGGGTATCTGATCGCTACCTTATTTATCATTGTCGGTATATTATTTTTACTGCGGAATCTAGGAATGATAGATCCATCCTTATTTGACTTGCTTGTATCTTGGCCGATGCTGCTTGTCGTGTCGGGCATCTTTACGATTTTCCACCGTAATCCGGTAGGAGGTATGCTCCTCGTGGGCGTGGGAGTCTATTTCCTTTTCCCGCAGTTAAATTGGATCACGAACGATTTTTTACGTGTATATTGGCCGTTAGGATTAATCCTGTTAGGATTGGTCATCATGCTGAAGCGGAAAGATTCTATCCGCACGAAAAAGCATAAACGTCCCTTTAACCATCCCCCTTTCGGGCACAGAAAGCCTAACGATGAGATCAACTACGAGACAGATAACGGTTTCGTATCGGTTGACACCACTTTCAACTCGGTAAGGCACATCGTACTGGACCCCGTATTCAAGGGGGCGGACATAGACGTATCTTTCGGCAACGTGATTCTTGATCTTAAAAAAACAACATTAGAGGCTGATGAAACCATCATAAACATAGATAGCTCCTTCAGCGGCGTAGTAATATACGTTCCTAAAGGATGGCTGGTTCGTCTAAAGGTTGGTTCTTTCTTGGCAGGATGCCAAGATATGAGGGAACTGACAGAAGCAACCGACATGACGCATACACTATACATATGTGGAGACTTGTCGTTCAGCGGCCTTGAACTAAGAGACTAAACTCATCATGCAAGAACATCCTATTACAACATCCATATTACATAAAGGGCTGGGAAGCCTATTATTACTTTTAGCCATAGCGATCCAATGCGCATTATTAACTCTTTATGGCGATCTTCCGTTGAGCATCACTTTGATCGATAGCTTACTTTCCATCGCATTGTTCGCCGTAGCGGGATATTATCTTTGGTATGTACAATGTACGTTACATATCATGCAAGCACGAGTGGCTTTCGCCGTACTCGTACAAATCGCTTGCATAGCCGGATGCTCGATCTTGCTACAAATATTCGGATTGGAAGATTGGGAGGAATTCTCGATCACGATTCCTTTTCGATTCCTGTTCGGCCTAATGGCATGGATCATTCTATCCCAATGGTATGCCAGTCGGGAAAGAAAGAGTGAGGCGGAACCTATCGTGAGACAAATGGAGGAAAAGACGGCACCTCCCCCGACTACCGTTCCGGAGGAGATTCTAGATCGTATATCCGTAAAAGACGGGGCACGTATTCATATCATCCCGATAAAAGAGATATTCTATTTGCAAGCATGTGGCGACTATGTGACCTTATTCACCACTTCCGGTCAGCACGTAAAGGAGCAAACCATGAAGTATTTCGAGCGAAGCCTTCCTTCTCCGGAGTTCGTTCGTATACACCGCTCTTATATCGTTAATACGGAACAGATATTGCGAGTAGAACTATTCGGAAAAGAAACCTATCAAGTACGATTAAAGGATGGAACATATCTTCGTGCCAGTAGCGCTGGCTATAAGCTACTCAAAGAACGTCTTTCCCTTTAGCAGTCCTATAAAAGGGACCTAATCATCGTTAAAATTAGAAGATTTTGATTGTAATATATAGAGTTTTGTGTTGTGTAACACTTTTTGGCAAGCATAGATATGTTACTTAACATATATTAGTTGCAAAAGACTTGACAAATGGTCTTGACGAACGTATCTTTGCACCGTGGTTTTTTCATAATAGTATTAGATTTAAGGTTAACAAAGTTTGGTTAGGGCTTGTCGTGAGACAGGCTTTAATTGTTTATAGAGGTTTGCTTCCCTAGATTTACATATAACTATAAAAAAACGGCCACCCCTAAAAAGAGGCGGCCGTAATTATTCTTAATGAAAGAACCTACTCTTTGACAATCCTTGTAACTTCCAAATCAAAGATCAAAGTCGTATAAGGCTTTATTATGACACTTCCCGAAGCACTCCTTCCAGCCGAACCGTATCCCATCTGTTGAGGAATCCAAATCTCCCAACGATCTCCTGGGTGCATATTCTGTAACGCTGTAGCAAAACCATCTACCATCTCAGAAACAGTAAGTTCGGCAGGGGCACCTGCCTCAAACGATTTATCATCAAAAACCGTTCCATCAATAAACGTCCCTTTATAATAACATTCCACCTTGCTCGTATAATAAATCGGCTCCTTACTCTCTCCTGTCTTCAAGACCTTGTAAAGGATAAATCCGGCATTACTTTGAGAACTCAATTGCTCGAAACCCGGAACCAGCATCTGGGCTTGAAAAGCCTCCTCATTCTGGACCTTCCAAACCTCATCCACCTCTAGTGCCTCATCATCATCCCCACAAGAGGTGATCATGAACACGCAAAACAACATCAACGCGATATGCCAGTACTTCTTCATTCGTTTACTCTATTACCTTTTTCAATAAATTCTTCATGCTCACCTTCTCCGTGATAATATCGTGAAGCTTATCGATGCTTACGCGCTCTTGCTCCATCGTGTCACGGAAACGGATCGTTACGCAATTATCCTTCAAGGTGTCATGGTCTACCGTAATACAATACGGGGTACCGATCGCATCCTGACGGCGATAACGCTTACCAATAGAATCCTTCTCGTCGTATTGGCAACGGAAGTCGAAACGCAACATATTTATAATCTCCTCAGCTTTCTCGGGCAGGCCATCTTTCTTCACCAATGGCAATACGGCCAACTTGATCGGAGCCAAGGCTGCGGGCAACTTCAATACCACACGGCTCTCGCCATTCGCCAATGTCTCCTCGCAGTAAGAACCCGCCATGATGCTCAAGAACACACGGTCTACACCGATCGAGGTCTCGATTACATACGGAGTGTAACTCTGGTTCAACTCCGGATCGAAATATTGGATCTTTTTACCGGAAAACTTCTCATGCTGACTCAAGTCGAAATTCGTACGGCTATGTATACCCTCCACTTCCTTGAATCCGAACGGCATCTCGAACTCGATATCCGTAGCGGCGTTAGCGTAGTGAGCCAACTTCTCATGATCGTGATAACGATACTTCTGATCTCCCAAGCCAAGAGCTTGATGCCATTTTAAGCGAGTAGACTTCCATTTCTTGAACCACTCGATCTCCTCACCCGGACGAACGAAGAATTGCATCTCCATTTGCTCGAACTCGCGCATACGGAAGATAAACTGACGAGCCACGATCTCATTACGGAACGCCTTACCGATCTGGGCGATACCGAACGGGATCTTCATACGGCCAGTCTTCTGCACATTCAAGAAGTTCACGAAAATACCTTGAGCCGTCTCCGGACGAAGATAAATCTTAGTCGCTCCATCAGCGGTAGAACCCATATCCGTAGAGAACATCAAGTTAAACTGGCGAACCTCCGTCCAGTTACGAGTTCCGGAAATCGGGCAAACGATCTCGCAATCCAAGATCAATTGGCGAAGATCCTCGAAGTTAGACTCGTTCATCGCCTTGCTATAACGCTCATGGATCTCATTCCATTTCGCTTGATGCTCCAATACACGAGGATTCGTCTCACGGAATTTAGCCTCATCGAAAGCGTCACCGAATTTCTTTGCGGCTTTCGCCACTTCCTTATTCATTTTCTCCTCGATCTTGCCCAAATGGTCTTCGATCAAAACGTCCGCACGGTAACGTTTCTTCGAGTCCTTGTTATCGATCAACGGATCATTAAAAGCGTCAACATGGCCGGAAGCTTTCCAGATAGTAGGGTGCATAAAAATAGCGGAATCAATACCCACCACATTCTCATGCAGCAAAGTCATGCTATCCCACCAATATTTCTTTATATTGTTCTTTAACTCAACACCATACTGGCCATAATCGTATACCGCTCCCAAACCGTCATAAATCTCTGAGGAGGGAAATACGAAACCATACTCCTTACAGTGTGAAACTAATTTCTTAAATACATCTTCTTGTGCCATAATCTAATAATTTGCCAATTTTGTTAATATGCCAATGTGCCAATGATAAGTCCATCGGAGACCCGCCTGAGTGGCACATTAGCACATGGTCTCCTTTATGAGGTTACAAAGTAAATGATTTTTTCCGTAACTATAGAAAGTTTTGTATATTTACGACGTAAATCATTAGTGTTTGCGCAAACAGTATAATTTAAACAAGATAATACCATGAAATCAGAAGAAATCTCACGCCGCTCGTTCCTTAAGCGAGCGCTAGCCTTATCGGCAGTATCGGCCATCCCGTCGTTCTGGACACCCGCCCACGGACGTGTTCTACCTACTTCCCCGTTAATCAGCGCTAATGACCGGGTAAATATAGCGTTCATCGGCATCGGACAACGAGGGGGCGAGATCGCCAAGGAATTGTATAACACAGGTCTGTGTAACGTAGTAGCTCTCTGCGACGTGGACATGGGAGCCCCTCACACGCAAGAGATTATCAACATGTTCCCGAAAGCGGCCCGTTTTCAAGACTTCCGCACGATGTTCGACCGGATGGCGGACAAGATCGATGCCGTAAGCGTAGGTGTGCCGGATCATTCCCACTTCCCGATCACGATCGAGGCGATGGCGCACGGCAAACATGTATATGTAGAGAAACCGATGGCCCGCACGTTCCAAGAAATAGAGATCATGATGCGTGGAGCGAAGAAATACGGCGTTGTCACCCAAATGGGTAACCAAGGACATTCCGAGGCGAACTATTTCCAATTCAAGGCATGGAAAGAGGCCGGTATTATCAAGGATGTTACCGCCATTACCGCCCATATGAATAATCCGCGTCGCTGGCACGGATGGAACCCGAATATTAGGCATATGCCTATGGGAGAACCGGTTCCCGAGACGATGGATTGGGACACATGGATCGGCGTAGCTCAATATCATGATTACAACCATGACTACCATTTGGGACAATGGCGTTGTTGGTACGACTTCGGAATGGGTGTCTTAGGAGACTGGGGAGCGCATATTTTGGATACGGCACATGAATTCCTAGATTTAGGATTGCCTACAGAAATAAATCCGCTTTATTTGAAAGACCATAACCCGTTCTTCTTCCCGATGTCATCCACCCTTTTGTTTAAATTCCCGGAAAGAGGGAATATGCCGGCCGTGGATATCACTTGGTACGATGGACTGGACAATATCCCCTCCGTCCCGGAAGGTTACGGTGTTTCCGAGCTCGACCCGAATATCCCGACCGTAGCCGGCGGCAAGATACAACCGGCGAAGTTGAACCCGGGCAAGGAAATCTACTCGAAAGAATTAACCTTCAAGGGTGGTTCTCATGGAAGTACCTTATCTATCATCCCGGATGAGAAAGCGAAAGAGATGGAATCTCGCTTACCGGAAGTGCCGAAAAGCCCGTCTAACCATTTCGCGAACTTCCTGCTAAGTTGTATGGGTAAGGAGAAAACCCGCTCACCGTTCTCTATCGCCGGCCCATTAAGTCAGGTATTCTGTCTCGGCGTATTAAGCCAGCGCTTGAACCGCAAGCTCGTCTTCGATCGTGACACGAAACAGATCACGAACGATCCGGAGGCGAATAAGATGCTATGTGGAGTACCGCCTCGCAAAGGATGGGAACAATATTATACCATTTAATTGAAACATGGAGAATTGAAAGTTATTCGCTCATCGCTTTAACTTTCAATTCTCTCATATAGTTTATAAGCCTATTTGCTACAACATCTACAACTATCCCTGCATTCATCTGGTCTTAGGATGATTAACTAATGGTGGTAGATAAAAAACATCTACAATTATCTAGCTCTATCTACCACTATTTACCGCTATTTACCACTATTTACCACTTTTCCATCACCTAACACAACGCTCCTCCACACTCACCATATAGCATTATCCGATCTCCTTTCAACACGGATAAAATATTAACATCTAGCCATTTGTAGTTTTTTAACCTAAAAAACAAAAGTTTTCCCATATGAAAACAAAAGTTTAATAAGCGGAAAACTTTTGTTTCTCTATAGGGAAACTAAAGTTTCCTCAGTATGAAACTTTTGTTACCTCTAAGAGAAATGTCTTTTCCTGATTTATCTAGACACTTTTT
>NZ_QTLI01000023.1:0-98477 GCF_003434625.1 Parabacteroides sp. AM17-47
CGTGTGTACTCGATCCAGAACTTACGGGAGAAAGCCTTCATCACCCGGGAAGGAGTCTCCATGCTGGGTATCAGCGAGGCGGCGGAAGCGATCGGGTTCCGAACACAGGGCGTGCGGATCACGGTGGAGGAATTGGAAAAGGAATGTCCCCTACCCTGCATACTGCACTGGAACCAATGGCATTTCGTGGTTTGCTACAAGATAAAGAAAGGGAAGTTCTACATAGCGGACCCGGCGGCGGGACTTATCACCTATACGAGGGAGGAGTTCAAGCGGTGCTGGGTCAGCACCAAGGTGGACGGACAGGATACCGGGACGGCGCTCTTGCTGGAACCGGGGCCGGAGTTCTACGGGATGGAGGACGAGGGGAGAGACAGGAAACGTAACCTCGGATTCTTTTTCCGATATATATCGCCCTACAGGCGGGAGATGGCACAGCTCGTGCTGGGCATGGTGACAGCCAGCGTACTGCAACTCATCCTGCCTTTCCTCACGCAGAGCTTGGTAGATACCGGTATACGGGACAACAACCTAGGTTTCATAACCTTGATCCTTATATCGCAATTGGTGATCTTTATCGCCAAGCTATCCGTGGACTTCATACGGAGCTGGATATTGCTGCACGTAAACACGAGGATCAATATCGCCTTGATCTCCGATTTCCTCGCCAAGCTGATGCGCCTGCCCCTGCATTTCTTCGATACCAAGATGGTGGGCGATATCATGCAGCGCATCGGAGACCATGACCGCATCGAGGCTTTCATGACGGGGACATCCATCAATACGCTCTTCTCTTTCGTCAACTTCATCGTGTTCGGGTTCGTACTGGCCTACTATGACTGGACCATACTGGGATTGTTCCTACTAGGAAACGGGTTGTACGTGGCGTGGGTGCTGGGCTTCATGAGATGGAGGAGGGAGCTGGACGTAAAGCGTTTCTCGCAGGCGGCCGGGGAGCAGAGCAACCTATTCCAGCTCATCACCGGAATGCAGGAGATCAAGCTCAATAATTGCGAGACCAAGATGCGATGGAAATGGGAACGGATACAGGTAAAACTTTTCAAGATAGGGATCAAGGGGTTGGCGTTACAACAATATCAGCAACTCGGGGCGGTCTTTTTCAACCAGACCACGAACATACTCATCTCCTTCATCGCGGCACGGGCCGTCGTGCAAGGGGATATGACACTGGGTATGATGATGTCGGTGACCTACATCGTGGGGCAGCTCTCCTCACCTATCGAGCAATTGATCGATTTCTCACGGTCCTTACAGGACGCGAAGATCAGTTTGGAGCGGCTCGGCGAGATACACGGGAAGGAGGACGAGGAACAGGTAGGCGGGATAAGACTGAATGTTCTCCCCGATGACAGGACGCTACGGCTGGAAAATCTCAGCTTCAGCTATGACGGGGCGGACAGGGATTACGTGCTGGAGGATATCAACCTGACGATACCCCATAACAGGGTGACCGCCATCGTAGGGGCCAGCGGGAGCGGGAAGACGACGATCGTGAAACTCCTGCTCGGTTTTTACAACCCCAACAAGGGGGACGTGAGGATCGGCGATACCTCCCTCAGGAACTTGAATCCCCACGTATGGCGCAGCAAGACCGGTTCGGTCATGCAGGATGGTTTTATCTTCTCGGATACGATCGCCAACAACATCGCCCCCGGCGAAGAGGTGGTGGACAAGGAACGCCTGCTGCATGCCGTGACGGTAGCGAATATCCGGGATTTCATCGATTCGCTCCCGCCGGGCTATAATACGAAGATCGGCATGGAGGGCAATGGAGTAAGCCAAGGGCAGAGGCAACGGATCCTGATCGCCCGGGCGGTGTACAAGAATCCCGACTTCATCTTCCTGGACGAGGCCACGAACGCTTTGGACGCAAACAACGAGCGGGAGATCATGGAGCAGTTGCACGCCTTCTATAAAGGACGGACGGTGGTGGTCGTGGCGCATCGGCTAAGCACGGTACGTGACGCGGACAAGATCGTGGTGCTGGACAAGGGACGCATCGTGGAGGAAGGGACGCATCAGGAACTCACGGCCTTGCGGGGGACTTATTATAAGTTGGTGAAGAACCAGTTGGAGCTTGGGAATTGAGAATTGAAAGTTGAAAATTGGTTGGAGAAGAGAAATAAGGACATAGAACTGAGGAGCGAGGAGGTACAGGAGGTGATGGGGCAAGTGCCGGCCTGGATCGTACGGTGGGGGATAAGGCTGTTATTCCTCGTGGTCGTGACGTTGCTGGTGGGGAGCTGTTTCTTCAAATATCCTGACGTGATCACGGCAGACATGACATTGACGGGGCAACATCCCGCGACGGCGGTAGTGACACGGGCAGCGGGGAAGATACAGGAGCTGCTCGTCAGGGATAATCGTCCGGTAAGGGAGGGGGATTGGCTGGCGGTCATAGAGAATCACGCCGACACGGACGACGCCATCTATCTGGATAAGGCGTTGGAACGATCCGGAAGCGACGTGGATAGCCTGGACAAGGCGTTATCAAGGTACAAGGAGCTATCGCTGGGTGATATGCAAGCGGCTTACTCGGGACTACTCTCGGCGCTCCATGCCTGCATCAATTACAGGGAGATCGATTATTATCCGCAAAAAATGACCTCCATCCGCAAACAGATAGCGTTGTATAAGGCTTACTATAACGAGACCGAACGGCAGCGGAAGACCCTCTCGGAGCAATTCGCCTTGACAAGGCGGCAATACGCCCGGGATTCATTATTGTATAGCCGGTCCGTGATTTCCTCCTACGAGCATGAGACCGCACGGGCTTCCCTGCTGCAAAGCCGTTATTCGCTGGAAGGGGCGGCAGCCTCGGCCGAGAATCTCCGGATACAGATCGGGGAGCAAGAGCAATCCTTGCTGGATCTGACGCTGGAGCGGAGCGAGAAAGAATTTACGCTACGGCAGGAATTACAGACCGCCCGGGAACAATTGCTGAATAGCATGAACGAGTGGAGGTTGCGTTATTGCCTCATCGCCCCGGTAGGGGGTGTCGTGACTTTCACCAAGTACTGGAACGAGAACCAGTATATCCCATCCGGAGAGGTGGCTTTCACCGTCGTGCCGCAAGGCGAGAGCCGGCTGGTGGGGAAGGTGCGCATACCGATAGCACGCTCGGGAAAAGTCCGGAGAGGCCAGCGGGCGATCGTCCGTTTCTCCAATTTCCCGGATCAGGAGTTTGGCGTGGTAAACGGCGTGGTATCGAATATCTCATTGGTCCCCACCGACGAGTACTATACGGCGGATATCGATTTTCCAGAGGGTCTGAGAACCAATTACGGTATCGACCTGCCCGTCTCGCCCGAGACGCAAGCCTCCGCGGAGATCGTAACGGAAGAATTACGCCTGATCGAACGATTCTTCCTCCCGATCAAACGGATCGTGAAAGAAGGATTTTAGTGTAATATTATCCTTTCTTTCCTATGCGTTTATCACAGATGTCACGAGTGACAGAGTTCGCCGCAGACTATGTCATTCAACTTCTATTACAAATTCTTACAATTAAGATAGCTCCTTATGAAAAAATTTTATTTTATTACGCTTAGTTTTTGAAAAAACTTATTGTACCTTTGCCCTAATCACTCAATAAAGGTATAACCATGACAACTAAGTTCTTGCTCTCGTCCGATGACAATACTCGCAGTGGCCTTCTGAAAAAGAAGATCATACATTATTATATGGCCAATGGAGACGCTACTATAGCGGAGGTATGTAAAGAAATGAATCTCAGTATCCCCACCGTCACTAAGCTAATTAGCGAATTACAAGAGGACGGTTATATACTCGACTTTGGAAAACAAGAGACTAGCGGAGGGCGTAAACCTAGTATTTACGGGCTCAATCCCGTATCCGGCTATTTTGTGGGCGTAGATATACTGAAAGATCAACTGAATCTAGCCATATTAGATTTTAAAGGAGATAAGATCCGCATTGAGCAGAATATCCCTTATACACTCGAAAACACACCAGCCGCTTTAGACCATCTTTGCGAATGTATCAATGAATTTATAAACTCGTTGCCGATCCCAAGGGAAAAGATATTAAGCATTGGCATTAATATATCCGGACGGGTAAATCCTTTCGCCGGATATAGCTATAGCATTTTTTACTTTGAGGAGAAGCCCTTGTCTCAAATCCTTGAGGAAAAACTACATATAAAGATCTATATAGAGAATGACACCCGTTCCATGGCTTACGGCGAATATCTTCAAGGAGTCGTAAAAGGAGAAAAAAATATCCTATTCATCAATATATCTTGGGGATTAGGTATCGGTATCATCATAGACGGCAAGGTTTATTTCGGGAAATCAGGCTTCTCCGGAGAATTTGGGCACTTCAGCTTCTTCGAGAATGAGATTCTTTGCCATTGCGGTAAAAAAGGATGCCTCGAGACTGGAGCTTCCGGTTCTGCCCTATACCGTACCCTCCTTGAGCGGTATAAAGAGGGTAGCAACACCATATTGGCCAGTAAAATCGATGCCGGGGAATACATCGGGCTCTCTGACTTGATCGACGCTATTCAGAAAGAGGATATGCTATCTATTGAGATACTGGAGGAGATCGGTTTTAATCTAGGTAAAGGAATAGCCGGATTGATGAACATTTTCAATCCGGAACTGGTCGTACTGGGCGGCCCCTTGTCGCAGACGGGAGAATATTTAAGCCTACCTATTAAAAGTGCCGTCAGGAAGTACTCTTTGAACTTGGTAACCCGTGATACTCAGATCAAAGTATCCAAATTAGGTGAAAGAGCGGGTATATTAGGAGCCTGCCTGCTATCTCGATCTAAAATTCTAGGTATGATTTAATATGTATTTCAAAGGAATTAAATAAAAAATAAATAATTATTTCATTTTCTCGATAAAACACTACTATATTATTAAATTATTTTATTTATATTTGCATCATAATTAAAATTAGAGGTTAAAACTCATAAAAATAACGCAGGTATGGATAAAATTAAAGGACTGATCGATGCTCCCTTCACTCCGTTCCATGAGAACGGGGAAGTTAATTACGAGCCAATTGAAGCTTATGCGAAACTTCTTGTGAAAAACGGACTGAAAGGCGTGTTCATCAATGGTTCTTCCGGAGAAGGTTATATGCTGACAGAGGAAGAACGCATGAAATTGGCCGAGAAATGGATGGAAGCAGCTCCGGAAGGCTTTAAGGTAATTGTGCACGTAGGTAGCACATGCGTTAAGTCTAGTCGTAATTTGGCGGAACATGCTCAAAAGATCGGCGCTTGGGGTATTGGCGCTATGGCTACTCCTTTCCCTCGTATCGGTCGAATTGAGGAATTGGTAAAGTACTGCGAGGAGATCGCTTGCGGCGCTCCTGCCTTACCGTTTTACTACTATCATATCCCTGCGTTTAACAACGCTTTCCTCCCTATGCTGGATTTCTTAAAAGCAGTAGACGGGCATATCCCTAATTTCGCCGGTATCAAATATACATACGAGAGCTTATACGAATACAATCAATGTCGTTTATACAAGGATGGTAAATTCGACATGTTGCACGGACAGGATGAAACGATTCTTCCTTGCCTTGCGATGGGTGGAGCGCAAGGAGGTATCGGTGGTACCACAAACTATAACGGAAAAGAATTAACCGGTATCCTAGAGGCTTGGGCAGCCGGTGACTTAGAGACAGCTCGCGAGAGACAAAACTTCTCTCAGGAGGTTATTAACGTTATCTGCAATTACCGTGGTAATATCGTCGGAGGAAAACGCATCATGAAATTGATCGGATTAGATCTCGGCAAGAACCGTACCCCGTTCCGGAATATGACGGACGAAGAAGAGGCCGCGATGAAAGCGGAATTAGAGGCTATCAATTTCTTTGAAAGATGTAATAAATTCTAAGGTATGGCAGCGTTTGACAATTTATCTAATCCATCGGAATATCTAGCTTATTGGGGCAAGACCTATCGGAATGAGCTTCTTTCCAATATTCTTCCTTTTTGGATGAAATACGGACTGGACAAAGAGAACGGCGGTTACTTTACTTGCGTAGACCGGGATGGTACTCTGATGGACTCCACTAAATCCGTTTGGTTCCAAGGACGATTCGCCTTTATCTTGGCATATGCCTATAATCACATTGAGAAGAACGAAGAATGGCTGAGAGCCTGTAAAAACGGTATCGATTTCATCGAGAAACATTGTTTTGATACGGACGGACGTATGTTCTTCGAGGTGACAGCGACAGGCATCCCTGTACGTAAACGCCGTTACGTATTCTCCGAGACTTTCGCGGCGATCGCTATGGCCCACTATGCATTGGCATCAGGTGACAAAGGCTATGCCGAGAAGGCCGTGAACTTATTCAAGCAAGTATTGCACTATAAGAATACCCCGGGATTATTGGAGCCTAAATTTCGTGAAGGTCTCGTGGCGAAAGGCCATTCTTTCTGCATGATACTGATCGATACGGCGGCACGCATCCGTGAGGCCATAAACGATCCCATACTTACACAACAAATCGATGATTCCATAGCCGAGTTACGCCGTGATTTCATGCATCCCGAATTCAAGGCTATCTTGGAGACAGTAGGACCCAACGGTGAGTTTATCGACTCTATCGCCGGGCGTACCATCAATCCCGGCCACTCCATCGAGACCGCATGGTTTATCTTGGAAGAGGCCAAATACCGAGGATGGGACCCCCAACTGAAAGAGATGGGTTTACAAATCCTCAACTGGTCTTGGGACTGGGGCTGGGATAAGACGTACGGCGGAATCAACTATTTCAAGGATTGCAAAAACTTCCCTCCCCAAGAGTATTGGCACGACATGAAGTTTTGGTGGCCACAATGCGAGGCGGTTATCGCTACGCTTTACGCCTACCAAGCGACTGGCGACGCCAAATATCTCGAAATGCACAAACTAATAAACGATTACACATTTAATCATCTCCCCGACAAAGAATATGGGGAATGGTATGGCTACCTACACTTCGATGGTAGTGTCTCTCAATCTGCCAAAGGCAATCTATTCAAAGGTCCGTTCCACATTCCTAGAATGCTTCTCAAATGTAGTTTACTCTGCGACGAAATTCTTTCTAAATAACTTTATCTAAAATACTGAAAATTGGTCAATTGACATCAGGGGTCACAACCGTGGCTCCTGATGTTTCTAAGGCTTTGTTTTCCTTTTTATTTTCCTCAATCAAATGAAAAATAAGAAATTATATCCTTGGATCGTAGTCGGTTTACTATGGGTTGTCGCCTTACTGAACTATATGGATCGCCAGATGCTATCAACCATGAAATCAGCTATGATGGTGGATATCGTGGAACTAGAGTCTGCGGCGAACTTCGGACGTTTGATGGCGGTCTTCCTCTGGATCTACGGATTCATGAGCCCTGTAGCCGGTATGGTGGCAGACAGGGTAAACAGGAAGTGGCTAATCGTGGGTAGCTTATTTGTCTGGTCCTTCGTGACTTTGATGATGGGGTATTGCACGGATTTCAATCAGATCTATTACCTACGTGCCTTGATGGGGGTTAGTGAGGCCCTGTATATTCCTGCCGGATTATCGCTTATCACAGATTATCACCAAGAGAAAACACGGTCATTAGCCGTAGGTATCCATATGACAGGTCTATACGTAGGCCAAGCCTTGGGAGGATTCGGAGCTACGGTGGCCAGCGCTTATACGTGGGAAACGACTTTCCATTGGTTTGGTATCATCGGCATCGCTTATAGCGTGGTCTTGATCATCTTCTTACACGATAAGAAAGATCATGTGGAACAAGCCGTAAAACTGGAAAATTATCCGAAAGAGAATCCGATTTCCGGTGCGTTTAAAGGATTAGGGATGTTATTCACGAACATCGCTTTTTGGATCATTCTTCTTTATTTCGCCACGCCGAGCTTACCGGGTTGGGCGACAAAGAACTGGCTCCCTACCCTATTCGCTGAAAATCTCTCGTTGGATATGTCCGAGGCCGGTCCGTTATCTACATTCACGATCGCTATCTCTTCCTTTATAGGGGTAATCGCCGGAGGTATTTTATCCGATAAATGGATCCAGCGGAATGTCCGGGGACGTGTATACACAGGCGCCATTGGTTTGGCATTAACGATACCCTCTCTCCTATTACTAGGATTTGGGCACAACTTCCCGATGATTATCGGCGGTGGTCTTTGCTTCGGTATCGGTTATGGTATATTCGACGCCAATAATATGCCTATCCTTTGCCAATTCATCTCCCCCCGTTATCGGGCTACAGCCTATGGAATTATGAATATGACCGGTGTATTCGCCGGAGCCGCCATCACGGATATACTAGGAAAATCTACCGATGCTGGTAACCTTGGCCATGACTTCGCCATGCTAGCCGGATTGGTACTCATCGCACTTTTAATCCAAGTGATCTTCTTACGTCCGAAAGTCGCTAATATGACCGACGAATGCTAATTAATCTCATCCAATAAACTAAATAAACAACAAAAAAGTAATTCATTATGAAGAAGAATCTACTGCTCTTAATGCTTGCGCTCCTACTTCCGGCATTTATGTACGGACAAGAGCAGACAGTCTCCGGAACAGTGCTGGATACCTATAAAATGGGTGTCCCCGGTGCGTCTATCGTTGAAAAAGGCACGACAAATGGAACGATTACCGATTTCGACGGTAATTACACTCTCACCGTATCCAACAAAAACGCCACATTAGTATTTTCTTTCATTGGGTACAAGACACAAGAAATTCCAGTAGCCGGGAAAGCCAAAGTAGACGTGATCCTACAAGAAAACGCCGAACAGCTAGACGAAGTAGTGGTAACCGGTTACGGTGGCTCACAAAAGAGAGCGACCTTGACAACCTCTATCTCTAAATTGGATAACGCCGTACTGGAAAATGCAGCTATGGCCAATGCCGGACAATCTTTACAAGGTACGGTTTCCGGTTTACGCGTAGTAAACATAAGTGGCCAGCCGGGTAAAGACCCCAATATCGTACTTCGTGGTGGAGCTACCATGACCGGAAAAGACAATGGAGCTTTGGTAGTGGTAGACGGTATCGTTCGTAACTCTTTGGCAGATATCAACCCTTCAGATATCGAGTCCATCCAAGTATTAAAAGATGCTGCCTCAACGGCCATTTATGGAGCACGTGCGAATGGCGGTGTAATCCTTGTCACGACCAAACGGGGAAAAGAAGGCGTAGCTTCCGTTTCCTATAAATTTAAAGGAGGAGCAAACTTCGCCCGTACAGGATATGATTACTTGAACGCAGAGGACTATATCTATTATAATCGCTTAGGATACAAGCGAACCGGACGTTCGGGTATCGATAACCAAATGGGCTATGGAGTTGGTAACGATTTATTCGACATTCGCTATCTAGATGACACGACGAAAGGTCTGTTAAACGAAGGTTGGCAACAAATGACAGATCCCAATGATCCTACAAAGCAACTTTTATTTAAGGATTATTCAGGCCAATTGAAAGATGCAGCTTTCAAAGACCCCTCATTCACGCAAGATCATTATTTGAACATTACAGGCGGTAACGATAAGGGTACTTTCGCTGCTAGTTTAGGTTATTACAAAGAAGATGGTTTGATCAAAGGTACTAGTTACGAACGCTTCTCCGGAACGTTAAACGGTTCCTATAAAATATTCCCGATCTTAACTGTAAACGGCGGGGCGACTTACACTTGGTCTCGTACGCCGGGATTATGGATCGGTCAATACGAGTTCTTCTATCGTACGATGAGCCAACGCCCAACTTGGAACCCCTATATGGAAGATGGATCTCCCGCTTCCGGTTTCGGTACCGGTGATGGTAATCCTCTTTACTACAAGGACAAGCTAACGAATACAAATGGAATCCGTCGTTCAACATACAACATAGGTTTCGATTTGCAAATCATTCCCGAGAAATTAGTATTAAAGGCTAATAGCGCTTTGTATCACGTAGATAATCAAACGGATAAATTTGATAAAGCCTATCAACAACAGAACTCTAGCACACCGAACCTAACGCGCCAGGCTGAAGCGAAATATGTAAAGGAAAATCAACAGCAACATAGTGTGACCTTGACATATTCTGATAGTTTCAAGGACAAGCACAATTTGGAAGCCATGGTCGGCGGTGAGTATTTCAATTGGCATCAATATACGTTAAACGCCAAGACTCAAAATTCACCTTCGGATGATATCCCAACCTTGAACGCAGGAAGTAACCGTACGTATTCATACAGTTACAAACAAGGCTATCGTATCCTTTCCGGCTTCGCTCGTGTAAACTATAACTACAACCTCAAATATCTGTTGTCTGTTGTAGCTCGTTATGATGGTATCTCCAAACTGAGCGACCACCGTTGGGGTTTCTTCCCGGGTGTCTCCGCAGGTTGGAACATCATGGAGGAAGATTTCTTCAAGGACTCCAAATTAGCGGATATTATCTCGAACCTGAAACCACGTGTCAGCTATGGTGTAAACGGTAATGTAAACGGATTAGGCTATTATGACGTATACGGTAGTTACGGACAGAAGGACAAAGACGGAAACATCATAACAAACTACAACAATTCCGTTGGTTTTTACAATGACCAATTGGTTAATAGCGGTTTACGTTGGGAGCAAAGTAAGTCTTTCGAAGTAGGTCTGGATATAGGTTTCTTCAATAACCGCTTAAGCTTTATCTTAGACTATTATAACCGTACGACTTCCGATTTGTTGACTGATCTGGATTTGCCTAATTACACGGGATTCAAAAGTATCAAAACCAACTTAGGAACACTGCGTAACCAAGGTTTTGAGATGGAGGTAAAAGCTAACATCTTAAATAATGTAGGAGGTTTCAGTTGGGACGTAACAGCTAACTTATCTACGGTAGCCAACAAGATCATCAAGCTTCCGGCAAACGGAAACGAGAACAACCGCCAAGGTGGATACCAAGTATGGGATCCGAAAAAAGGCGAAGTCGTTTGGGTTGGCGGAAAACAAGAAGGAGGAAAGCTGGGTGACTTGTTCGCATTCAAGCAAGATCACATTTTCAAAGATTGGGATGACGTAAAAGCAAACGCAAATAATCGTTATGACGCCATTGGTGAATTATATGGTCCAGCGGCATGGGAAGCCCTGAAAGACAAAACCGGAAAACAACAAATCGAGCCGGGTGACGTATGTTGGGCCGATTTGAATGGTGACGGTGTCATCAACAATCTAGACCGTGTGAAGGTAGGCAATATCTTCCCGAACGTAACAGGAGGTTTCTCTACCACCGTTTCTTACAAGGATTTCTCTTTATACGCCCGTTTCGACTACGCATTAGGCCATACATTGTATAACGACTTGGCCGCACGCTCTATCGGACAATACCAAGGTTCATTTAACATCATCGACATGGTTAAACAAAGCTGGTCTGAAGAGAACACGAATACGGATATCCCGAAATTCTACTATGCGGATCAATTGAGCAAAAAGAATATCACCCGCTCCAACAACGGACTTACGGCTGTAGATAACAACAGCTCACGATTCTATGAAAAGGGTGATTACTTGGCACTTCGCGAGATCACATTGACATGGAACTTACCGAAAAGATGGATCAATAAAGCGTTTATGTCAAACGCCTCTGTTTATGTCACCGGACAAAATCTGTGCTACTTTACCGGTTATTCCGGAGTATCACCAGAACCAGCCGTAGATACCTATTATGGTCAAGGCATCGACAATGGTAGATATCCGACTCCTAAGACTGTCCTTATGGGTGTATCTGTAACTTTCTAATTAACGCATAAAAATTAAACATCATATGAAAAAGATATTTATAACCTTTATGGTGGCTGTGTCCTTGTTGACATTCAATCGATGCACCTCGTTGGACATGGAGCCAGTCAGCAGTATTTCCGATGCTAACTATTGGAAATCATCGGACCAATTCAAGGCATTCAATACAGGTCTGCATTCCTTGCTTCGCTTACGTAGCTATAATATATTCGTACTGGGTGAACCACGTGCCGATATTTATGGCGACCAGCCTTTCGGAGGTGAAGCCACTCAAGGCGTAGAACGATATCCGTATAATACGATCAACGCTGAATTTACGGGCATCAGCAATTTTGGAGATTTCTATGAGACAATCAACCAATTAAACCTCATGATCCGTAAGACCAACGAGACTACCTTATTAGATGAAAATGAGAAGAACTACTTCTTAGGTGAAGCATATGGTATGCGTGCGTATATTTATTTCCATCTATTACGTTCATGGGGAGATGTAATTTTGGTAACCGAACCTACTCTAGGTAACGAACTGGATATCTCTCATTTGGAAAAAGCGGCGTCTCCAGCAAGTGAGGTCATGGACCAGATCAAGAAAGACATTGACGCTTCCGTCAATGCTTTCGGTAGTGATTATTCTTACAAATATGGAAAAGGCTACTGGTCTAAATCAGCCACATTGATACTAAAAGGTGAAGTTTATTTATGGAGTGGTCGCCAAATGGGTGGAGGTACAGGAGATTATTCTACCGCCAAGGCTGCTTTGCAAGATCTTCAACAAAACGGCAACCTAAAGCTACAGGATAAGTTTACTGATGTATTCGCCTATGGGAATAAGGAGAATAGCGAGATCATCTTCGCTTTCAAGAGTATCAAAGATGAATTCACCATGTGGAAAGATTATAATTGGCGAAACAACATGGTTCCGCAACGTGAATACATGGCAAACTATTGCGATGAATCAGGAACCCCATTCATGGAAATTCCGGGTTATAATTTCCACGGTTTAATGCGTTACCAAGTTAAGAAAGATCATTACTGGAAAACTTTCCGCGAAAATGATTCCCGTCTGACAGGAACCTTGAAAGCTGTTTATCAAAAACAGGAAGACGGAAGCATAAAGTACATCGCTCCATTCGCATACAAATTCCAAGGAACAACATTGGAGGGTAGCAACGAACGTAACTGGCTGGATGATTATCCTATTTACCGTTATGCCGATGCCCTGTTACTACTAGCCGAGGCTAAAGCTCTCTTAGGAGAAGATCCTTCCACGGAGATCAATGCCGTACGCGAGCGTGCTTACGGTTCTGAATATTTCAACGCACATAAAAACGAGGTCGCTTATCCGAATGACAAGGGAAGTTTCTATAACGATAACCCATTTGAGGGGGGCGATGAGAACGTGATGGAAGCTATATTGAAAGAACGGCTGCGCGAGTTCTTCTTCGAGGGCAAGCGTTGGTATGACTTGAGACGTTTCGGTAATCAATATGTCTTGAAATACACGACCGCACAAGAGTCTCGTCTTTTGTGGCCGATCAACGAGGATGCATTGACAAACAATCCCGCATTGAAACAGACTCCCGGATACTAATCGTACATAGGTTTAAGGCGATTGGATATAACTAGGTTTTTGGCACGAATTCCAAAGGGGCTTTGTTCATATGAATGAATATCGCTACCTTTGGAATTCACATATCTATTAATTTCAACCTACAAACAAAAAACATCATGAAAAAAACTTTCCTGTATTTCTGCCTTCTTTTCATCGTACAAACGGCTTTTGCGGCAGATAGTCTTTATGTGCGAGAGCAACAAATCCCCATCTTGATAGACCGGATCGACAATGTACTTTACGAGATGCGGATACCGGCCCAAAAAGGGGATGTATTAAACGAGATCACGATACAGATCGGAGACAATGTCAATCTGTCGGACATCCAAGCGATACGTCTATTTTATAGCGGAGTGGAAGCTCCATCCCGCAAAGGGGAACATTTCAGTCCCGTTACGTACATATCCAGCCATATACCGGGAAATACCCGTAAGGCTCTTGAATCTTATTCCGTACGGCAAGATGAGGTTACCGCCCCCTTGTCGCGCACGGTAAAACTAACCTCCAAACAACCGATGCTTAAAGGCATCAATTATTTCTGGGTAAGTATCCAGATGAAGCCAGAGACTTCCTTATTGGCAAAAGTAGCGACTACGATACCTAACGCCCAGATCAACAACAAACCGATCGACATCACTTGGAAAGGAAAGGTGGACGAACGCCATGTAGGTATCGGCGTACGCCAAGCCGGGGATGACGGATCGGCGGCCTTCCGCATCCCGGGATTAGTGACGACGAATAACGGAACATTACTCGGAGTCTACGATATTCGCTATAATAGCAGCGTGGACCTGCAAGAGAAAATCGATATCGGAGTAAGCCGCAGTACCGATAAGGGACAAACTTGGGAACCGATGCGAGTAGCCATGACTTTCAAACAAACGGATGGCCTGCCCCACGGACAAAACGGCGTGGGAGACCCATCGATCTTGGTAGACGAAAAGACCAATACGATCTGGGTAGTAGCCGCATGGACGCATGGTATGGGTAACGAACGGGCTTGGTGGAACTCCATGCCGGGAATGACACCGGACGAGACCGCCCAACTTATGCTCGTGAAAAGTGAGGACGATGGTAAGACGTGGAGCGAACCGATCAACATCACGTCTCAAGTAAAAGACCCGTCTTGGTATTTCCTATTGCAAGGCCCGGGACGAGGCATCACGATGCAAGACGGTACTTTGGTCTTCCCCATCCAGTTTATCGACGCTACCCGTGTGCCCAACGCCGGCATTATGTATAGCAAAGACCGCGGGAAAACATGGCACCTGCATAACTTAGCCCGCACGAATACCACGGAGGCGCAAGTTGCCGAGGTAGAGCCGGGCGTATTGATGCTAAATATGCGCGATAACCGGGGCGGTAGCCGTGCCGTAGCCACGACAAAAGATTTAGGCAAGACATGGACAGAGCATCCTTCCAGCCGCAGTGCCTTGCAGGAACCCGTTTGTATGGCCAGCTTGATCAAGGTAAACGCCAAAGACAACATCACCGGCAAAGACCTTTTACTCTTCTCCAACCCGAATACGACAAAAGGGCGTAATCATATCACGATCAAGGCGAGTCTGGACGGCGGACTTACTTGGCCTACGGAACATCAAGTCTTATTAGACGAGGCCGAGGGCTGGGGATATTCCTGTCTCTCCATGATCGATAAGGAAACGGTTGGAATCTTCTACGAGTCAAGCGTGGCGCATATGACCTTCCAAGCCATTAAGCTAACAGATCTTATTCCTTAGAGAAACAATCTATGAGATCAATACTGAATCTTATTCTTATTGTATATATAGGCATTTCCGGGTCTTTACAGGCCCGGAATCCTGTTTTATTGCCCTTGCCCCAAAAATACGTCCGGACAAACGCTTCGTTCCATCCGAAGGAAATCGCGGTTTCTTCCGAAGGGAAACTCCGTTCCATCCTAATGGAATTCTTGGAGGAGCTGCCGGTAAGCGTCCAACCGGACAGCCGATACAAGATAGAGGTTTCCTTGGTTGACAAATTGGACGGAATCCCCCTCAACTCCGAGGAGGCTTATCAACTAAGCGTCTCTTCCCGGGGCATAACCATCCGGGCAGTGTCCGAGCAAGGGGCTTATTGGGCGATACAGACCTTACGCCAACTGACCGAGCGACGAGGAAACCAATATTCCATCCAAGGTTGCGAGATCACCGACTGGCCTGCTTTCCGCATACGAGGATTCATGCAAGACGTAGGGCGGAGCTATATCTCCATGGAAGAACTGAAACGGGAGATCGAGGTACTTTCCCGCTACAAGATGAACGTATTTCATTGGCATCTCACGGAGAACCAAGCTTGGCGTCTGGAGAGCAAGATCTTTCCGATGCTGAACGACAGCTGCAATATGAGCCGTATGCCCGGAAAATATTACACGATCGAGGAGGCAAAGGAGCTGGTTCGCTTTTGTAAAGAACATAACGTACTACTCATCCCGGAGGTAGATATGCCGGGACATAGCGCCGCTTTCATACGGGCCTTCCGTCATGATATGCAGGGCAAGGAGGGTATGGCGATCTTAAAACTATTGATGGATGAGGTTTGCGAGGTATTCGAGGAGGTTCCTTACTTACATATCGGTACGGACGAGGTAAAGTTTACCAATCCGAAGTTCGTACCCGAGATGGTCGCTTATATCCGTGCGAAAGGGAAACAAGTGATCTCTTGGAACCCGGGATGGAAGTACAAACCGGGTGAGATCGACATGGAGCAAATGTGGAGTTACCGGGGAAAAGCACGACCGGGCATTCCTGCGATCGACTCCCGTTTCCATTATATCAACCATTTTGATACGTTCGCCGACTTAATCGCCTTGTACACCAGCCGTATTTACAATGAACCGCAAGGAAGCCATGATTTGGCGGGTACGATCCTTGCCGTATGGCACGACCGGATCGTACAGCCGGAGGACAAATTGATCCGGGAGAATAATTTGTATCCGAATCTATTAGCGATCGCCGAACGTTCTTGGTTGGGCGGCGGCTATCAATATTTCGATAAGAACGGAACGATGCTGCCTATCGATCCCGATAACGAGGAGCATAAGGCATTTGTCGATTTTGAGCGGCGGATGTTATGGCATAAAGAACATCATTTCCAAGGATACCCGTTCGCCTACGTCAAGCAAACCAACGTGAGATGGCGTATCACCGACCCTTTCCCGAATGATGGGGAACTGACCCGCTCTTTCCCTCCGGAAAAGGCGCTTCAGACGCAATATACCTATGAAGGGAAAAGCTACGGCACGCACGACGCCATCGGTGCCGGAATCTACCTGCGCCATGTCTGGGGACCGCTGGTTCCCGGTGTCTATAAGGACCCGCAGCCGAATCATACCGCTTACGCATGGACTTGGATCTATTCGCCCAAGACGCAAGACGTAGGGGCGTGGATCGAATTCCAGAATTACGGGCGCTCGGAGATGGATCTTCCTCCCTCACAAGGGAAATGGGATTATAAAGAGAGCCGTATCTGGGTAAATGATCAAGAGATAACGCCCCCCGTATGGACCGCTACCCACCGGGAGAAGTCCAATGAGATCCCACTGGGGAACGAGAACTGCGTAAGCCGTAAACCAACCCCGGTCCATCTGGAAAAAGGCTGGAACAAGGTGTTCATGAAGCTTCCGGTCGGTACGTTCAATACCCCCGAGGTCCGTCTGGTGAAATGGATGTTTACGTTCGTTTGCGTCACCCCGGATGGAGAGAAAGCGGTGGAAGGACTGGTTTACTCTCCGGATAAACAACTTAAATAACGTCTAATTCGGTTGAATGAAATGAGAAAAATAATAGGAATCTTATCCATCTTCCTCGCTTTCGCATTTATGAGCCAAGCGCAAAAGATCAAGGTGGCTTGCGTAGGTAATAGCGTGACCTACGGCTACGGAATCAAGAACAGGGAAACAAACTGCTACCCGGCCCAATTGCAACAGATGCTTGGAGATGCCTACGAAGTGGAGAACTTCGGGCATAGCGGGGCTACTTTATTAAACAAGGGATATCGTCCTTATACCCAACAAGAGGCGTATCAAAAGGCACTGAGGTTTGCCGGGGATTACGTGATCATCCATCTGGGATTGAACGATACGGACCCTCGGGCATGGCCGAATTACCGGGACGATTTCGTTCGGGATTATCTTTCCTTGATCGAATCCTTCCGGAAAGCCAATCCGAGATGCAAGGTATGGGTTTGCCGTATGACTCCGATATCTCACCGCCATTCTCGTTTTAAATCCGGTACAAGAGACTGGTACTGGATGGAGCAAGCGCTTATCGAAGAAATCGCCCGGATAGCCGGCGCAACCTTGATCGATTTGCAGGAAGGATTATATGACCGTCCGGATCTATTGCCCGACGCATTGCATCCCAACGCTGAAGGTGCCGGTATCTTGGCCCGCACCGTTTATGGGGCGCTAACCGGCGATTACGGAGGATTACAGCTTCCTGCCATCTATTCGGACCGGATGGTCTTGCAACGGGATCAACCGCTTCCTATATCTGGCATCGCCAACCAAGGGGAGAAAGTAACCGTTACCCTCGCCGGACAAAGGAAGGAGACCGTAGCCGGTACGAACGGGAAATGGACTGTCACGCTCGATCCCTTACGGGTAAGCGGGAAATCCTATACCTTAACGGTTTCTACCCCCAGCCGCACGCTGAACTATCGGGATGTAGTAGCCGGGGAAGTCTGGCTATGCTCCGGACAATCCAACATGGCGTTTCGGGTAAACGAGAGCGTAAAGGAAGAACAACAGCAACAATTGGATTACGCGAAACAACACTCGCAAATCCGTTTATTCGACCTAAAGCCCCGCTGGGAGACCTACGCCGTGGAATGGGACGCTTCCGTACTGGATTCATTGAACCGCCTGCAATATTACCACGACGCCCAATGGGAAGTATGCGACACGCGGAATACCGCACGCTTCTCGGCCATAGGATTTGCCTTCGGGCGTATGCTGGCCGATAGCTTACAAGTACCCATCGGATTGATATTGAACGCTGTTGGCGGCTCGCCTACGGAGGCATGGATCGACCGGAAAACACTGGAATTCGAGTTTCCGGATATCTTACAGGATTGGACGAAGAACGACTTTATCCAAGATTGGGTACGTGAACGGGCGGCCTTAAACATCAAGCAAGCGTCCAACCCGCTCCAACGCCATCCGTATGAGCCTTGTTATCTGTTCGAGGCGGGTATCCAACCCCTTCATCGATATCCCATCAAAGGGATTATTTGGTACCAAGGAGAATCGAACGCCCATAATATGGAAGTACACGAACGATTATTCCCGTTATTGGTGAACAGCTGGCGCCAGAATTGGAACGCAGCCCTGCCTTTCTACTATGTCCAACTATCCAGCATAGACCGCCCGAGTTGGACTTGGTTCAGGGACAGCCAACGCCGCCTGGCGCAAACCGTATCGAATACGGGTATGGCCGTTAGTAGCGATCGCGGGGATTCTTTAAACGTTCACCCTACCCGAAAAAAAGAGATTGGCGAACGACTGGCACATTGGGCCTTGAACAAGACCTACGGACATAACGTAATCCCATCCGGCCCTTTGTTCCGCAGCGCAACGTTTACCGATAACGCCGCCTATATCACTTTCGATTACGCAAAGGGCTTGAGAACTTCCGATGGGGACCCCATCCGTACATTCGAGATCGCCGAGCAGGAAGGACTTTACTATCCGGCGCAAGCCGTGGTAGAGAACGGGAAAGTAAAGGTGTGGAACGATCAAGTGACTCACCCGAAGCTGGTACGCTACGGCTGGCAACCCTTCACGAGAGCGAATCTTGTAAACGAGGCGGGCATGCCGGCCTCTACGTTCCGGGCAATAAAAGAATAAGCTATGCATAATAAACAACAAATCACCGGCTGGTTGTTCCTCCTGCTACTCTGCGTAGCGGGATGCGGCCAACCTGTATCTAAAAAACAGAACACCATGATAAACTGGACAAAATTACCGGATCTACCGGGAGCAGCCGATACGGCTTCCCTTGGCGTTTCCGCCCCGTTCGCCGGCATCCATAACGGCGTATTGATCGTTGCCGGAGGTTGCAACTTTCCGGACAAACCCGTCACCGAGGGAGGAGCCAAGCGATATTATAGCGAGATATTCGTCCTTCTTCCCGAAGGCTGGAAAGAGATCGACCGACTGCCTCGTCCCGTCGCCTACGGCGCTACGGTTTCCACCCCGGAAGGTATCGTTTGCATCGGAGGAAACAACAGTGATTCTTCCTTGGTCGAGGTCTCCCGCATCTCCTATAACCCCACGAAAGGAGAGGTAGCGGTTTGCGCCTTACCCTCCTTACCGTCTCCAATGGATAATCTCTCGGCTGCTTTTACCGGACAGGAGATTTACGTAGCAGGGGGAAATGAGAATGGACAGCCCTGCCATACCTTCTTACGCCTCAACCTCGCGAATATCGAAAAGGGATGGGAACAACTACCGGACTTCCCGGGAGCAGCCCGTGTACAACCGGTATTAGCGGCCGGAGAAAGTCCCAACGGCACACGTATTTATCTAGCCGGAGGCTTCCAGCCCATCCTAAACGAAGAGGAACCGATCGTCCCGACGGATGTATTGGTATTCGACCCGGCAACTTTTACCTGGCAACAAGAGACCGTTCTTCCCCCGTTTAAGGACGGAACGAACCGTACCCTAACAGGAGGCTGTGCCGTGACTTTCCAAACGGATAAAATCTTATTTATGGGAGGTGTGAACTACGATTGTTTCCTAGCCGCCATCGCCCGCCCGATCCATTTAGCGAAAGCGGAGGCGACGCGAGATTCAGCGGCCATTACCCGCCTGCAAGCGGAAGCCAAGGCCTATATGCACCATCCGGTAGAATGGTACCGATTCAATACCACCTTACTTCAATACGACCTATCCACGAAAGCATGGAGCGATCTGGGCGAATATGAGCAGTTGGCCCGTGCCGGAGCGGGAGCGGTTATCCAAGATGGCCGGTTAACTATCATCAACGGAGAATTGAAACCGGGTATCCGCACGCCGCAAGTGAATCAAGCGAAATTATAATAGGGATTTAGTGGGATCGCTGGTAAGTTTGCCAACGATCCCTGTTTACTTTTTCCACCCGATTTTAAGTATCCGGAGTCTATTTAGAGCATACGTATCCCAAGGCAAATCCTAGACAATAAGCACGTAAATAATGTTCTTATATAAATCACTGAACATAAACAACTTAAAAAGACAATTATACTTTCTGCGAAACACGTACGTGTTTTTGGAAAAAGTCGTACATGTTTTTCGGGAAACACGTACATGTTTTTACTGAATCACACGACAGGAAACAAGAGCGTATATGGAAATATACAATAAGCCTACCTTAAAAATAAGTATGCGATAACCTACACATCCGGATACGCCTCAAATTGCAGCACATTATTGGCCATGATGGGAAAAGAAGATATCGCAATCATAGATATGCACTCCTCTCTATAAAGGGCTTACCCAAACCGATTACGAATGCCAAGAGGGTGACAGTGGGGATGCATGCATGAAGGAGGGGGCTATTCCACCTTTACCTATAATAAATATATAGGCTACTATTGGCCTGCATCAATCAAGATCGTTTTCGTTTCTCCCTCGGCTAGATACGGGCTCTCGTTTGCTATTAAATTTCCTGTTCCAAATCATGTACGCTCATCAATCTGATGGAAAAGCACATCTTCATTCCTAAGTGCTTCTTTAAAACGACTAGCTTAAACCATCGTTTTAGCTATTCGTTTTCATCGCTTACAATTCTGGTAGGTAAAAATACGCTCTTTAACAACGTACAATGAAAGATAATTACAAAAGTCGGATTATGAAGAACTTATTTAATTACTGGTTTAAGACAAACAAGAAAAGCTTGTATGATCAATTAGGGAAAGAATTCAATGTCAGCGGCTTCCGTGTATATAAGTTAGCACACGGAAAAACCGCTCACTCTCATATGGATAGATTAATATTGGAGAAATTGCTTGAATTGAAGATTATCAGTGAAATCGAGTTCAGAATCTAAAGGTCCCCTCATTTCATACTTTCTTCTTTATAATTTATACGGACACCATACTTCGTGTATATTCGGTCTAACCCCATCAGGCCGCTGGGGTTAGGCTCGCTTTGCGCTTTACCGGATAAGATCTCCTCGCTCATCGTGATTAGATCCTTTACCCGTTGAGGGGTTTCCTTGTTCATTCCGAAATAATGTCCGGGGTAGAGGTATTTGATATCATATTTCTCGATCACCGCACTCATCTTCTTACAAGTAGATATGAGCGTAGAGAAGTCAACTCCCAGCAATAGATTACCGGAGCCGAACGAATCGCCGCTAAAACCATAAGCGGCATCCTTATCCACAAAAGTGGTTGAGCCGGGAGTATGCCCGGGAGTAAAGACTATCTCTAGAATACGCCCACCTAAATCTAGGATTTCACCATCTTCAAGGAAACAAACTTTGCCTTTATAATTCGGCATAAATTCCGGTATACCTACCGTATCCGCCGGATTGATATAGATCTCGGGGAAATAATCGATAGCCGAGCCTGTATGGTCCGGATGCACATGCGTGGCGACCAGCGTAACCGGCTTATCCGTGATGGAAGCCACGAGCTTATCCAAATTCTTGATCTTTGTTCCGGCATCAATCAAGATCGCTTTCGTATCGCCCTCGACCAGATACAGGCTCTCGTTCGCCATTAAATTTCCTGTACCCAACCATGTATGCTCATCGATCTGACGGAATACCACATCTTCATTCTTAAGCACTTCTTTCTCCTCGATGCCTGCCGTCTGTGACTGGCAGAATAAAGCGATCCTTGACAGGAGCAACAACATCATTAATAAACCTAGTTTTTTCATTATCATATTCATTTTTAATTGTAGAGACGTAGCGTGCTGCGTCTCCTTTCGCCTAATAGTATTAAATCGCCGCGATCTTCCGAAGGCTTGCGTCCCATTTCGGCTCGGCGTGGATGAGACGGATAGCTTCTTCCGGCGTGTCGGCTACCGCCCACATCTTGGCGTGCTGGGGACGCATGAAATTCTCGTTCATGGCGTTCCTCAAAAGTTCCAACAAGGGATCATAGTAATGATTAATATTGAGGATTACGATCGGATTGAGGTAGAGACCGAGTTGTTTCCAAGTGATGATCTCCAGAAGTTCCTCTAATGTACCGCATCCACCGGGAAGGGCGATCACCGCATCCGAGAGGTTTGCCATGAGCTGTTTACGCTCGTGCATCGTCTCGACCTCAATCAACTCGGTCAAGCCTTTATGATACCAATCCTGCTCCACCATAAAATGGGGGATAACGCCCGTTACCGTTCCACCAGCCGCTAACGCAGCGTCGGAGACAGCGCACATCAAACCGATATTCCCGGCACCATTGACTACCCGTAGTTTTCGCTCCCCCAAAAGACGCCCCAATTCCTTGGCGGCGTCAAAATAAACCGGGGGAATCTTCGTGCTGGATGCGCAATACACGCAAACAGACGAGATGTTATTTATCTTCTTTTCTTCCATATCTTTTTATTCTTGATTTATATCGTAGCCAAATAAGGCGAAATCCCCCAGACAAGGATCATCGGGGAAGACTTTCGCCAATGCGTCCGTTATCTCACGGGCCGTACGAAGGGTAGCGGTTTTTTGGCCTGTCAAGCCCAAGCGCAAGGAGATCTGGTGCACATGCGTATCCAACGGGATGATTAATTGGCGGGGATGCACGGCTGTTCTCCAGATACCGAGATCGACGATACCATCCGTACGCACCATCCAACGCAAGAACATCGCCAGACGCTTACAAGCGGAAGTCCCGTGCAAGACCGGAATGCCATTGAGATCAGCAAAAAGTTGTCGCAACCGCAAGATAGGATCTTCGCAAGGACCGGCGGCGGCCATAGCGTCTTCCATACAGTCGTAGGTATCGTATATATCCTTTAGGCGACAACAAAGGAGATGCAGATCATGATAGGTATAAAAACGGTAAAAGGTATCCCGCCCACGAACCGGGCGGTTCCGTAGGGGAGCGAAAGAAGTCTCTCCGGTACGGATAAACTCGTAAGGACTTTCGCCCATCAGCCGGTGTAGCTCTTCCGCTTTTTGGAGAATATGCGCCCTGCGACCGTAAGAGATCCACGCCGTCAGGAAAGCCGATATCTCAATATCCCGTTTCTCCGTAAACCGATGGGGGAATCGCACCGGATCATCCTTGATAAACGATTCCGTATTGTACGTTTTCGCCCATTCACGAAGTAAAGAGATGGTCTTTGTATCCATGTTATTTCTTCTTTAGAAAATATTGCCGCTCGGGTTCCGGATAATGCTCGATAGCGTAACGAAGCGCCGTACGAGGAAGACGAGTAGCGTTGCGTTCCAAGAAATCGGTAAGCGTCTGCCGCTCCTTTTTGCCGACCTCACGCAGCATCCACCCAACCGCCTTATGCATCAAATCGTGTTTATGACCGATCAACCGTTCGGATAACTCCAAGGTATCCCCAAAATCATTCCGACGGATAAATGCCCACGTAGAGACGATCGAGATCCGTTGTTCCCATAAATTCTCGCTTTCCGCCAAACGGTAGAGGAGGGAACGATCTTTGTCCACCAAATACTCGCCGACGATATCCCGACAGGTTAAGTCTACCAAATCCCAGTTATTGCAACGCCGCATATTCTTCAGATAGAATCGGAAGATGGCTTCCCGCTCTTCCGGCATCGCTTTCCGATCCTGGAAACGATAGACCAAAATCAGCAAGGCACATAGACGTGCCTCATGCCACGGACTATCCAGCAACAGCTGCAGCTCATCGAAAGGAGTCGCCTTATTAGCCTTCGCTATGCTGCGGGTTTGCGGGACAACCACCCCGAGAAACTGATCGCCCTCGCCATATTGACCGGGACCAGTCTTGAAAAAGCGGCTCAAATGAACCGCCTTCTCGGGTGTACCGACCGACTGTAGCTCGGATAGGATAAACGCCGCCGTCATGGCCGGAGTACCCGTGATACGGGACGATCGCCCTCCAAGAACCCGATCACGTTGTTGCATACCGTGCGTGCCATAATGATACGGGTTTCCGTCGTCTGGGTACCGATATGCGGGGTTAATACCACGTTGTCCATTTCCAACAACTCAGGAAGAGGATAGTCTCCAAACTCGAATACATCCAAACCGGCACCATGAATCGTACCTTCTCGCAAGGCTTTTACCAAGGCATGCTCGTCCACCAACGGGCCACGGGCCGTGTTGATCAGGATGGCGGAAGGCTTCATCTGCTTGAACTCTTCCTCGCCGAGGATATGATAGGTATCGGGGGTGTAAGGGGCGTTCAAGGATACGAAATCAGCTTTCGCCAGAAGCTCTTCCTTGGAGACGTAGGTAACATTCAATTTGGTCTCGTCCTCGATGCAAAGCTGACGGCGATTGTGGTAGATCACATCCATGCCCAAAGCATTCGCCCGTTTCGCTAAAGCCTTGCCGATACGTCCCATACCGATAATGCCCAAGGTCTGTCCGGTAACCGGCATACCGAGGTTCTCCAGTACACCGACCTTCATATCCTTACCAAGCGTACGCAGCTTACGATCACATTCCGTGATACGCCGGGCGGTATCCAGCATCAAGCCTAAAGCGATATTGGCGGTAGGGGCCGTGACAGGATCAGGCGTATTCGCCACCGTCAAGCCTTTCTCGAGGGCGTAGACCACATCGATATTATTATAACCAACGGCGTAGTTAGCGATCAGCCGCAATTTCGACGCATGGTCGATCAACTCTTTGTTTACCGGGAAATCGAACATGGAGCAGAGCACATCGTACTCCGGTATCATCTCGAAAACCTCCTCATACGTAAAATCTCTTCCTTCGGGAAAGGTTACCTCGTACTTACTTTCCAACTCGGTAAATCCCTCGCGGAACATGTCGTATGTCACTAATATCTTCATCTTGGATCTATTTGTTATTCAAAAAGCAAAAATACAAATCAATTGGCAATTAATTCCTAAATTTGTGACCAATATATATTTATTATGGTACTAAACTATATTTGGATCGCTTTTTTCTTAATCGCTTTTGTAGTGGCTATCGGTAAATTGGTCATAGGTGGGGATACCGCTGTTTTTACCGAGATTATCAACGCTTCTTTCGCCTCGGCTAAGACGGGTTTCGAGATTTCGTTAGGATTAACGGGGATCTTGTCGCTTTGGCTGGGCATCATGAAGATCGGCGAGAAGGGGGGGGTGATACAAGCGTTCGCACGATTGGCGGCTCCCGTATTCAGCAAGCTTTTCCCGGATATCCCAAGAGACCATCCCGTGACCGGTTCTATCTTCATGAACCTATCGGCAAATTTACTGGGACTGGATAATGCCGCCACGCCAATGGGATTGAAAGCCATGCAACAGTTACAGGAATTAAACCCGAATAAAGAATCCGCCAGCAACTCCATGGTGATGTTCTTATGCATCAATGCCTCGGGACTGACCTTGATCCCGATCACCATCATGATGTACCGGGCGCAGTTAGGAGCGGCGAATCCATCAGACGTATTCCTGCCGATCATGCTCGCTACATTCACATCAACCTTAGTCGCTATTTTAGCGGTTTGCGTACGGCAGAAGATCAATATCCTCCAACGGAACCTAATCCTGTTTTTCGGGGGACTGGGGTTATTTATCGGAGGCCTGGTATGGTTATTCAACTCGATGGAACAGGAGCAAGTTTCCTTGTATTCGACTTTATTCGCCAACACGCTTCTTTTTACCATTATCTGCGGATTTATCATCAGCGGCATGCGTAAAAAGATCAATGTATATGATGCTTTTATAGAAGGGGCGAAAGAAGGTTTCCAGACTGCTATAACGATTATTCCTTATCTGGTAGCTATCCTAGTAGGTATCGGTGTCTTCCGGGCTTCCGGAGCGATGGATTTCATCATACAAGGCGTTCGTTTCGGCATTGCTTCGATAGGGCTCAACACGGATTTCGTGGAAGCGCTGCCTACCATGTTGATGAAACCGTTAAGCGGGAGCGGGGCTAGGGGCATGATGCTGGACGCCATGAACACGTATGGAGCGGACTCTTTCGTCGGTCGCCTGTCATCCATCGTTCAGGGCTCTTGCGATACGACATTCTATGTAGTTGCTCTTTACTACGGTAGCGTAGGTATCCGTAATACCCGCTATACAGTACAATGCGCCTTGTTAGCGGATCTGGCCGGGGCGATAGCGGCGATAGCGATGGCTTATCTGTTCTTTTAACATTCTATGCAATCAATAGATTTGAAATGAATCTATTTAAAATCGAATGATTACATTTGTAACGAAATTTCAATACGATAAATAGACCTTATGGCAATAGCATATTACGCCGAAGATATCGAGCTTCCGGCAATCAAGAAAAGAGCGGTTAGCGGCTGGGTCAAGGCAGTGGCCGAGACATACGGAAAGAAAACGGGAGATATCAGCTATATCTTCTGTTCCGACGAGAAGATATTGGAGGTAAACCGCCAATATCTCCAACACGATTATTACACGGATATCATCACCTTCGATTATACGGAAGGAAATAAGATCTCGGGTGACCTGTTTATCAGCCTCGATACGGTCAGGACAAATGCGGAGACTTTCCACACGGACTACAACGAGGAGCTACACCGCACCATCATCCACGGCATCCTGCATCTTTGCGGTATCAACGACAAAGGCCCCGGCGAGCGGGAGATCATGGAGGAAAACGAGAACAGAGCGTTAGCGATCTTGCCGGAGGAATGTCGGGGATAAAACATCGATCAATCCCAAAAACACAAATATGAAAACAGAAGACATACCTTACGATTACACGTATTGCTACGCCACGGACGAGCAATGCCCGAAAGCAGTTCATTGCCTACGTAGCCATGCCGCAAGGCTGAACGAGGAACAAGCGATCTCTCTTAATTCACGATTTACTGGAGATCAGAAACGCCATCCTAGATTGAATTGAATAACCCCATTATGATCTTTTCCCCTAAAATGATTGCTTCCACCTAATGAGTATTCCGGCTCCCTAAAGAAATGAGTACATCCTAAATTATAATTGGCGGAGATGACTAATCCCATGTCAAAGGTATAGCCAAGCCCCATTGAAACGGAGAAATCACAATTCCGGATCTCTTCTTTTTTATCACCGGAGAAATCGTACTCGCTCTGGTGCACCGGAGTAGGACCCGAGACGAAAATATAATTCGAAGCTTTCGCCCTTACATTAAAGCCAACTTGTGGGCCCGCGAAAAGATGGAATCCTCGATACAAATAAAATTTAGCGTAAATAGGAATATTTAAATAATCTGCCTTTAGCCGGGCTGTCTCGCCTTTAGCGTTTTCTTTTTGATAACCTTGCATAGAATAATAAACACCCGGTTCTAAAGCAAACAGTTTACTAAAACGTATTTCCTCCGCCACACCAATATTTAACCCCGGACGCATGTCCGCAAAACTTTCGGGATAAGTATTTGCCAAATTCAAGCCAATCCTAGGAATAAAATGGAACTCTTGAGCATCGGCTCGCGACAAAGAGAAAACAAACAAGATAAACAGTAATACAACTTTTTTCATAACTCCTACATTTAAAACATATCTATATTTATAGATGATTTAAGATACATAAAAGTTGCACTCCCTATCTCATTACTTCACATTAGGGGAGGCACTTCTTCCTCCACCATGATGGTAGCAGCCTTGACAGCTCAAGCACCAAATATTACTCGATCAACAACGGTTCCTGTTTTCCCGAATCATATACGACAAACATAGAGCCGTCTTTCTCGATCATGACGCCACGGCCTCGTTCCTTCTCCTTGTTTTCTTGATTATCGACATTCACGGCAATCACTTTATAATGATAGAAAGTCGTGATATCATCGAAAATGGTATGACCTACAAAGATGCGGTTCACATTATATTTCTCTAATATTTTCCGCAAATCATCCCGGTCTAGCGGATGATACTTATCCGCGCTACGTACCATACCCCGATACCAGATCGGTCCATACGTAGCGAACATAAAAGAAAGATCGGAGCCTTTATCTATATTACGTTCTTTTTTCGTCAAGAAGAGACCATCGCTCACGATCTCATTCACGGTAGGGATATCGTAATTCCGGTCTAAAAACTCCTTGCTCAACCCAGCATGGACAAACAGGTTATCTCCGACCACTTGTATAGAGTTACGAGTTTTCAACCAATGTCCCAACTCGCTTTTCTGCCAAAGCTCCGGATAGGTCATTCCTAAAGTATCCGCCAATTGAGTATATTTCTTCTTCGTATATCGCAAATCATTTCCCAGAACCATGGTCTCATGATTTCCGATTAAGAAAGTCACTTTTCCACCGGCATCCTCCGCTTCTTTCTCCAATTTGTAGATCAACCAATAGATAGGGAGTACATCCACGCCCCGGTCAAAGACGTCACCGATTATTACCAATTGGTTAGTCCCGAAAATCCAATTATAGTCCGCATCGATCACTTTTCCCGCCTTTAACAAGGAGGCGAAACAAGACCAGTTCGCATGTGGATCTGAAAGAACAAACGTCTTCTCTGGTTGCACATCTTTCCATTTCGGACGAGAGACGGAGTGTATGGTTACCGGAAACAATCTCTCTCCGTTATCGGAAAACACCTCGAATGAAAAGGTGGTAGGTATACTTTTATAATGCTTATCCAATAACCGGCCCTTCCCATCTACAAATATCGCACGCATACTACCATCATCCGCTTTCAATAGATAGGGACCATCGATCGATAACTTCTCGATCGCTTGACGAGGTTTCTTATCTTTCCCACAAACCGGACTGAAGCAAGAGGTCAGTAAAACAAGGAAAACAAGGATACGGCATTGAATAGAATTCATAGCAGCTTAAATCTTTAGTTCGTTAAACCTGAAAACAATGTATGTATTTATTATACAAATATAAACGAATTCTTTCACGAACACTCACTATCTTCGCGTAAAATAAAAGGGAATAAAAATGACTTTCAATTACGACGTAATAGTAGTAGGCGCAGGACATGCCGGCTGTGAAGCCGCCGCCGCCGCGGCGAATCTAGGATCAAAGACGCTTTTGATCACGATGGACATGAACAAGATCGCCCAGATGAGTTGTAACCCGGCAGTCGGGGGAATCGCCAAAGGACAGATCGTACGAGAGATCGACGCGCTAGGCGGATATATGGGAATCGTGACCGACCAGACCGCTATCCAATTCCGTATGTTAAACCGTAGCAAAGGACCGGCCATGTGGAGCCCGCGTGCCCAAAGCGACCGTGCCCGTTTTATCGATTGCTGGCGGGGCATACTGGAGAATATGCCGAATCTATCCATCTGGCAGGACATGGTTCAAGAACTGATTATCGAGCATGGACAAGTCTGCGGCGTTCGTACGGGAATGAATGTCGTATTCCGTGCCGGAGCGGTGGTGCTTACGAACGGGACCTTCCTAAACGGCCTGCTTCATATCGGAAGAACCCAGATACGGGGCGGACGTATCGCCGAGCCTGCGGCGACCGGACTTACCGAGCAACTTATCTCTTTAGGTATCCAAACAGATCGCATGAAAACCGGAACACCGGTCCGTATCGATGGCCGGAGCGTTCACTTCGATGAAATGGAGGAACAACCGGGGGAGAACGATTTCCATAAGTTCTCCTACATGGATACCAGTCATCGTAAATTAAAACAATTGAGTTGCTGGACTACCTTTACGAACGAGACTTGCCACGATATATTACGGGAAGGTCTCCCCGACTCTCCTCTTTATAATGGACAGATCAAAAGTATCGGTCCCCGTTATTGTCCTAGTATCGAAACGAAAATCGTGACGTTCGCCGACAAGACGCAGCATCAACTATTCCTAGAGCCGGAAGGCGAGACCACGCAGGAATACTACCTAAATGGCTTCTCCTCTTCCCTACCCTTGGATATCCAGCTTCGTGCGCTCCAAGCGATCCCCGCTTTCCGTGACGTGCAAATCTATCGTCCCGGATATGCGATTGAATACGATTTCTTCGACCCGACTCAGCTAAGACACAATTTGGAGACCAAACAAATCCGAAATCTTTTCTTCGCCGGACAGATCAACGGGACTACCGGATACGAGGAAGCCGGCGGACAAGGTTTGGTAGCGGGTATCAACGCCCACATCAATTGCCACGGCGGACAACCTTTTATCCTCGGAAGGGATGAGGCTTATATCGGTGTCCTTATCGATGATTTGGTAACAAAAGGCGTAGACGAGCCTTACCGTATGTTTACCTCTCGTGCGGAGTACCGCATCTTACTGCGCCAAGACGACGCAGATATGCGACTCACCGAGAAATCCTACCAAATGGGATTGGCCAAACAAGACCGCTACGATTTACTGCGAGAGAAAAAAGAGAGCCGTGACGCTATCATCCGTTTTGCGGAGACCTACTCCGTAAAGCCTCAATATATAAATAGCGGTTTGGAGAAACTGGGCACAGCCCCCCTATCCCATGGTTGCAAATTATTCGATGTCGTACTCCGTCCGCAGACTACCTTGGAGAACCTTGCGGATCTAGTTCCGGCCCTTCGTGCGGAGCTGGACAAAGTCCCGGCCTCTCGTAAGGAAGAGATCATCGAGGCCGCCGAGATATTGATTAAGTATAGCGGCTACATCAAACGAGAGCAAATCATAGCGGACAAGATAAACCGCTTAGAGAATATCCGGATCAAGGGTAAATTCGATTACAATTCTATCCAGTCTTTATCTACGGAAGCCCGCCAGAAATTGACCCGGATAGACCCCGACACGATCGCTCAAGCGAGCCGCATCCCGGGTATTTCCCCTAGCGACATCAACATCCTTTTGGTACTGCTCGGAAGATAAAACACGAAATGTTCCACGTGAAACATATTAAAGGAGATATTCAAATGAATGAAGCTAAAACACTGGTTATACGAGGAAATCTGGTAGATATAATCAACAGGCGCACCTTCGGGGCAGAGATTTCAATCCTAAACGGGCATATCGGAAAGGTAATCCCTACCGGACAAGATGAGGGATCTTACCTCCTCCCCGGCTTTATTGACGCGCATGTCCATATAGAGAGTAGCATGGTAACCCCTGCGGCATTCATTCACGCAGCCGTACGCCATGGCAGTATCGGTGCCGTGGCGGACCCTCATGAGATAGCGAATGTAATGGGCACCGAAGGAGTCGAATATATGCTCGACAACGCGAAAGGGATTCCTTTCTACACATGGTTCGGTGTCCCATCTTGCGTACCGGCTACGATTATGGAAACCTCCGGTGCGATCATAGACGCAGACGAAACCGCTCGTTTGTTGGAACGAGAGGATCTACACTTCTTGGCAGAGATGATGAATTACCCCGGAGTCTTAAATAAAGATCCGGAAGTTATGCGCAAAATAGAAGCCGCAAAAAACGCAGGGAAACCCATCGACGGACATTATCCCCTAGCAACAGGCCCCAAGCTAAAGGCATATATCGAGTCTGGCATTTCCACCGATCATGAAACCATCTATCTAGAAAAAGGCCGTGAAAAATGTGAGCTTGGGATGCATGTCCTTATTCGGGAAGGAAGCGCAGCGAAAAACTTTGACGCACTTCATCCGCTATTGAAAGAGTATCCCGAACAAATCATGTTCTGTACGGATGACGCACATCCTTCGTTTTTAAACAAAGGACACATAAATAGGATGGTAAAAAAATCGCTGGATTTAGGATATGATCTATATGATGTATTACGGGCCGCTTCCTATAATCCGGCCATGCACTATAAAATTCCCGCAGGTTTCTTACGAGAGGGAGACTCCGCCGATTTTATCCAAGTAAACAATTTAAAGAATCTAACCATACAGGCAACCTATATACAAGGAACCTGTGTATACGATGGAGAGAAATGCACGCTTCCTTTCCACAAACCTATACTCCGCAATAATTTCCACACGAAACCGATCCCATTAGAAAAGCTAGCGGTAAAAGCGAAAGGAAAACAGATGCGTGTCATTGTTTGCGAAGACCGCGAATTAATCACGAAAGAAGAACTATATCCTGTACATACATTCGATGGATTTGTAGAATCAGATACAGAACGAGACATTTTAAAACTCGTCATTCTAAATCGCTATCAAACGGCTCCTCCCGCTATTGCCTTTATAAAAGGAACAGGGCTCAAGCTCGGTGCCATCGCTCAAAGTATTTCCCACGATAGCCATAACATCATCGCTATAGGCGTAACCGATTTCGAGCTTATGCAAGCGATCAATGCGGTAATAAAGGCTAAAGGTGGAATCGCAGTAAGCAGTATGGACGAAGTCACTCTCCTGCCCTTGCCGGTAGCGGGATTGATGAGTGACGAATCATTGGAAGAGACGAGCCGCCGTTACGAAGAGATCGAGGAAAAGATCAAACGGTTAAAGACACCGATGGATTCATTACAAATGACGCTTTCTTTTATGGGATTGCTGGTGATCCCATCCTTGAAACTTAGCAACAAAGGTTTGTTCAATAGCGAGACATTCCAATTTACTTCCCTATTCGTATGATAGCCGATAAAGACGAACATATCAAGACGATCCTATCGGTCATTCCGGAAAAGCCGGGATGCTACCAGTATTTCGATGAAAACGGAACGATTATATACGTCGGCAAGGCGAAGAACCTAAAACGACGGGTATCCTCTTATTTCAACAAGGTACATGACAGCAATAAGACCCGTGTGTTAGTCAAGCAAATCCGGGATATCAAATATATAGTCGTCGATACGGAAGAAGACGCGTTACTACTGGAAAACAACCTCATCAAACAGTATCGTCCCCGCTATAACGTATTATTGAAGGACGACAAAACCTACCCTTCCATCGTGGTAAAGAATGAGTACTTTCCCCGGGTTTTCCAAACCCGGAACATCGTTCGGGACGGATCACAATATTACGGTCCTTATCCCTCTTTGTTCACGGCGAAAGTGATGCTACAGATGCTAAAGGAACTTTACCCTTTACGCACTTGCAAATATCCCCTCACTCCCGAATCCATCGCACAAGGACGCTATAAGGTTTGTCTGGAATACCATATCAAGCGTTGTAAAGGGCCTTGTGAAGGCTTGCAATCATTGGAAGAATACCAGCAAAATATTTCCGAGATCAAAGAGATTCTGCGAGGCAACATCTCGCAAATTAGCAAACACCTCTATGAGGAGATGCAATCGCTCGCTGCCGAGCTCAAGTTCGAGGAAGCGCAAAAGATCAAGGAAAAATACGAAGTCATCGAGAACTACCGTTCTAAATCTACGGTCGTAACCCCGATGCTACATAATATAGATGTATTCACGATCATAGAGAATGACCATTCCGCTTATGTGAACTTTATGCATATCGGAAACGGGGCGATCGTACAAGCCTATACATTCGAGTATAAAAAACGATTGGACGAGACCAAGGAGGAATTGTTAAGCCTCGGTATTATCGAGATGCGGAATCGTTTTAAAAGCACCGCCCGGGAGATTATCGTACCCTTCAAGCTGGACATGCAGCTAGAGAATGTCACTTTCACCATTCCCCAAAGAGGGGATAAAAAGAAACTGCTCGATTTATCCGAGATGAACGTCAAGCAGTTTAAGGTTGACCGCTTGAAACAAGCGGAAAAGTTGAATCCGGAACAACGGAATACCCGTATCTTGAAAGAGATCCAAGAAGCCTTGCATTTGGAGAAATTGCCTGCTCATATCGAATGTTTCGATAATTCAAACATACAGGGGAGCGATGCGGTAGCGGCTTGCGTGGTATTCAAGATGGGGAAACCGTCGAAGCAGGAGTATCGCAAATACAATATAAAGACCGTAGTCGGTCCGGATGATTACGCCTCCATGAAAGAAGTCGTCCGTAGGCGTTACGGGCGGGCGATCGAGGAGCGATCTCCCCTACCCGACTTGATTATAACAGACGGTGGAAAGGGGCAAATGGAAGTGGTTCGCTCGGTGGTAGAAGATGAATTAGGCTTGTCCATTCCAATCGCCGGACTAGCGAAAGATGGTAAGCACCGAACCTCGGAGTTATTATTCGGGTTCCCACCCGTAACCGTTGGCATGCGTTTGGACAGTCCGCTATTCCATCTGCTTACCCGGATACAAGACGAGGTACACCGTTTCGCCATCACTTTCCACAAGGATAAACGAAGTAAGACCCAGACAAAATCCGAATTAGACACCATTAAGGGTATCGGTGAAAAGACAAAAGTATTACTTTTACGTCACTTTAAAAGCGTAAAACGAATCAAGGAAGCAAGCTTCGAGGAACTGAAATCCGTGATTGGCGAGGCGAAAGCCAAGGCACTACAAGAGGGACTGGATGGAAAGCGAACAGAAAGCGAACAAAAATAAAACAAAAGCGAACAAAAAGCGAACAAGATGAGAACAGTTACACAACGTGTGCAGCACGCTTCCGTCACGATAGACGGACAGCTTAAGTCCAAAATTGGAAAGGGGCTATTGGTATTAGTCGGTATCGAGGACAAGGATACGCAAGAAGACATTGAATGGTTGGCAAAAAAGATCACCAACCTACGCATATTTGACGATGAAAACGGGGTCATGAACCGCTCGGTTATCGAAGCGGGAGGCGAGATCATGGTTGTCAGCCAATTTACCTTACACGCCTCTACGAAAAAAGGGAACCGCCCCTCCTACTTAAAAGCGTCTAAACCGGATATCGCCATTCCGATGTATAAAGCTTTTTGCGAAGAGGTAGGGCTTCAACTCGGAAAACCTGTACAAACCGGAACATTCGGAGCTGATATGAAAATTGAACTTTTAAACGACGGGCCGGTTACTATTATTATCGACTCTCAAAATAAAGAATAAGTATGGCAGATATAACCTTACAACAAGCCCAGCAAATGGTAGACTCTTGGATCAAGACCTATGGGGTCCGTTATTTCAATGAGCTTACCAATATGACCATCCTCACCGAGGAAGTGGGCGAGCTAGCCCGGATCATGGCACGTACCTACGGTGAGCAGTCTTTCAAGGAAAGTGACAAACACCGGGATTTAGGCGATGAAATGGCGGATGTGTTATGGGTATTGCTCTGTCTGGCCAACCAGACCGGAGTAGATCTTACCGCCGCTTTCGAGAAGAATCTCCAAAAGAAAACAGACCGAGATAAAGAACGACATATAAACAATCAAAAACTATAAGCATATGGCACATCATCACGATTGCGAATGTGGACATGATCATCATCATGAACATGAACACGAATCAAATTCCGTACAGATAGACCGTTATCATGAAGCTTTCAATAAGTTTGAGCCGGCCCTGCCGGATACCCAGACCACCGAGGCTGTAAACGCTCTTTTAGAGAAACATTTCCAAGAGAACTTTACACCGGAAGTATTGAAAACGATTCATGGTTGCATCGACTTGACCTCATTAACCAGTCTGGATACCAAAGAAAGTATCTGGAAGATGGTAGACACGGTAAATGATTTCGAGGGAACTCGTCCGGATGTCCCGAACGTAGCCGCTATTTGCGTCTATCCCCTATTCGTGGAAACGGTTAAGCAGGCACTTACCGCACAAGAGATTAAGATCGCGTCGGTTGCCGGAGGTTTTCCTTCCTCACAGACATTTACGGAAGTCAAGATCGCCGAAACGGCCATGGCAGTCATGCAAGGAGCCGATGAAATCGATGTTGTCATGAACCTAGGCTACTTCATGGAAGACAATTTCGAGGAACTGACGGAAGAATTACAAGAGATCAAAGAGAGCTGTCGCCACGCCCATTTAAAGGTAATCTTAGAGACCGGAGCTTTAGTCACAGCGGAGAACATCCAAAAGGCATCCATCCTAGCCATGTATTCCGGTGCGGACTTCATCAAGACCTCCACGGGTAAAGGATACCCGGGAGCCACTTTCGAGGCCGCCTATACCATGTGCAAAGCCATCAAAACCTACCATTCCATCACCGGAAACAAGGTTGGCATCAAGATCTCCGGAGGCGTACGCACGGCGGAAGACGCAGTTCGATATTATACGATCGTAAAGGAAATACTGGGCAACGAATGGCTGAACAAGGATTTGTTCCGTATAGGAGCGAGCAGTCTGGTCGGTGATATAGAAAAACGACTCGGGAAATAGTCCATTCTAATAAACCGGGCGCAAATGACTTAGAATCCTGTGTCCGGTAAGCACTCTCAAAGTCAGTTAACTTACCTTGGCATCGAAGTTAACTGACTTCGTCAAGTAAGTTAACTTCATTGGCTATTGAAGCATACTTACTTTTTTACTAACAAGAGCCATCTCTCTACAACTAATAGATAAAGGAATTTCTATTTGGAGCGAGTCATAATATAATCCGCCAACTGGATCAAGGATGTCCGTGCCCCGGATTCTGGCAATCTCAAAAGAACATCGACCGCCTTATCATGATATTCCTTCATGCGGGCCTCGGCATATTCGATTCCACCGTTCGCCTTGGCAAACTCAATCAAAGAATCGACATTCTCCGCCGCGAAATCCTTCCGTAAAATCATATCCAAATAACGGGCGGCCTCCTCTTCCCTACCCTGCCGCAAGGCATATAATAATGGAAGCGTAACCTTACCCTCACGAATGTCATTTCCCGTCGGCTTACCGATATTCGCCTCCTTGAAATAATCAAAGATATCATCCTTGATCTGGAAGCAATACCCCAGATACTCGCCAAACTCACGGCAAAGAGCGATCACCTCCGCGGAGGCGCCCGACGAAATGGCCCCAATCTCCGTGCAAGCGGAAAGCAAGGTAGCCGTCTTCTTCTTGATAACTTGCAGATAACAATTCTCGTCTAAAATACTCTCCTCGGCGGTCTCCAATTGCTTGATCTCACCTTCGGACAAGTCTCTGCCTAAATTAGAGATAATCCCGACAATCCGCAAATCGCCGGTTTGTATGGAACGGATCAAAGCGGTAGAAAGCACATAATCACCTACCAACACGGAAATACGGTTATCGAAGATAGCGTTCAATGAGGGAACGCCACGACGTTGCTTCGTCTCATCGATCACGTCATCGTGAATCAATGTAGCGGTATGCAAAAGCTCCAGCAAAACAGCGGAATTGATCGTGTTATCCGTAACCTGTCCACAGACCTTGGCGGTAAGGAGCACCAATAACGGACGCACATGCTTCCCGGTAGAATTCAGTATAACGTCGATAGCCGATTGTAACCGGGTCGTCTCGCTGCGTAGAGATGCCTCGAAATCCTTATTGAAACGTTCAAATTCAGCGGAAACCGGTTCTTCTATTTTCCTTCTTTCATCCATAATTCCATGCAAAGATTCGCAAAAGTAACAAAAACTATCGAGTAAGCGAGTTTTTTCGTACATTTACCCAGATTTTGTCCCACTAAAACGTGTTAAAAGTAATGAAGTTATTCCTTATAGATGCGTATGCGTTAATTTATCGCTCCTATTACGCCTTCATCAAGAATCCGCGTATCAACTCCAAGGGTGTGAATACCTCCGCCATTTTCGGTTTTATCAACAGTCTGGAGGATGTATTAAAACGTGAGAACCCAACTCATATAGCGGTGGCCTTTGACCCGAAGGGACCGACTTTCCGCCATGAGGCCTTCGAGCAATACAAGGCACAACGGGAAGAGACGCCGGAAGTGATCCGTCAATCCGTCCCTATCATTAAAGAAATCATAGAGGCTTACAATATTCCGATTCTGGAAGTACCCCGCTACGAGGCGGACGATGTGATCGGCACCGTGTCCAAACAGGCGGAGAAGGAAGGCTTCGAGGTGTACATGATGACGCCGGATAAAGATTACGGCCAATTGGTGTCCGAACATATATTTATGTATCGTCCGAAATTCGGAGGCGATTACGAGATCATGGGCGTGCCCGAGGTCTTAAACAAGTACGGCCTCACGAGTACGGAGCAAGTGATCGACTTGCTGGGACTGATGGGCGACGCTTCCGATAATATCCCCGGCTGTCCGGGTGTCGGCGAGAAGACCGCTCAAAAACTACTGACCGAATTCGGAAGTATCGAGAACCTGTTAGCGAACACTGATAAGTTGAAAGGCGCGCAAAAGAAGAAGGTAGAGGAGAACGCCGAGCAAATCCGTTTCTCCAAATTCTTGGCGACGATCAAGACGGATGTCCCTATCGAGTTCGATGCCGCCCGTTGCGTTCGTGAAAAGCCAAACGAAGAGCGGCTGACTGAGATTTACACAGAATTGGAATTTAGAACATTTATTAACAAACTAAGTTCTGAGCCGGTCAAAGCCGCTCCGAAAGGTCCCGTTCAAGGCGATTTGTTCGCGATTTTTACGCCCGAGAGTACGGAAGAGCCCAAAAAATCGATTCTCACGGACTTAAAGTCCACCCCCCATAACTATTATTTAACTGATACAGAGGAAAAACAAGCCGATTTAGCCCGCTTTTTATTGGGTCAAGAATTTTTCGCTTTTGACACGGAAACCGATGGCATCGATCCCTTGAAAGCCGGATTGGTCGGAATGTCGTTCGCCGTGAAAGAAAACGAGGCTTGGTATGTCCCTGTTCCCGCTAACTCAGTAGAGGTGGCGAAAGTAGTGGAACGCTTCTCCCCTGCCCTGCAAAATCCGAAATCATTAAAGATCGGGCAAAACATCAAATTCGATATTTTGGTACTTCGTAAATACAACGTGAAGGTAGCCGGTCCTCTGTTCGATACGATGATCGCCCATTACCTGCTGAACCCGGAATTACGGCACGGAATGGATTACCTAGCGGAGACCTACCTCAAGTACCAGACCGTCCACATCGAGGAACTGATCGGCCCAAAAGGAAAGAACCAGTTATCGATGCGAAACGTACCCGTGGAGCAAATCGCCGAATACGCCGCCGAGGACGCGGACATCACGCTCAAGCTAAAGAATTATTTCGCGCCCGAGTTAAAGAAGGAAGGACTGGAATCCCTCTTCACCACGATCGAGATGCCATTAATATATGTATTAGTGGAAATGGAGGCCACCGGCGTCACGCTGGATACAGTAGCGCTTAAGCAATCTTCGGGCGAACTTACCGCCTCCATGAACAAACTGGAGCAAGAGGTTTACGAGCTGGCCGGCACGGAATTCAACATCAACTCCACGAAACAGGTCGGCGAAATCCTTTTCGACCGCTTGAAGCTGGACGAGAAAGCGAAGAAGACCAAAACAGGCGGTTACAGTACCAGCGAGGATGTATTGGAGAAACTTCGCAACAAGCATCCCATCATCGGCAAGCTTCTTGAATACCGCGGACTTAAAAAGTTATTAAGTACCTATATCGACGCTCTACCCGAGTTGATCAATCCGCAGACCGGAAAGATACATACCTCTTTCAACCAAGCGGTAACATCTACCGGACGCCTCAGCTCTACCAATCCGAACCTGCAAAACATTCCGGTACGGGACGATCTGGGCCGTGAGATCCGTAAGGCATTTATCCCGGACAATACGGATTGCCTCTTCTTCTCGGCCGACTACTCCCAGATCGAGCTTCGTATCATGGCCCACCTGAGCGGTGACCCGCATATGATCGAGGCTTTCCAAAGCGGAGCGGATATCCACGCCGCCACAGCCGCCAAGATCTACGGAATCCCGGTAGAAGAAGTAACCAGCGATATGCGCCGGAAGGCGAAAACCGCCAACTTCGGTATCATCTACGGCATCTCCGTCTTCGGGCTCGCCGAGCGTCTGGGCATCCCTCGTTCTGAGTCCAAGGAACTGATAGACGGTTATTTCAGCACCTACCCCCGCATCAAGGAATACATGGAGGAGAGCATCAAGGTCGCCAAGGAAAAAGGATACGTAGAGACCATTTTCAAGCGCAAGCGTTTCCTTCCGGATATCAACTCACACAACGCCGTCGTACGCGGCTATGCCGAGCGAAACGCGATCAATGCCCCTATCCAAGGGAGCGCCGCCGATATCATCAAACTAGCGATGGTACGCATTTACGAACGCTTTGAGGAAGAGGGATTGAAAAGCAAGATGATCCTCCAAGTACACGATGAGTTAAACTTCAATGTCTACAAAGAGGAAGCCGAGGTGGTAAAGAAAATCGTGCTGGAGGAAATGGAAAACGTCATGAAACTACAAGTCCCCTTAATCGCCGATTGCGGCGAGGGAGAGAACTGGTTGGAGGCGCATTAAAATAATGCCGGAATTCCCCTTAAAAAAACATGTACGTGTTTTCCGAAAAACATGTACGACTTTTTCCAAAAACACGTACGTGTTTTTTTAAGACCATAACAGCCTAAGTAAAAACAACAGGGTGTCCTAAATCGCCGGAAGCTTTTTAGGACACCCTATTTATTAGTGATCAAGAGGAACTCTTATTGCTTATAAATCTTCTTAGAGATTATTCCATCCGCCGTCTTTATACGTAAGATATAATGCCCGGGAAGTATCGGCAAGGTAGTCGTATATTGTTTCCGGCTATCTATGGTAGTTCCCCAGACAGATGCGCCGTCGTAAGTATAAAGCATCATATTTTCTATCGCCACATCCGATTGAACCGATAATAGGCCGGAAGCGGAATCAAACGCATATTCCAAATCCGAGACAGACGGCTCGGTAACCTCATTAGAAACCACTAGCGAACCATCGATCTTTAGGCAGAACGTACGATAGCTTTCACGGATATCCGTATACTTGGTTTCCCACAGCTCACTCAAGTCACCTTGGTAAGTAGCCATTACGGCAAGCATATCACCAATACCCCAATCAAACGAGCCACTATAAGATACCGTCTGGCTCTTCCCTGCCGGAATCTCCAGCCAATTATTCACCTCCCAACTGTAATCGTCTATCGAGAGATTAGGATCTCGCACGTAAAGGCCGGCCGTACCTTGGAAATTCGTTTTTTGCTTGTTATAGAAAGTCACCTCAAAGGTAGCGGTCCCACTTTCCGCATCATACTCGACCTTTACAGGATCGGCGGTCAAGCTATTCCGTGCCTGTGAGAAAGAAATAACGCTATCCTTCACATCCAACAAGATATAATCATACGGATGATTTACCGAACGGATCGGACGTAAGATGCTATCTCCTTCCATTCCTCCCAGTACGTACATATACAGAGTAGCCGTAGTATCCGGGATACCTAGGGACTCACAAAGGAAATCTTTCGTTATATAATTACCTAGCTGAAAGTCCGCGATCGTATCTAAAAATGCCGCTTCGCTAACAGGCAACTCCACCGCCTCATTCTCTTCGAAAAAGGCTAATGTATGGACATAGCTCCCATCTTGCCCCAAGTTAAATAGGTTATAAGTAATCGGAAACTTCTCACCAAGCTTGATACTTTCAATATCTTTAGTACCCAAAGAACTGATCGTTAACAACTTCACAGGCTTCGAGTCATCAGACGGTTTGCGGATACCCGTGATCATGGCTTGGCGTTCATTGTAAGTACGTAAATTATCGCCAATCGCACCTAACTCAAAATATCCACTGCCAAACCAGCCCGTATTTAAATGGAAAAGTCCGCTCCGATTATAGCCATCGCAAACAAATGCCCATTTATAGGCCTGATTATTTTCTCCGCTACCTCCTTCATAATAAACCGGACGTTGAGCGGCTAGTTCCGTTTTCAGCAGATCCGTCCATTCTTTTCCGGAAAAGAAGGTCCTATCATACAATTGTATATTCTTATCATATCCAAAATTATTAATGAAAGCCTTCCGTACATCTTCTTTATTAGCCCCCATATCCCATTCATAATTCATATAGGCAGCCGCTCCACAATGAAAAATCAGCGTGGAAACAGCCTCTATCTCATCCCAAGAGGAAGACTCATCAAGAGTAGCAGGCATATTTTCCCAATCATACGTTGTATGCCCAAAATTAGCGGAAACAACCAACGTACTTCCCGGATTCTTATAATTTACGTTACCCATACCGCTTTTCGGATATTGATAATAATTCATGATCTGCGCCATAGCGACACCTTCCCCACCCGCAAAAGTTAGAACATCATTGACAACTGGGCACATCTCATTGTAGGGAGCATCATCCTTCCATTCCGTTTTAATCAAAGGGATCACCGCCTCTGGAAACCGTGAAGAAGCCTCAACACTATCCACCGCTAGAGGCATCCCGGACCGTAACGCCTTTACATAATGGATATACATACGCATAAAATTCTCCATCGTAGCGGACAGACCTTTCTCCGGCAAAGCCCCCTTATCGGATATACCCAATAACTGCTTTCCACGATCTTCTCCGGATACGATTACAAAACCTTGGTTATCCCCTACGTTATACAGGTAAAGTAAGGCATTCTCCACACTCGAGGAACGTAATTTAGAAGGGGCCTCGATGCCTTCCTCCGTCCCTACGTAGGCCAACTTAAACTCAGGAAAAGAACCGGCCCTCAACACCGAGGTATTCTCCATCGAATACTGTTGCTGGGCAATCCGGAGCGCTTCGGCCGAACCTATCGGATCAGCTGAAAGTGTTTGTACACATAGCGTAGCACAAGCTAACAAAGCCAAGTAGACGTGTTTCATTGACATAAAGTTTTGAATGAATATTAAATACTAATACATACAAAGTTATCAAAAGCTTTCAAATTCTTTCTATACATAGGCAAGTCTCTGCGATAATTCATGCTAGAAAATTATGACAAATTAGCCATATGTATACATATTTCATCATATTCTCTTATTTTTGCGGAGATAAGGATCAGTAAATCTAATGGTATGATGAAAAATATCGATGATATCTTTCTTTTACAACGAATCAAAGAAGATGACGAGGCGGCATTCAAATATCTCTTCGACACCTACTTCACCGCTGTGTATCGACTTTCTTTTTTCTATATAAAGAAAGATACGTTATCGGAGGAAATAGCATTGGATGTATTCACGGCCCTTTGGGAGAAACGAAAGACAATCGAGATCAAATTATCCATAAAAGCTTACCTCCTCACCTCTGCCCGTAACCGGACCTTAAACTATCTCCGAGACCATGAACAAGAGCTTTACACGGAGAATATATCCCTTTTCGAATCCGCTATCGAGGAATATCCTCTCGAGATGAAAGAACTGGAACAACTGATAAACGAAGCCATTTATGCCTTACCGGACAAATGTAGGGAAGTCTTCTTAAAAAGCCGTATGGAGAATCGTTCTAACAAAGAAATCGCCACGGATATGAATATCACGGTAAAAACCGTAGAAGCCCAGATAACCAAAGCGCTCAAACATATTAAAGCTCATTTAGGGAAAGGCTATCATTATCTTTTCTGAAAAAATTTCATTCGAGACGTTAGGGTTCTTTTCCAAAACCGTGTCTCTATTATAAAAGGCTAATTTCGGTGTAATGGAAAAAATCATACCATGGGGGCTACTTATAGCTCAATTAAAACACGAATCCACCCCGGAACAAGATGTATTGTTCGACGCATGGATAAAAGAAACGGATAACGCCGAGTTATTCGTCGACATCACCTTGCTCTGGGACAAAATACAAGAAGAGGTATCGGAAGCGAAACCGGATCTGGCAGTTTCTTGGGAAAAGATGCAAACTCGTATACATGCGGGCCAACATAAACAAAGAAATTTACGCCGGATCAAGTACTCAGTTATCTCCATCGCTGCCAGTATCTTATTACTGTTAGGTATCGGTTATAGCTATCAATTCGTACGGCAATATAATACAAATCAATATTATTCCGCCTTGAACGGGAAATCCAGAATAATCTTACCAGATAGCTCTGTTGTCTGGCTAAATACCGGCTCTACCCTTCAATATGCCTCTTCGTTCATCCATAAACGGCAATTAGTTCTGGAGGGAGAAGCCTCCTTTGAGGTCACAAAAGATAAAAGGTACCCGTTTATCGTCTCCAGCGGAGACTTAAAAGTAAAGGTATATGGAACGAAGTTCAACGTATATTCCTACCCGAACGATAATAACGCGAAGATCGCCCTTCGTAGCGGATCGGTATCCGTATCACTAAAAGACGGAAAGGAAGCCTTTCTAAGCCCGGGAGAGATCGCAAGGATCAATAAAAAGGAGCAGACATTGAAGATTGAACAGTCGGATGTGGAGCTAGAGACATTCTGGGCAAAAGAATCAGTATTCTTTAAAAGTAAGTCGCTCGGCTATATCTGTAAATATCTGGAAAGATGGTACAACGTGAAAATCAATGTCGATCCAAAGATAGCCGAGAGTCAATTCTATACGTTCACGGTAAAAGATGATTCCTTGGAAACGATATTACGAACTTTGTCTAAGATTAATCCGATAAAATATACATTCGATGATAACAACCGTGTAACAATAAGTAGTGTAGAACCTTAAATTATTTTGCCTATGAGTATATGACAAAAGACAAAAGGCATAATTTGATTATGCCTTTCGGGGGCATCGCATGCCCTCATAAACGAAAAAAAACGTGAGTTATGACAAAAGTTGGCGCTTTCCGTAGCTCACAGATTCTTAATCTTTTATTAATACAAAAGTATGAAAAATTATTCCATCTTTAAACATTCATTTTGCACTTTATCATTATTTATAGTGATGCTCCTCCATGCGGGAGTAACCTATGCGCAAGAAAAGCTTCGTATTTCTTTCTCTAATGTCTCTCTGGAAGAGGCTTTGAAAAAAATTGAGTCCGCAAGTAAATATACCTTTTTCTATGATGACAAGAGAACGGATCTTTCTCAGAAAGTCTCCGCTAACGCAAATGGTCAAAGTATAGAGGAGGTCCTCAATGCTATGTTAAAAACCACAAATCTCACCTACGAGATCGATAACCGCCAGATCGCTCTTATTATTAAAGAAAAGAATGGTATATCGCAAAAGAGCAAGAAGATTTCCGGTGTGGTAAAAGACGAGAATAACGAACCGGTTATTGGCGTCAGCATCGTTCAACGCAATACCACGAACGGAACGATCACGGATTTGGACGGACGTTTCTCTATGGAATTACCGGAAAACAGCTCGATAGAGATTTCGTATGTCGGCTATGGAAAACAAATTATCCCGGTAGCGAACAAGAGTAATTTCGATATCGTCTTGAAAGAAAACTCCTTGAATCTGGATGAGGTAGTAGTCGTTGGTTATGCCAGCCGCAAGGTTGAGGATATCACCGGAGCCGTTTCCAATATCCGTGCGGACAAGACGAATATAGGAGGAGCCTCTACTTCGGTGGATCAAATGCTTTCCGGTCGTATCTCCGGTGTACAGTTCAAGCAAAACACCTCTCAGCCCGGTGGTGGCGGTAAGACGATTATCCGCGGGCGTAACTCTCTTTTCTTAAATACGGACCCCTTATATGTAGTAGATGGTTTCGTCGTAAACACACCTAGCGCTCCTAGTAGCGGAATGGCGTTCAACGCTCCGGACCGTGATCCGTTGAACTCTATCAACCCGAACGATATCGAGAGCATAGCGGTCTTGAAAGATGCCGCCGCCACCGCTATTTATGGTGCTCAAGGCTCTAATGGTGTATTTATCATCACGACCAAAAGAGGTAAACAAGGTAAAATTCGCATATCCTATGATGGATATGCCGGCGTACAAACTGTCGCTAACGAGTATGACGTCATGAACGCACAACAATATATGCGATACAACAACGCTTTCAATTTGACCAGCTTTACCGAACAAGAGATCAATGCGGCGCAAGCCACGAATTGGTTTGATCAAGTAACCAGAAACGGCTTCTTGCAAAGTCATAATGTAAACCTTTCCGGTGGTTCCGAATCACTTAAATATTATTTCTCCCTCGGATATTACGGAATGGACGGTATCGTGAAAAATACTGGAATGGACCGCTATACCGGAAGAAGTAATATTGAGTATAAGAAAGATAAATTCACCTTCAGTTCCAATATTTTCGCTACCCATATCTTGGATACGAACCAGCCGACGGAAGGTGGTACCCGTAATTCCGTCATCTCCTCCTCCATCGCTTTCGCCCCCAACGTAACCGTACGGGATCAAAACGGAGCGTATAATAAAGATCCGAACAATGATTTTATCGCCAATCCGGTTTCTTTATTAGACATAAACGATAAGATCTATACGGACAAATTAAATTTCAGCGCAGGCGCTTCTTACGAGGTATTACCCGGATTGAAACCGGAGATCAAGCTTACCTACGACGTACAAAACGCCCACCGCAGCTTCTATGTACCGTCGACAACCGCATATAATGGAAACTTTACGCACGGAGGAACCGCTAGCCAAAGTTCGATGAGAAGTACCGGTATCTCCTTCGATGGCTTACTTCATTATGATGCCGTATTCAATAAAAAACATCACGTAACCGGGTTGTTAGGATACGAGTATTACCAACGGGATAACAATTATTTCCGTGCCGAGAACTCAGGTTTTGGTACAGATGCCACACACGAAAACAATCTAGGTGGTGGAAACGCTCCCAAGATGAGTTCTTCCAAAGATCGTCGTAAAGATATCTCCGGTTTCGGACGAGTCGATTATTCTTTCGATGATAAATACCTCGCTACGGTAACGTTAAGACGTGACGGATCTTCCGTATTCGGTGGTAATAATAAATATGCTTATTTCCCGGGCGTTTCAGTAGGTTGGAAAATAGACAAGGAAGATTTTATGGCCGGAGCCGCAGATAAGGTCGATATATTAAAACTCCGTCTGGGTTACGGACAATCCGGTAACTCGGGTATCGATCCTTACCAATCTCTTTCTAAGTATGATATGACAACGAATGGCATTCTCGGACAAAACAAAGTATCCGGAGCCACGCTAACGAATTATATGGAAAATCCGGACTTGAAGTGGGAAACTACCTCACAGGTCAACTTGGGTATCGACTATGGCTTCTTCAGCCGTTTATCGGGTAATCTGGATTTCTTCGTGAAAAATACGAAGGATATGTTAGTTCAGGTTTCACAATCACCTATGACCGGCCATAAATATCAATGGCAGAACGCCGCCTCCATGCGAGTATGGGGTCTTGAGTATAGCTTGAACTCAACCAATATACAAACCCGGGATTTCGAATGGGATACACAGTTGAGTTTCTCTTGGACAGATAATAAGATCACGGATTATAACGTAACCGACGAAAGCACGGTAGCGGCGTTGAATACGATCGGTGTTATCAAGGGAGAGCGCACGAACTCATATTATACCTACGTCATCGACGGCATCGATCCTTCCAGTGGCTCGTATCGTTTCAAGGATTTAGATGGAGACGGTTCTATCACGGTCAAAGACAAAGCGATTCTCGGGACTCCGGATCCCCGGGTAATCCTAGGCTTCGGCAATACATTCAAGTATAAGAACTTCGCTTTAGATATCTTCTTTAACGCTAATTTCGGCAATAAGATGTATAACTACTCAGCGATGAACTTCACGCTGCCGAATACTTTCGAGACTTCCAACTATATGGTAGATGCCATGAATTATTGGTCCGAATCCAATCCGAACTCAGATATAGCGGCCAACCGTGCGAATGGAAATGGTAATGCCCTTTATAATTCCCGCTGGATTGAGGATGCTTGGTTTATCCGTCTACAAAACGTAACCTTGTCTTATAACTTGGCTTCTATCCCTTCACTTCGTAAGATATTCCCGACGGCTAAGATATATGTGCAGGCACAAAACTTGTTCCTGATCACCCCTTACTCCGGCTTGGACCCGGAATTAGCGAATAACGCTTATATGTCCTCTTCCGAGAATCTTCCCGCATTCCTTCCCGGTAGCGTAGATATGAACGCATATCCCCCGGCACGGACATTCACGGTTGGTCTTAACTTTAGTTTCTAACATTAAAAACATACATTCAATATGATACGTAAACATTCTATCCAATATATTTTACTTGCCTTGTTAGCTGGCAATCTCGCTTTTACTTCTTGCTCTGATTCCATGGTAGAAGAAAAATTGTTCAGTCAGATCGGAGACGGTAACCTTTCCGATATCGAAGGCGCTCGTTTATTGACCAATGGTATTTACGGATATGTACAGTATTTCAGTTACTTCGGGGGAAATAATTGGCTAATGAATGTTAGCTCTTACTCCGATGAGTTTTTCTGTAATTGGGGTGGTACGCCTGAAACCGGATGGGGAGGCGCACAAAACTTCCTCAATATGGATGCCGGACATGCTATGTCGGAAACAAACTGGAATAGTGTCTACAGTCTTATTACGCAATGTAATGAGGTAATCACTAAATATGGGGAATCCACAGAACCGGAAATTATCCAGTATGTAGCTGAGGCTCGCTTCTGGAGGGCTTTCTCGTACGACAAATTATATCATTTATTCGGTACGGTTCCTTTGGTTACAGGTAGCCAAGATATCAAAAACGGCATTGCCCGGGCTTCCCAAGAGGAAATGGAATCTTTTATCGAGACTGAATTGGCTGATGTAGAGAAGGTCTTGCCGGAAACTTATTCCTCTACGGATTATGGCCGTCCCACCTCATGGGCTGTCAAGGCTACATTAGCCCGCTATTACTTGAATAAGAAAGATTGGAAGAAAGCTTCCATCTATGCGAAAGAGATTATCGACAAGGGAGGTTTCAACTTGGTTGATTATCAAGATATATTCTCCAAGAATCAAAATGATGAAGTCATATTGGCTATTAATCATATAGCGGAGGCTAATCATGGAAACAAATACGTAGCCTTGGTATTGGAGGCATCCATCCGCGACGCCCTTGGCATTACCGGAGTATCCGCTTCCAACGGATACGGTATGGCCGTACCTTTCTTCCGAACTTTCGATCCGGACGATAAACGCATCACACCTTATAATCCAGCTACCGGCAAAGGTATAGCCGTATCCGGAATCGTTTATAAGAGTGATGGAACGCCGGTTTATGGTACTCCCGAGGAACCCAAAAGCGTAGAGGAACAACTAAGTCGCATACTTACGTTCAAATGGGAGGTGCAAACGAATATTCCATTAGGAGAGGATGCCTCCCTAAATGTTCCCGCATTGCGTCTTGGCGAAGTTATGTTAACCTATGCGGAGGCCGAGAATGAATTAGGCCATTTGGAGGAAGCGAAAACCTATGTCGATAAAATTCGTAGCCGGGCGGGTTTGGAGAATCTCCCGGCAAACTTAAACATGGCATCCATGCGTGACGCCATTCTCGATGAGAGAGGTTGGGAATTGTACCATGAAGGCTATCGCCGTGAGGATTTAGTGAGACACGGCAAGTTATTGGAGAAAGTAAATGAGAAATATCATTATTATTTTGGTAAAGATATGCCATGGAAAAATAATAATGACCGGATATTGCAACCGATCCCGACAAATGCGTTACTTTTAAACCCGCTGTTGAAACAAAATCCGGGATATTGAATCCGGAATCTAATTAAATAACTCAAATTCTTCGATCATGAAATTATGTATATTATTAGCGAGCATCCCCCTTTTCCTTAGCTGTAACGCACCTAAGGCTCCCCAAGCATTCAGCTTGGGGAAAGAGGTTGGTCAATTACCTAATATCCAAGGTAAGAAAGGAAACGGGAACTATTTATATGTTACCGCCGGAAATAACTTATATTCCATCGGTAACCAGTATGGAGATTTCCCGCCGGCAGGTTTCCACGTACCCGGTGAGATGAGCGGTATATGGCAACATCCGATCAAGTTACTGGACGGCTTTACCTTATCCATACAGGATGGGGCAAAATCCATCGTTTTGGATAAATGCGATTCTTTTATCACGTACCCGTTAGCCACCCAATTCAAATATGACGGGGCCGATGATTTGGAAATTGTACGTACGGATTTTGTTCCGGATAGCCTTCCGGTATTGGCCGTAGAGTATCAAGTCCGTAATAAAACGAATCAGCCGAAAGAAATCCTTTTATCACTTACCGCCGATACCGATCTATCTCCGGTCTGGTTAGGTGAACGTAGTGGAATGACGGATACCAGAGACCAATATACCGGTTTGATCCATAATACGGTTTTCGCTAAAGACAGCTTAAAGAATTGGTTCGTCGGCGTTACTTCCGATCAAGATAGCTTATCGATCGACGATTTGGGAAATAGCCCGGTACAAGGCCAAGGGATTTCCGTGAAACTTAATACACCCCGTTTAAACCTTGCGGCCAACGAAGTGAGGAACATCCGTTTCTTTATCTCCGGCTCCATGAAAAACGAGACCGAGATACAAGAGAACCTTCGGGTAGCGAAAGAGAATCTAAAAGACCTGTATGAGCAAAAGAGACTACGGTATGAGGAAATAGACCGTACCGCCGCTATAACCATACCGGATACTTTACTTATGACCGCCTACCAATGGGGTAAGTACAATAGTGATTGGTTGGTTCGTGATGTCCCCGGTTTAGGGAATGCCATGAGCGCCGGACTTCCGGATTATCCTTGGTTCTTTAGTAATGACCAATCCATCACGTTCAAGGCCCTAGTCGGAACCCGTGACCCGGGCTTATTCTACAATTCCATGAAAATGATCAAGGAGGTATCGGACAAGTTCAATAATAATACAGGGCGTATCGTCCACGAGTTCTCTACCAACGGGGCGGTCTATGATAAAGGGCGTATGGAAGAATCCCAAGAGTTTATCATCGCCACTTGGGAAATATTCAAATGGACCGGGAATATAGATTTCCTAAGAACCTATTATGAGCATGGGAAAAAGGTATGGGAGTTTTTACAGGAGCACGATACCAACCATAACTTATACGTGGAAGGCCCCGGAGGAGTGGAGATCAAAGGACTGAATGACGAGATGTTGGACGTAGCCGTTCATACCCAGACATTCTTGGATGTTATGTCACAAGCGGCAGCGGTATTAAATGAACCGGATTTATCGAAAGATTTCGCCTCTAAAGCGGAACAATTGAAGGAAAAGATCAACGAGGATTGGTGGAGTCCGTCCGAGAAACGTTTTGCCGATTTTATCTCGGATCAGCAAAAAGCCGTTCAATTGATCGATATGGCGCTTCAAGAGCGAGTGATCCCCAACCGAAATGAATGGGCACGGAAGGAACTAACAGCCTTGAAAGAGCGGATATTGAAAGGGGAGCATAAGGAAAAAGGCTTTACGGTATTCTATAATGCTTCTTGCCTCTTACCGATCAAGGAAGGCATTGCCGATCGGGATAAAGCTCTTCAAATGTTGGACGAGGTATCTTTCTTTACGAATAAGTTCGGTATTTACGTGGCAGGTATCGCACGACCGGATGATATCACGCTGGAGGAGTGTTCCGTGGCCGACCGCCTCAATGGTGATTTCAATTACAATGAGGCGATCATGCAAGGGGCGACATCCAGCTTAGCGATAGCGGAGTGCCAATACAGGGGATTTGAGAGTGCCCGTAAATATATCCGGCAAATCCTGAATAATTTCAGTTTCGCTACACCCGGAACGACTTATGAGGTTTCTCCGGATTACGGCATGTTCGTGCAAGCTTGGAACGTTAGTGGCTACAATATTCCATTAATACACTACGTATTCGGCGTAGACCCGATGGCTTATAAAAAAGAGATAAATATTAAGACCGATATCCCGGAAGACTGGGAGTATGCCAAACTTGATAATTTGTTAGTGGGTAATAATCAGTTAAGCATTGATTACCAGAAATCCGGACAACAAAAATCTTTTGTTATCTCTTGTACAGAAAACGGGTGGAACCTACATTTTACCATACCAGTCAACTGTAAGTCTATCAAGATAAATGGAAAAGAGATACCCGCTAACTCCGGATCAATTGATTTAACTGGCATCAAGAATACAATCGAACTCATATAGCCAGATCAAAATAATTAATTATGGCATTACTGTAATATATTTGTAATGCCATAATTAAAGCAAAAGATTGTTTTAAATACTCTTGTCTAAATTTCCATATTAATTTCCTACATTTACAGACTTAATGTAACGAAATTATGATTAACACTTTAACATCTTTGCGATTTATATTCGCCATGATGGTTTTTGGGGCGCACTGTTATGTAATAGATAATCACTTCGATATCCATTTTTTCAAGGAGGGATTTGTAGGGGTTAGTTTCTTTTTCATGCTAAGCGGTTTTATTATAGCGTACAATTATCAAAAGAAATTTAGTGAGAATAAGATAACCAAACGCACTTTTTGGGTAGCACGCATCGCCCGTATTTATCCCTTACACTGGCTGACCTTATTGATTGCCGTCGCTTTAGGAAACTATGTAATAGCATCGGGAACTATAGATTGGTGCAAGCATTTCCTCGCCTCACTCACATTGACAAACGCCTATATACCAAAAGACAATTACTTTTTTTCATTCAACAGTCCTTCGTGGAGTTTATGTTGTGAACAGCTTTTCTATATTTGTTTTCCTTTCCTTATAGCATTCACGAAAGACTATAGAAAGTTACTTAGCACTTTCTTGATTTGCGCGATATTGAGCGTTGTCGGTATGTATTTTACTCCTATGGAAAGTATAAAAGGATATTGGTATGTTAATCCAATCACCCGACTTCCGGATTTTATAGCCGGGATGCTATTATTTCAATTATACGACCATTTGAAAACTAAAAACATCACCTCCAGCCAAGGAAGTATCATAGAGATCGCGTCAATAGCATTATTCTTAAGTTTCTATCTGTATGCCGCTGAAATCCCCAAAGTATACCGATACTCCTGCTACTACTGGATTCCCATCGCGTTTATCCTAATAAGTTTTTCCCTGCAAAAAGGTATGGTCTCACGACTCCTATCGAACCGCCTCTTAGTGATTGGCGGAGAAATCAGTTACAGTTTCTATTTGATTCATCTTTTTGTACTGCTCTCTTATGCTAAATGGCAAAAAGAAAGCGACTTTCATATAGACTGGTACATCTCGATCCCGCTTCTATTTTGTGTCATAATCCTGTTGAGCCTGCTTTCTTACTACTATTTCGAGAAGCCTATGAACAAACTCGTTAAAACATTATTAAGCAAACAATCGATGAGGCAACCGGTTAAGCATGAAGAGAAAGCCTAAGAAAATAACCGTATCAGCCTAAAATTGATTATCTTTGCGAACTCAAAACAAGTCGCTTGGGGCGACTATATAACAGATTGATAATAAAAAATACGATAATAATATGGCATTACAATGTGTTGTAAAAGCAGGGTAGAAGCATGAGAAACAAAAGCAAAAAAATGACAAATAAAAACATATAAATCAACAGATTAAGAACACAGAGACGTTTATTCTATTACTCTTCCTTATCGTTATTTATGTTATTTTTAGCCTTAATTTGTTACTCATTTGTTACCTGTTCTGTATTTTTGTAGCGGGTAACAAAAGACTGATAACAATGAGCAAGAAGAAAACTGAACTTTCCACAAAAGAAAAACAGCCAGTTAAAATCAGATACAAGAAACTAGCGAATGGCAATCTTTCTATCTATTTGGACATCTACCAGAACGGAAAACGAAACTATAAGTTTCTTAAATTATATCTAGTCCCAGAAACAAATGAGAAGGCTAAAGCTATTAACAGAAAGAATATGGACTTAGCAGAAGCGATTAAGGCTCAAATGATCATTCAACTAAACACAACCATTCACGGGCTAAGCAATCAAAAAGAAAGTTCCAAAATATTACTACGTGACTATATCCGAAGCTTTGCAGAAACCAAAGGAAAATCCACCCAACAGAATCTCAACTCCCTTGTATATCATCTAGAGCGGAGTAAAGGAACTGATATACAAATAGGAAAAGTAGATAAATATTACATCATGGACTTTATTGAGTATTTAGAAGATGCTCAAATAGAACACACCCAAAGAAACAAAGGAAGAAAGCTAAGCAAGAATAGTCAAGCCATGTACTTTAAATGTCTCAAAATGGTTTTGGATGAGGCTGTAAGTGATGACATAATACCATTGAACCCTATTTTATCTATAAAAAAGAAATACCGTCCATCGGCAGAAAAAGCCCCAAAACGGGAATTTCTCACAGAAGATGAATTAAGGAGATTCGCAGGAACTGAGCATCCAAATGAATTATTAAAACGAGCTTTCATGATCGGCTGTCTAACAGGCTTAAGGCATTGTGACATTAAACAAATGAAATGGGGTAATATAGGAGTTATTAAAAATGGCATAGAATGCATTTCTTTAGTCCAAGAAAAGACAAATGATCCAGTAGATATACCTCTTAACGAAAATATTAGGAAATGGCTACCAGAGCAAGGAAATGCCTCAATGGAAGATCTAGTATTTTCTGGATTAATAACTTTAGGTAGAAGTAATGAGATATTGCCTAAATGGGCTGAAAAAGCTGGAATAAACAAACATCTTACATTCCATTGTTCACGCCATACATTTGCCGTTCTTGCTATTGCAAAGAAAGTAGATATTTATACTGTATCTAAACTACTAGGACACCAAAGTATAACAGTTACAGAAATTTATACAGAAGTTCTTGATAATTCAAAAAAAGAAGCAATGGAAGCAATAGGTAAAATCAATGTATAATTTACATCTATAAATCTTATAATACCCAAACACCATAAATAAGGGGAAAAGGACTCTCGCTGTCGTCCACAGGCACAGGGCCTTCCCCCAACAATCGAACCCCAGTTATCTACCACGCTCCATATTCTATACGTGCCGTACCCTTTTGGGAATCTATACGCATTGTGAAGAAGGTTCCATCTTCTGAAATCTCATTAAAGTAAAAACTACCGTCCTCCGACACGCTCCAATGAGCCGGGGGATTCATCTTCATCCACCAATAGAATCTCTCCGTTTCACGACCCGGTTCAAACTTAATATCTATCCGATCCATATAGTCCAAAGTGAACGACTTTTTTCCATAGGTGCGATCTATAACCTCGTACGCTGGCAATCCTACACCCACCTTGTATGAGATCTCCATCCGGTTTCCATCCGGCTTATTGACAATATCTGATACAAACGAGCAAACATATATTAAGCTAATAAGAGAGATAGGAGATAACAGCGCATAAGAACATCTTTTCCAACTCGCCCGCTGCCATCTCCGCTCAACCCACACGTACAAAGGCGGACAACATCCCCATGAGACCCAAGTAGCCAACCAAAGACAAAAAGACTTAAACGTCCATCGCTCCGGCCTTGCCCAGAATAGAAGGATTATGAAGGCCGGTAATCCAACCACCCCACCAACAATACAAACGAATAAGAAGGTTAAAAAATCTTCCATATCTCCTTTTTTACCGATTATAGGTCATTCTTGAATATAGTAGGATTCAATTCAACCGGGGATCTCCACTCTATTCGATAGTCCTCCCATAAAAAACGTCTCATCGCTTGCCAATACTCGAAGCATGAGACCGGGGTACGAAACCAGCTACCAGAATCAATTTTTTTATCAGAGAAGTAAGATCGTAGCTTTTCCTCCAACTCCTTCTCTATGGATAAATAGGCTTCTGATTCCTCAACCGGATCATGTATTAAACCCGTGATTCGAGGTTTACAATCCCAGCTACAAGAAGCACGATCAAAGCATTTACTTGTTTTCATACCAAACTAATATCCATCATCAACTCTTTTTTCTTCACATGTTTTCATCACCATAAATATGTTACTGAGCCACGCAAGGATCTAGGCCTTTAGGCGTACCATTCAAGATATTAGAGACCTCACGACAGCCGCAATCACACACACCGATATCAGAACAATTCGCGCAATAAGCCGGATGATAGTCGCTTTGAGCAAACAGATTCCAATACGCATTGTCTGTTATCATTTCCCCCTCTAAAACATGCCCGACAATCCTTGGGGAATGATTACACGTCCGGATCTGTCCGCTCGGATCTATCGCAAAGAATCCCTTGGCGGCAGCGCATTGAGTCCCAATCCCCAGGTAACGATATTTATTGATATCCTTGATGAGGCACCTCGGGAACTCCGTCCCTACATATCCATAACATTTCCTATACGATAAGACCTCTTCCGCCGTATCAAGCATTCCATTCAATTGCTCCCTGCTCAACTCAAGCTTATGGCGATACAGCAAGCCTCGTCCCCCGGGTAAAAAACGGTTTAACAAGACTGATGAGGCCCCATTCAATAACCCTAAAGCTATCGTTTCGAATAACTCGTCATAATTTATTCTTGTCACCGTAATATTAACCGTCGTTCTAAGCCTTAGTCTTTTCGCTTCCCTGAACCAACCCAATACTCCATCCGCATTATCAACCCCGGTATGATCCTTAAACGTAGCATACCCCGGTAAACTCATCGCTAAGTTCACATGGTAACGTTGGAAAAGCCGAAGATACTCATTCGTCATGAAACGTCCATTTGAGATCAAGGTAATCCCCGGATACTTGTTTCTCTTACCACTCTGTATATGGATGTACTCAAGTATTTGAGGTAGGCAATCCTTTAGCAAGGCCTCACCTCCGGAGATAGAGAAAACCTCCACGCCCTTGTCATACAATCTATCTACCACCTCTTTCCACGCTTGTAAATCCAGTTCCTCACCTTTGGGATATTTCCCCTCGGGAGCATACCAAGGACAGGAACAAAAGAGACATCGGTGATTACATTGGTATGTAACCTCCAACACCGCATTTCTTGGTAATCTTATAACCCGATTCCTCATGATTCTATGCCTACTATTTTCTTCAAGAAATCCAAATGTTCCACAAAACGTATACAACTGTCATCCTTGGGATAAGAGAACTCCCTATCTAACCGTCCCTCCATGTATCCTTTCCTAGAATCTTTAGGATGAAAATCTATTTTTCCCATACTATCCTTAAGATATTGAATAAGATAAAGTGCATCTTTTAAATCTCCCAATGATATGTAATCATGGCTCATTCTTACTTTCTCCCACAGAGCAAGGAAAGCTTTAAGCTCTTCTATTGAGGCCGGTATCATATTATATTTATCACTTCCAGAAATATATACAAAAAGATACATGTCAACCCCCGTTTGACAGCAAGCGGAACATAACATCATCGCCATTATATGACATTTATCGGTCCAGCCTCCTAACTCAATATTTATCAACTCTATAGCATCTTTTATATAATCAAAATCTATCTGATTCAGATGCTCCATGCTCACCATTTCTTTCCAGCATTTAGGGCATAACCAGATACCTGTCATTTCCTCTATAACGAGCAGGTCCTCTATGATAAACTCATCGTACCCATACTCTCCTTTAAGAAAAGCTAAAACTATCCTAAGTTTCTCAATAGAGGCCAATGCCACATGATACGTTTGCATACCCTTAAAGCGAATATAGAATAGTAAATCAATCCCTGTCGCTTTTTTCTCTCTCTGACTGCAAACAGAGCACACCCTTCTCACCTTCACGTCATACCCTAAATCTACCATCTCATAAATGATCTCTTGCATAATCTCAATATCATGCTCGTATTCATATCCATAGGTCTGAACTTTTACCTCCCGACCACATTTAGGACATATGAAAGAATAAAGCATATCTGGTGCGGCCGGGCTGTAGCACATGGCTCCCTCAGATCTTCTTGTCTCTATTATTGAACCAATGTCATCCCCCGCCATTTGTTTCAAGCGGACAATAAGGTTTTCACGTTCCAGACTTGGTTGTTCCTTCAATTCCTTCTCATGCTCATGCAGTATTGTTTCCAGCCACTCTCCACCATTATCGACCTCTGGAGTTTCTGCTAGCTTACGCCACCATTCCCTATAATCTCTTTTTCTTTCATCTTCACTTTTATATTCGATATACATTATTCCATGTTTTTAGATTGTTAATAAAAGAAATAAGACATATGTAAACTCTCACCCCAAAGTACCAAAGAGAAAATGGGGGCTGGTGTCCCCACCGCCGCCTTCCGCACCCGCTCGCAGCCTCCTCCTTTGGTGCCGCCCCGATCCACGCCATATAAAGCCATAAGTAAATACACTTTTTGTATTATACATTTTATTTATCATCCCCCTTACTTTTCCATAAAGGATCTAATAGATTAATTATCACATCTATATATTCATTCTTTCATTCATTTTACTTATTGATATCGCTCCATTTTGTAATAAAACAAGAGCGATACCAAAAGTAAAGGTCACATCCCCCTCCTATTTGATTATTGTCAGACAAATAACGATCATCTAAAAATACACATTACATCAGATTTCTAAAAGTTCCATGCTTAATTCTCTTCTAAAAAGCCCATAGTTCCTCTTCTACTTATCATAAAAACCTTCAATCTATTACTAGTTACCCTTAGCTGAAAAACCATTTTTTCTCCACTCTCATTTAGGGCTTTTATTGCCCAAACTGTTTCATTGGTATATTTAGCTATTTGATCCACCGATAACACATTGAATATATGATATTTATCACCTATCCTCAACTCCACATATGACCTTTCTGCATTGATTGTTATATCTACAATACCGTATGTCGCTTCCCAGTTATTATAAGCTCTAGGATCAATATCTGCATTTTTACACCAATATTGAGGAGATATGTGTATCGTCTCAGCAGCAGCGGCTAATGTTACCAATATAACAATTAATAGTGATATAGCTTTTCTTATCACCATCTCCTTCTCTGCGATTTAGCCCATGATCTGAAATGCCTTTTCCAGCTATCCAACCAGGACAAGAGTTCTCTAATCTCGTCATTATCTGAATAATTAACTTTTGTCCTTTCCACAGTCTCATAAAACTTATTCAATTCTTTCTTCTGAGCTTCATTAAATCCTCCAATAGCTATCTCAACATCATCTATTGTATCAAACACATCATTTACTTTATCATTTACTTTATCTTTGTTCGCATCTATCCTAGCCTGCAATATCGCTGCTCCCTGATACAACAAGTTCATGTTATAAGGATTATAACTTTGGGCTATTCCTGTTGTTGTCCCAACACAAAAAAACATAACAACCAAAATCAAAACTTTCTTTTTAAACAAATAGATAAATGGTATGTTATCTACTACATATATATTCTTATTTATTGCTAAATCTACCTTTATTTGTTCCATATACATTTTATCATTTTTAATAATATACAACATTCAACTAATTGATAATCATCATTATTTAGATTCTCTAAAGATACATCATGACTTGTATCCCTACTTAATAAAGCGAATCAACGGAAATATCCAGTATATATAGTATCAGTATTACTGAATGCCACTATAGACCTAGACTATAAGTGTAGATACTAAGCACTAATGATTATGGCCTGTACCCTACTAGTGAAATAGACGTATGCACCGGATATAATCCATGAATTTCACTTGACTCATAAATCGACACCAAATTTCTTTAACTGCTATTAGCATAGAGAATGCTATATTTGCTATACTAATTTAAGACTCACTTTTATGAAAATAAATCTTATCATAATCATAATAAAAGATATAACTACAATAACTATGTAATCTTCTTTTAAGCTTTCAAAAGTACAATACAATTTTATCTCAGTCACCTTATTCTCTCTCCCATTTATAAGATCTCCAACAGTATACTGAACACCACTTGTTCTTATAGAACAGCCAAAAGGTGTTGAATAATGAATAGAACTAACTCTACTATCAAATTGATAACGCCCTTCAGCTGATGTCACTGGAATATATTGCAACGTACCTCCAACAAAATCAACCACAAATACAATAAGAAAGGCTGTAAGAAAAGAGAACAAAGCGAACAACAGATTTTTTCGTTTTAAGACTATAACCTTTTTAGATTCCATAAATATAAAATTAGCCCTCCCTGCCCCCTTCGTTCGGTGATTTCTAAATAAAAAAGCGTGGGGACTATTGATATTATCACATTTGAGGCTCTGGACTGCCCATCGAACGATAATATACAATAGCCCCACGCTTTATGAGCGTATATAGTTCTCCCGTAAAGGAAATATATAACGACATAAGCGCAGGAGCATCTTGGCTATTATCCCGCTCGATGAAATTGTCCAGATTCCAAATGTGAGATAATATCTTAACGCTTCTACGTTATTTTCAATACATCGCAAATGTATTACATATAAAACAAAGGGCAAAGAAAATCGCAGAGAATCTTATTTAAAGCTACTCACAAAACATTTCAAGAAAACACATGAGAGGAATATAGGGGCGGGGTTATATAGCCTAAAACGGGCTTAAAAACGCCTTATACGCCAACATGCACTATCGTATAGCAGTTTGCCGAAAAGTACGAGATTGGCAACTTGGTTGATAGTGATCGCATTAAAAATGAGAGAGGCGAAAGATACCACCTCCTCGGAAATATCCCCCACCTCTCTAAATTTATTTGATATACCCCCCAATAAAGGGTTATTTTCTAAAACAATACATTGAGTTATTTACAGAGCAACCGTTCTATCTTATCCTTAAGCGGAAATAGATCTGTTTGAATGGTTCCCCACACTATCTCATCCCGAATCTGATAATACCCATGCACCAACACATGGCGCATGCCTATGACCTCATTCCATGCGATCTCCTGATGTTCCTCCCGAAATTCCTTTGTAATCAAATAAGCAGCCTCCCCCACAATCTCCAAATTCTTGATGACCGCAAAACGCAATATCTTGTTTCTGGAATACTCCTCAAAAGTCACATCTGTCGTGAACTCAATGACATTATTTATCGCCTCCAGCATATGCCGTAGACGTGTATTGTCTTTAGGCTTCTCTCTCATATACCAATATTTTATCCCGATCTACAGAAGAAACGGCAAAATCCTTCAATTGTCCTTCCTCCACCAAATCAACCTTACGATGCAACAATTGGCTTAGAGCTTCCACCATACCAGCATACTTGAATAATGTAATACGAGCGTGGGAGTCAAAACGAACCAGAATATCAATATCGCTATCCTTCGTCTCCTCTCCACGTGAACAGGAACCAAACACCCATGCTTTCTCTATTGGTTGCAAAGAGAAAAAGCCTCTTAGCTTATTAATTATCTGTTGTTTCATCTTTTAGTGATTACCTCACGCAAATATAACGAACATTTTCTAAATTCCGTTTTATCGTGATTCTTTTTTGGAAAATCATTTACAGAACAATATCCTCTAAAAACAAAAGAAGCGAGAGATACCACCTCCCCGGAAATATCCCCCACCTCTCTAAATTTATTTGACAGATCCCCGACAAGGGTATTATTTCCTACATTTTATTAGGAAAAAATTAAGACTAGATACGTTGTAAGCCTCAAATATGGGCAAAACAATGATATTTAATCAAATCTCTTTAACTTCAAAAATGACCTGAATTTCACATCAAATTCTTCTATCTCTGGGCCAACGTCTTTTCCTTGAGAAGAGAAACAACACTTCTTGATCTTTTCTATAATAGACTTGCAGGCTCTTTGCGCCAATTCTCCATCACGTACACGAGCCTTAAATCCAGACCTCAACGGATCAAATCCATTACGATTAACATAATCACATAAGGCACAATCTTTCAAAATCTTTATCCCATTTATCTTATCAAGCGGTAAAGACTCTTTACTCACCTTGACTTTGGAATAACAAGATAAGAACCGATCCAGCAAATCATTCCAAAAGCTAGGATCATATAACATTGACGCAGTAACCGATCTCCCAAAGCACCTCCTAACTTTCTTTATCCGAAACTCGCATCGAGCTATATTCTTATTATTACTCCCCTGTTCCTTTCCTTTATCGTAAAACAAAAGTTCTTTCTCTGCTGTTTGAAACGTAATTCCTGTAGAATATGAATGACACCTAAAATAAGGTAAATCTAACATCCGATTGAAATATTCTATTGGAGACCGCTGTAACTCCAAATCCATTGCTAAATCCAGTCTAGTCACAGTGACCTTATCCATAGGGATGTTTAAATCCTCTCCTATCCTCTCAATGGCTTTCCGTACGTCCTCTAAAGGGAAATCGTGCATGTTGATACCGTAGTAATATTTACATAAGCTACAAGCATTGATTTTTAGAATATGAGTATTTACATACACATTATACCCCTTATATTTCCCACGTACATAAGGGAGGCCATCATTACCAATACAATCACTTCTATTCATCAAGTATGGCGACACTTCCGCTAACAAATCTATTTCTGGAACATCTTTCTGATTAAGAACAAAGTCAACCGTATCATATAACATATGACCATGTACCATATCATGCAACATACTACTATATTCAGTACATGAATCATGTCCTTTCTCACACCTTGATAGATTGACATAGATTTTAGAAGCTATCTCATCTTTCATATTCTCCCCCTTCCTTTTTTATTCATTACAACATGATTTATAGCGGCTTGCTCTATCTCTTCTACTGAATCAACACGATTTCGTTTAAGCCAACCCTCAACCTCCGAGCGATCAAAATAAATCTGCTTCCCTGAAGGTTTATAATGAGGTATTTGACAAGAGCTAGTTAATCTATATAGATGAGATTTACTTAATCCGGTAAGTAACATTACCTCATCCATGTTCAACACTTGTTTTGCTGCTAATAACAAATTTTTATCAATCCTTTGAAGGATCATCCATATTTTCCTGTCCATAATTAATAAAATAAATTAACCGTATATCCAGTCATATGTTGGTTATATGCTTTCTATACATCCCAATGACGTACCAACCTCGTCACTTTTAAAGGACAAGACAAAGATCCTACTAAAAAGAAACAACAAAGGACAACCTTGGCCACAGTTGGGGTTACTTTACTTTTTTAATAATTTATCTATTTCACCGAATCTTTTCGTAAATCTCTTTTCCCCTGTTTCTAATTTACTTATATAGGATTTCATGCTATCTGTAAACTTGCCATCTATACTCTGTCCTCTATATGTAAAGACAGACTGGGTTATTTTCCATCTTTGTATAGGAGAACCTTGTATCGCACGACAATATTGCGTAACGAAGTATCCTAATAGGTTTTTCGTTTCTATCCAGTTTATTGAACATAAATTTCCAGGCTTATCGTTAAGCAAGCCAAACCAAAACAAAAAATGCTCTTCTAATGTACCCTTATCTATAAATTGACCTTCACACAAAGAACGCCGTAGATCTTTCATCCGATCCATATCAAAAATAGGTTTAAACGTATCTATTCTCTTTTGGATAGAAGCTTCAAATTGTTCTGTAGTCTCACGGCACACTAGCCATCTCATCCGTAACATTTCATTATACAATCCGGGATATAAGTCATCTGGCTCTTTAAACCACCCATCAATATCTTTATACTGTTTATAGATATCTTGAAGGATTAATATAGATCGTTTACTCAATATCATATTAAAACCTAAGCCTAACAATTGCACTATCTCATGCATAGCCAAAGATAACAAAGACATATAATCAGTGTAAACCTCTCTTAAAACAAGACTATCAGACTTACGCTTAAGCTCATGCCCTGCAAAAACATATCTCTCTTGCAAATCTATAAGTAACTGATATACATATGATTCCCTATCACATTCTGAATTTAGCCTGTATAACTCTGCCTGTAATCGGTCTTTTTGTATTTGTAAATCTAATTCTGGATTATTTTTCTTTATATCAACTTCATCAATAGGCACTTTAGGGATTATTTTATAAGCATAACGAAGCGCATCCATTATATAAGACTTCATGCTAAAATAATCCCACTCTCCTACTTCACATTTTTTTAAAATATCTTGAAGTTCTGCTTTAGGAACTTCATCTATTACTGCATCTAATAAAGGCCCTATTTTTGTCTGTTCTTGGTATCGCTTCTCAGCCAACTCATCAAAATAGTCTTTATAGCGCCAAGGACTTATCAACCTTATTAATAAATCATGATCTCCAGTATCTATATTTTTCATGAAATGATATGCTCGCATATCTTGTGTGTTCTCTATCATAATATAGTTCATTAAAGTTATCTATCGCAAATATAACAAACTTTCTTACTTACATTTTACTTCTCCCGATATTCCATAAAAAACATCAACCTCAATTTGAACGTTCTTTGCTACTATCCAATAAAATAAGTATTTTTGCGTTATAAAAGAAGGTAGCCAGATGTTAAAACAGAGGCTTTTGTTACCAGTTTGTTACTTACTCACTTTTAACCCTTCTTTTATATTATTAAAAATCAAATGATTAAATATAATAACACATAATATTATGGCATTACAATGTGGCATTGTGGGACTTCCGAACGTAGGAAAGTCTACCCTTTTCAATTGTCTATCCAACGCGAAGGCACAATCAGCGAACTTTCCGTTCTGTACGATCGAACCGAATGTAGGCGTGATCACCGTACCCGACGAGCGACTGAATAAACTAGCGGAAATCGAACATCCGCAGCGAGTGATCCCCACCACCGTAGAGATCGTGGATATCGCCGGATTGGTGAAAGGGGCGAGTAAAGGTGAGGGATTAGGCAATAAGTTCTTGGCTAATATCCGTGAGACAGACGCTATCTTGCACGTATTGCGTTGCTTCGACGACGATAATATCGTGCACGTGGACGGACGTGTAGACCCGGTCCGTGATAAGGAGATCATTGACTATGAGCTTCAGATCAAGGATTTGGAAACGATAGACAGCCGTATCGCCAAGGTGCAGAAACAAGCGCAAACCGGAGGTGATAAGCAAGCCAAGATCGCTTACGAGGTACTTTGTAAATACAAAGAAGCTTTAGAACAAGGAAAAAGCGCACGTACCGTTTCTTTTGATACGAAAGACGAGGAACGCATTGCCCACGATTTATTCTTGCTGACGGATAAACCTGTCATGTATGTTTGTAACGTGGATGAGGCTAGCGCCGTAAATGGCAATAAATATGTAGATGCCGTACGTGAGGCGGTTAAAGACGAAGATGCCCAGATTTTAGTAGTCGCCGCTAAGATCGAGAGCGAGATCGCTGAGTTTGATACCTATGAGGAGCGCCAGATGTTCCTACAAGAGATCGGATTGGAAGAGTCCGGCGTAAGTCGTTTGATTAAATCGGCTTATAAATTATTGAACCTGCAAACCTTCTTGACCGCCGGACCGGACGAATGTCGTGCGTGGACGTTCCATAAAGGCTGGAAAGCTCCTCAATGCGCCGGTGTTATCCATACGGACTTCGAAAAAGGATTTATCCGTGCCGAGGTGATCAAGTACGAGGATTATATCGCTTATGGCTCCGAGGCTGCTGTTAAAGAGGCCGGAAAGATGAGCGTCGAAGGTAAGGAATATGTTGTGCAAGATGGAGATATCATGCATTTCCGTTTCAATGTATAAGGAGTAACCGAAATAAATCATATCTTTGAAACCGGGTAAAATAGCGTAGAGCTAATTTTACCCGGTTTTCTTATATCCTTTAAATCTATATGTATATGAAACGTTTTCTCAATTCTGTACTTTGTATGTGTATCGCCGTTTTTTGTACGCATGCCCAAAAAAAGAATGTGACTAGTGTGCTGGAAGTGATGGACATTACGACCGGGCAACGTTCCGTTGTCAAGGAATTCCCTTTTTTAATAGAGGCACCTAACTGGACTCCGGATGGTAATTGGCTTGTATATAATAGCGGGGGAAAATTATATAAGCTCTCTCCGGAATCTCCCGGCGAGCCGCAATTAATCCATAGCGACTACGCAACCCGTTGCAACAACGACCATGTGATCTCCGCGGATGGGAAGCAAATAGCGATCAGTAACGGAACGAAAGAAGATGGCCGGTCGCGTATCTATACCCTACCTTTCGAAGGAGGTGTTCCCCGGTTGATTACCCCACTCGGTCCTAGCTACCTACACGGGTGGAGCCCCGACGGAAAACAACTCGCTTATTGCGCTGAAAGAAACGGTAATTTTGATGTTTACGTCATTCCTGCCCTAGGCGGAGAAGAAAAACGTCTTACGACAGCCGAAGGTTTGGACGATGGCCCCGAATACTCACCTTGCGGACAATATATCTGGTTCAACTCCGTACGTACCGGGCTTATGCAAGTCTGGCGCATGAAGGCGGATGGTTCCGAACAAACCCAGATGACATTCGATGAGCCCCGAAATTCTTGGTTTCCCCACATCTCTCCGGATGGAAAACAAATCGTTTTCATCACCTATACAAAAGGTGATCTGGAACCCGGACAGCACCTCGCCAATAAAAACGTAGAGTTACGCCTTATGCCGGCCGAGGGCGGAGAACCTAAGACTTTAGTCAAACTATTCGGCGGGCAAGGTACGATAAACGTAAACTCTTGGGCCCCCGATAGCAAGCGATTCGCTTTCGTCAGCTACCGGTTAAATTGACTCGTTCCCGTCTCTCCTGTATTCGGAAGGAATAACCCCCGTCTGCTTAATAAACGCACGACGGAACGTACTGATAGAATGGAAGCCCGAACGTTCGGCTATTTCTTGTATACTGGCCAGAGGTTCGGCTTCCAATAGACGTTTACTTTCCTCTACCCTGAAATGGTTCACGTAATCCGAGAAAGAGTAACCCAGTTCTTTATTGAAGAGCTGGGAAAGATAAGACCGGCTCATCGGGAATATCCGCTGTAAATCCGTCAAGCGCAAGTCTTCCCGTAAATAGGGTTTCTCCCGTTCGAACCATGCCTGTACTTCCTCAACATACCTTTGGCGTATGATGCCTTTCTGTTCCTCACTACCTTGATCATCATCCGTATCCTCCTCCAAATCGGGTAATCCCCATCCGCTCTCGAATGTGTAATCCAAATGGATAACCTTTAGGAACAAGGCCTTATAAAAGAAATAGTACCATAAAACCAATAAAAACGTTTTGTCGATTACATATAGGCTAACCCGATCCGTAAACAACAATACCAAATAAAAAATATACATAGAAGAAAGGATCAGCATAGTCTTTTTCAACCAGTCCAGATCATAATCTTCCGGGTCCGATACATTTTCCCTTAAATACACCTTAAATCCCTCACTATAGCGCAAGATCAGATAAATAGGAACGATCATATACAGAAGCGTGAAAAATAAAATCAAAAGCCTTATAACCACATCCAGATTCAAGGTATCGAATACCTCGCCAAAAGAGTTATAACGATGAATATTTCCACCGGCTAACCGGTAAATCAAAAAAGAAATACCCAATACCCATATCGGACTGGTAAAAATAAAGAAACGGCGAACGGTCATATAGCAAGGTCGTAACACTTCTATCACGTAACAAGCCAATGTAGCTACCACAATACATCCCATAATCAGCACATCCGGATGAAATATCTCTTTTGAATCCTCTAAATACAGGTTAACCGATACTCGTACCGCCGCTAAAAACGCCCATAATAACATACTCCACCCCAAAATCTGTTTTGCCCTATTCTCACGGGCCCGTAGTAGCAGGGTAATACCACCAAAAACACAAAAGCCTAATATCTGTAAGCTTAGTAGAAACTGAATTTTATCCAACATAATAACACTACCTCCTATCTATTAAACAATACGCCCCCCCGAATGTTCTTTTTGACCCCTCAGTTAACAATATGAACACCTTAGACAATTTGAACGATCTAATTTTATACGATTTCACCGACGTTTTAGACCGTATGCACCTCCCTTTCCCCTTGACCACCCGAAATTTGCATCCAGAAGTTTCACACAAAAATAAGATAAAATAATGAGAAATTTAGTACTCTTTACCAGTATGATTTTAAGCTTTTGGGGTTGCTCCAGCGACAAAGACTTCGGAGATCTTGAGAATATCGGCTGGAATGAAAAACCACTCCAAATAACGACTCGTATCCTAACTACAAAATCCACCAATTTTATACAAGAATTTAAAGAAGGCTCTATGCTCGGACTACAAATCACGTCCGGTACAGTCGACGATTTATACAATGGCATATCCACTTATAAAAACGTAAGCGTAAAAGCTTATAGAGTGAATGGGAAAATCCGGTGGCAACAGAGTCCGGAGGTGATCCTCGACTCTAATGAAGCTACGATATACGCATATTATCCATATCAAGAAGATATAAATTTTAACGCCCGACAGATACCTGTTAAACTGGCCCCGAACGCATTGGAGACCGATGATTATATGTATGGAACCCATGCGATCGGACAAAAAGCGGTCAACAGTACCTCGCCACTTGTATTACTCAGCATGAATCATGCCCTATCGCTTATATCTTTCCAGCTGAACCTAAGCAAAGGCAAGACAGGTGCCTTTATTATAAGTTCCGTTCAAATAGGAAATAAGCCCGGTGGAACAACTTTAGTCAGCGAAGGAACCCTCGATATCACGACGGGCGATATCATCGGTTCTACCGCCCGTAGCACGTCCGCATCCACGGTATTATCCTTGACGAATCCGGTTACCCTCATCAACGAGAAATATTGTGATCCTATGCGGCTCATGGTAATTCCACCTTCCGGCACGATCGGAACCGGAGACGTGGAGACCTTATTTACGATCAACGGAGAAACCTACAAATTTGACATACCCGCTAACACCCAATGGGAAAAAGGGAAAAAATATTTATATAAGCTAAGCTTTAACGGAAGGTCGTTACAATTGCGAGACGTCTCTATCACAGACTGGTTACCGGGTAACGACGAAGGATTGATTGGCAATATCATGTAAGTTTTTTATGTTGTGGTTATTAAGGTGTAATGCCGTGGCAAGCTTTGATCCGTTTGCCACCGGCAACTACACTGAAAATAACAATTGGCTCTATCATTCCGGCGAATTAGACCATCGGCGTCACTACCCGTACGATGTGTTTTTCATTCAGCCGACTCTATATATTCTCTCAATAAGAGAAACAACGGGTCTCGTCCAAATACCCTTTTACATTCAAGGGCTATCATTCCCTCTCAACTTATCGCCAAAAACACTCTTCTATTTGACTATTACAAGGACGAGACCCGTTTAATAATATCTTTATATCTCTTGGATATATTGATTATTATAGTATACAATAAAGCAGGTTACTTTGCGTATTAAGAGGATAAAACAATCGTTACTATATAATATATAAAAATATCATTTTATAACAGGAATGATAATTAATAGTAATAGAATAATAAACTATATTGGCTCAAATGTTTATTGTTTGAAAGGTTCCATTAAAACATCAGACAAAATGAACAAATTATTATTAATTACTATCTTGTTAATCATCTTTACCGGACGTCATGAAAATCAACAGTGGATGTCCAAAGAGAAATCAACCGCACGAAAGTCGGTTCTTGAAATGACCACCCGGTCCTATACAGCAGGTTCTTCAGTATTCACCGAAATTCTGCCCGAAGGGTCCGAAATAGGATTATTTATAACCTATGGTAATCAAGACAGTTTATATAAAGGCGCATCTCTTTATAAAAACGTAAAATCAAAGGCTGTAGGCTCATCAAAAGGTTCTTTAAAATGGAAACAAACACCGCAGGTATTCCTCAGATCTAATCGACCAGTCATGATCTACGCTTACTCTCCTTATAAAGTACAAATACCGTTAGATCCCACCTCCATACCGATCAAAATATCCCCAATCGCGGCGGAAACCCCCTTTTATAAATATGGGAGGCTCTCGCAAGGTCAAAAAGAGGTTAACCGTAAATCTCCGCTTGCGAAACTCTCCATGAATTACGCGTTATCACTTCTCTCATTCGAAATATATCAAGATTCGAACATTAACGGGCTATTCAAGCTAACCTCCATACAGATCGGTAACCGTGCGGGAGGTAATACCTTGCAGTATACCGGCACAATGGATATCGTAACCGGAAATATCAAAGGAACTCCCGGGGCACACAAGGCCACTTTACTTACAATAGATCCATCCGTAACTTTACGACACGCAAAAGCGGAGGAGCAAAATATCCGTATAGTCCCTACCTACTCTCCTATCCGGGAAAAAGAAGTTGAGGCGATCTTTACTATCAATGGAAGAACTTACAAATACATCATTCCGGAAGGCACCTGTTGGAATAAAGGATATAAATACTCATACAAATTCTACTTCGATGGTAAGGAGATTAAGTTTCACGACTTAGTTGCCTGCATTTGGATACCTAAGTTGAATAAAAAATAATTCTTTTTTTGCCTATTTTTGTAACAAACAAATCCCTTATCCCGTCTTCTTTGTGAAAGCCCCCACTCTAAGGCGCACGGACGAAGGGCGATCCAAAAACATAGTATTAACGAAAAAGTCAATTACAATGAAAAGATTACTAGCGTTACTGGCCATCCTCCTTATCAGCCAAGTAGGATACGGGCAGCAGAAGATGGATCAATTATTCAATGCTTTCCGGGGTGAAAGCGATGTTACTTCCGTAAACATCGGAAACATAACGATGAAGCTAGCCAGCCTGTTCACCGAGACAATGGGAGTAAACGGTATAGAGATCCTTGAATTTGATAATTGTGCCCAAGAGGTGAAAGACCGACTGTCTACCGCCATACGGAACCTGAGAGATCCTGATTACGAGACGATGGTCACGGCAAATGAAAGGGACAGTCGCACGAAAGTTCTTGTCAAAATAAAAGAGGATATGATCCGTGAACTGGTCATATTCACGACAGGAAGCGACAATGCGTTAATCCGTATCAAAGGAAAGATCAGCCCGTCCGATCTAGACCGGGTAATCAATGAGCACAAAACTGGAAATCATTAAGGGCGATACCGATGGACGTTGATGTTTTTAAACAACGGTTCCTACCCTTTCATCCTAAACTCTATCGAATCGCTTATGCCTTATTAGACAATAAAGCGGATGCGGAAGACATACTTCAAGATGCCTATTGCAAATTATGGAATAAAAGGGATGAGCTGGGAGATATCCAGAATCCGGAAGCATTTTCCATAACATTGGTCAAGAATCTTTGTCTGGATTTCCTGCGCTCGCCTAAAGCAAGCCGAAGAGACAATGAAGAGGCATTGGAGACCGTTCTATTAACGACCGACTCCTCGCCGGAAAAGGAACTGGAAGAAAAGGAGGATATCCGGCATATACAGGAACTGATCGAGCAGCTTCCCGAGAACCAGAGGCAGGTAATCCGCCTGCGTGGTATTGAGGATTGCTCCTATGAGGACATTGAACAGATTACGGGGCTTAGCTCCTCTAATATACGAACATTACTTTCCCGGGCACGCAAATTGATCCGGGAGAAACTAGAAAAAGCAAGTTGTCATGGATGATAAAAGGATAGATGAACTAATAAACAAGGCACTCCAAGAGGATTTAGCCTTACCGGAGGGACTTTCCGAAAGGCTGGAACGACGAATCGACTTCCTAGCCCAAGAAGAGGTATCTCCCCGAGTATCACGAAGACGTTCCTTCTATTGGATAAGCGGAATCGCCGCCGCTATTCTCGGCGCCCTATTCCTCATCTTCACGGAGACAAATCGTCCGGCTCCCACTATGGCCGATACCTTTACCGATCCTGAAGAGGCAGCTGTCGTAGCCCAAAATGCCTTGGCGTTCATGTCTAGGAATTTAAACAAAGGTCTCGGGCAGGTCAATGAAGCCGGTCAAGAGATCACAAAAATAAACAAGATCGTAAATAAACATTTAAATGATTAATACAATGAGACTCAAATATCTATATACAATACTGCTTCTCTGTTGCGTGAATATCTGTTTTGCCCAGAACAAGCTTTTCGACAAATATGCGGATATGGATGATGTTACTTCCGTATATATCTCCAAGAAGATGTTTCAGATGATGCCGGTCATGGAAACCGCCGGACTCAACCTTGCCAACCTGAAAGGGAAAATAGAATCCCTGCAAATACTCACCACCCAAAAAGCGGATTTGAGGGAACGAATGCGAGGGGAGTTTAAAGCCTTGATCGGAAAGGACCATGAGGAACTCATGCGAGTAAAAGACGGAAAGACCAAAGCCAATTTCTACGTCAAGCAACAAGGAGAACTGATACAGGAGTTGATCATGATAGCCGACATGGATGACGGGGGCTTCAGCGTCATGCAATTGTTAGGGCGTTTTACGCTCCAAGATGTGCAGGAAATTACCAGTGAGATCAACAAATAATAGGATAATTTCGTGAAAACCATCGGCTTTTTATAGTATCTTCACCACCATAAGTTAAACAAAAATCATACGCGTATGAAAAGATTCATTTTTACAGGGATAATCATCCTGTTTGTAATGGCTGGATGTGGAGGCGGCCATTCATCGACCGATGGTCTTATAACCGTGGATGTAAACGATAGTTATTCAACCAAAAAAGAGTTGGTCCTTCAAGACTTCATGGATGTGGAGTATATTCCGCTGGAAACAAACGATGAGTTTATCAATCGGGCATGCGTGCAGGCGGTTGGCGAGAAATACATAATCGTGACAAACTTTTACGATGATGGCAATATTTTCGTATATGGGCGGAACGGAAAAGCTATTCGCAAAATAAATCGCAAGGGACAAGGTGGAGAAGAATACGTGTCTATGAGATCGGTTTCGTTAGATGAAGAAAACGAAGAGATTTTCGTAAATGATTTTCATGCGAAAAAGATAAGGGTTTATGATTTGGAAGGAAATTTCAAACGAAGTCTGAATCAAAGAAGCGAGAAAAGTTCGTTTTACGTGGAAATGCTTGATTATGACAAGGACAACTTGATTTGTTATGATAAGTTTAATTTTGAGGTACCGTTCTTGCTTGTGTCGAAACAAGATGGAAGTATAACGAAAGAAATCACGGTTCCATATAAAGAGAAGCAATTATTCCATATCGTTGAAAGACTTTATGATAAAGGAGAAACAAGAGCAGCTGGACCAGGTCCGTATAACAGTATAATTCCTTTTAAGGGTAATTGGATTCTATTTGAGGCCTCTTCAGATACGGTATACACCTTAATGCCTGATTACAGTTTGCGCCCGCTTATCGCACGAACACCCCCTATCCACACCATGGATCCGGGCGTTTTCGTCGTCTTAAGATTGATTTCCGATCGTTATTATTTCATGGAAAGCGTAACGAATATATATGATTTTAACACAGGAGAAGGTTTCCCGAGAAAGTACTTCGCATACGATACGCAAGAAAAGAAATTTTTCAACTATATCACATACAACGATGATTATTCTTATAAGAAAGAAATCTATATGGTGACATTTCCTCCCATCAATTCAAAAGGCGAATTGTGTTCTACCATCAATGCTTCCGATCTTTGCCAGGACTATAAAAGGGGAAAGCTGAAAGGCAAACTAAAAGAGGTGGCCGCGACATTGGAAGAGGATGACAACCGGGTGGTAGTGTTGGTGAGACCTAAAAAGTAAACGATTACCAATCATCGGTAATATGATCAAGCGGATTATTTCCCCGTAATAATCCGCTTAATCTCACTCAGTTTGTTCAAGGCTTCCAAGGGGGTAAGATTATTCACGTCCAAGTTCTTGATCTCATCCCGTACTTGGCTCAACACCGGATCATCCAACTGGAAGAAACTCAGTTGATATCCCTCGGCGGCAGAGGCGATCGCTTTTACAGGTTTACCCCCGATGCCTTCCTGACGATTCTCGGACTCCAACTGCTTCAAGATCTCATTCGAACGCTTCACGATGCTTTTAGGCATACCGGCCATTTTCGCCACGTGGATACCAAAGCTATGCTCGCTTCCTCCCGGTATCAACTTACGCAAGAATATCACCTTATTCCCTACTTCCTTGACCGATACGTTATAGTTCTTGATCCGCTTAAAGGCACGCTCCATCTCGTTCAGCTCGTGGTAATGGGTAGCGAACAGCGTTTTCGCCTTCGCATTCGGGTGCTCATGAATATATTCCACGATCGCCCAAGCGATCGATATGCCATCGTAGGTACTGGTACCCCGCCCTAACTCGTCGAAAAGCACCAAGCTCCGGGAAGTCATATTATTTAATATATCGGAAGCCTCATTCATCTCGACCATAAAAGTAGACTCACCCACCGAGATATTATCCGAGGCGCCTACACGGGTAAATATCTTATCCACGATACCGATATGGGCGCTCTCGGCCGGAACAAAGCAACCGATTTGCGCCATGAGCGTAATCAAGGCTGTCTGACGCAATAAGGCGGACTTACCGGCCATATTCGGACCCGTGATAATGATGATCTGTTGTTTCTCGTCATCCAGATAGACATCATTGGCGATATAAGGTTCTCCCAAGGGCAGTTGTTTCTCGATTACCGGGTGGCGACCTCCCTTTATGTCGATCTTGTCGGAATCACTCACGACCGGACGGATATACTTATTCGCCTCCGCAGCCTTAGCGAAAGATAAAAGGCAATCGATACGCCCGATCAAGTTCGCGTTCATCTGGATAGGCGGAATATACTCCGTCAAGGCCAATACCAGCTCATTGAAAAGGCGAGTCTCCAAAGCAAGGATCTTTTCTTCCGCCCCTAATATCTTCTCCTCGTATTCCTTCAACTCCTCGGTAATATAGCGCTCGGCGTTCACCAAGGTCTGTTTACGGATCCAATTCGCCGGGACTTTATCCTTATGGGTATTACGTACCTCTATATAATAGCCGAAGACGTTGTTGAAAGCGATCTTCAAGCTTGGGATACCCGTCAATTCGATCTCGCGCTGCTGTACCTTCAACAAATAATCCTTGCCGGAATAAGCGATGGCACGCAAGTCATCCAATTCCTCGTTGACACCCTTCGCTATAATTCCCCCCTTATTGACCAAAGAAGGGGGATCGTTATTAATCTCTTTCTCAATCCGGTCGCGGATCAAGGCGCAAACGTTCAACTGCTCCCCGATCCGGCATAAGCTAGGCTCCTCACTCGCCATACATGCCTCCTTGATCGGCTCGATCGCACGAAGCGCGACCTTTAGCTGAACCACCTCACGAGGAGATACACGGCCGACAGCCACCTTGGAGATAATACGCTCCAAGTCGCCGATCTGCTCCAACTGCGTATCCAGCAACTCCTTTGTCTCCGGTTCACGGAAGAAATAATCCACGACCTCTTGGCGTTCTTGGATCGGTTTTACATCCTTTAGCGGGAATAGTATCCATCGGCGAAGCATACGGGAACCCATCGGCGAGATCGTCTTATCGATCACGTCCAACAAGCTTGTTCCCTCATCGTTCATCGTACCCACCAGTTCCAAGCTGCGTACCGTAAACTTATCCAAGCGGACGTATCGATCTTCCTCGATACGAGATAAAGCGGTGATATGGGAAATATGCGTGTGCTGGGTCTGGTCCAGATAATACAGAATCGCCCCGGAAGCGATAATACCTAATTTCAAGTGTTGTACGCCAAAACCCTTCAAGTTCTTCGTCTCGAAATGCTTCAACAGGCGATCCTCGGCGGCCGAGGTCGTAAAGATCCAATCATCCAGCTCAAAGATAAAGAAACGAGGACCGAAAGCCTCCTCGAAACGTTTCTTGTTTCCCCGTTCGATCAACACTTCCTTCGGGGAAAAATTATTGAGTAATTTGTCGATATAGTCAATAGAACCCTCCGCCGTCATGAACTCGCCGGTAGAGATATCCAAGAAAGAGATACCACATACCTCCTTGGCGAAATGGATAGAGGCCAAGAAATTATTCTCTTTATGATTCAGTATATTATCATTGATGGAAACACCGGGAGTCACCAATTCCGTAATTCCCCGCTTCACCAATTTCTTAGTCAATTTAGGATCTTCCAGCTGATCACAAATAGCCACACGCTTACCGGCCCGCACCAATTTCGGCAGATAAGAATCCAAGGCATGATGTGGAAATCCCGCCATCTCAACATGCTGCCCTACGCCATTCGCACGTTTGGTCTGTACGATACCCAGTATTTCCGCGCCAATCACGGCGTCCTCGCCATACATCTCGTAAAAGTCTCCAACCCGGAATAAAAGGATAGCGTCCGGATGTTTCGCTTTTATATCGAAATACTGCTTCATCAAAGGGGTTTCCACAACTTTTGCCACGATAGTAATCTTTTAAATGCGTTTACGAATTAATCCGCACAAAGGTACTATTTTTTTTCTATCCGTTTACTTTCTTATAATCCGCTAGAAAAGTAGCCAGCCCACTATCCGTTAACGGGTGTTTCAATAAGCCTTTAATGGCGGACAAAGGACAGGTAGCCACATCCGCCCCCGCCTCCACGCATTGGATGATATGCTGGGTGCTACGGATAGAAGCCGCCAATACTTGGGTATCATAATCGTAATAATCATACATTTCCACGATCTTACGTACCAGCTCTATCCCGTCGCTGGCGATGTCATCCAAACGCCCGACGAACGGCGATACATACGTAGCCCCGGCCTTAGCCGCCAATAACGCCTGACCGACAGAGAAAACCAGCGTACAATTCGTACGGATGCCTTTTCTGGTGAAATATTTTATCGCTTTAATCCCCGCTTCGATACAAGGTACTTTAACGACTATATTAGGATGTAAAGCGGCCAACTCCTCCCCTTCTTTTATCATGCCTTCTAAGTCGATAGCGATTACCTCGGCGCTAACATCCCCGCCCACGATCTCGCAAATTTCCAAATAGTGTTTCCGTTGATTTTCCACCCCCCGGATTCCCTCTTTCGCCATTAAGGACGGATTAGTCGTCACGCCATCCAATACTCCCAATTCATTCGCTTCCCGGATCTGGTCCAGATTCGCCGTGTCAATAAAAAACTTCATAGCTTTAAACTTTAATGTTACGTATTTGTATAACCCTTCTGATTCGCTATTAGTTCTAAATCAACCGTCTCAATCCCCAACTAATTCCATATACAAGTCGTTAAGCCGTTTGCGGAGATATAAGTTTCCAAATATCATTAAGCCAGACCTCATATCGGTTAGGCAACATAAGTTCTGGACGGAATTCCGATATAATTATCTCTTTTTAAAATACAACGGCCATAAAGTCTGTATGCGATTCGCTATATGATACGCTAATACCGGAGGAACCGCGTTACCGATCACTTTATAAGCGCCTGAGGCACTTAACTCAAAACGTGTACTGTTCTTTTTATGGGAGACAAACGTATAATCCGGCGGAAACGTCTGTATCAAAGCACATTCTCGAGGAGTTAAGCGACGTTCTTGTAAACCGGCGTCTAATTCTTCCGTAATAACGCCCCCATGCTCCCGGGATAAACGACGGTATTCTATATTTCCATGATGCTCGGAACGAATCGTCGGGCCAATATTATCCAGCGCGATCTCCTTTTGACCTTGACAATGAGCTCCCATATATTTCGCCTGTGAATAATACCGCTGGGATGGATCTTCTGTCCTATCCGGTTCCTCCAATCCTACAAATACATCCCGACAAACCACCGGTGGCAATAGTTTCTTATCTTCCACGGTGCAAGCATGTGTCGGACTCGGATAAGGATCGTAAGCTTTGGGTATCTTCTCCTCTTGAAGCGCTCTTAAAGCCTTAACCTTTAACGCGGACTTACGTATCCCGATAAAAATCACACGCTCTCTAGACTCCGGAACCCCATAATTGCCCGCATGTAAAACTTGAGGATCTAAAACAATATATCCATCCCCAGCCGCATGGGCGAAGTCTCTCTGAATAATACTTTTCACGTCTCCCAGATTCACCAGTCCCTTCACGTTCTCCGCGATAAATATCTTGGGTCTCGTAATATCGATCACCTGCTTCATCCAATAGTAAAGTTTACCCCTCGTCTCTTCCGAGGCCTCATCGTCCTCACGCAATTTCCCGGTATGATCCTTATTCGACTCAAACCCTAAACGTTTACCGGAGACACTGAAATCCTGGCAAGGAAAACCTCCCGTGACGACATCTATATTTTTAGGGAAGACTTTTTTCCCCGCTCGATGCTCTTTCACCAAGTCTACGATACTCTTTGTATTATAAACGTTTTTATCATATCCGAATCGATCCATATATTGAAGCCAAGCGGTTTGTGCCTCTTTCAATATATCATTCGCAAAGACCGTTCGAAAACGATTCTTCTGTAAACGAACCCAGTGTTCATCGATAACCTCTTGAACCCACGTATTTTGAGGAGATATAGACTTACGATGACATATAAAATCCCCCTCGAATCCTAAATCCATGCCCCCACATCCGGAGAACAGGGACAAGACCCGTAAGCTATCCAACGATTCAATATCCTTTCCACCTCTTTTCATTTCCGATCCTTGCTATATACTATTTTTTATCAAAAGAATCGCAAATCTACAAAAATCACGGGAAAAGCACTAGAATTTATTAGTCTTTGCTCAAAACAATCTTATGCAGGAAATTGTCCTCATAATAATCTACCATATAGATTATCGAATTATCTTCTGTCGCACATCCAGTGTATAGGCCTCTTCCTTTGGGTAACGAATAACGAGCTACCGGATTCCCATCCCAATCAAATTGCTCCAGATACAAGGGATTCGTTTCATCCGTATCTTTCTTTGATTCCCGGTAAACGGCATAGACATACTTGTCACTCGCGAAACAACTGTAATAATAGAGAGGATTATCCGGCGAAGAGGTAGTTTGTAAGGTTTTATCTCCAAATCGGCACATCTTCACATGGTTACCATCAAAGTCAAAGAAAACGATCCGGTCATGAAAGGTAAACGCAAATGCTTCTCGTTTTCTTGAAAAGCTATGCGCCAAATTTCCGATATAGAAAAACCAACCTGCTCCTTCAGCGAACAGGAAAGGTACGGTTCCCTTCACTATAGTATCATTCAAGCTTACCAATCCTATTCCCATTCCATCATTTGAACCTAGACTAACCTGCATCTTGCCATCTCCCATATATAAAGGCTTATCAGGGACTATCTTATTTTCAGGGATTTCAGCCAATTGATCATACTCCTCTAGTTTAAGGGTAGTGGACAAGCTAAAGATCCGATTATTACGTATGTTCCAGACGTAGCAAAGCTTATCGGTCTCTTCCGTGGGTATCATGCGTATATCATTGAACTCATCCGGTCCCTCGCCAAAAGGGGCTAATTGAGCAACCGTTTTATAATCGGGCAAAGAGAGTACATGCAAAAGATAGGCTCCCTCCCGCCACTCAAGGTGTTTAACGATGAGGTAGTTGCCTTTAGCCAATATATTCACTTCCCGAAGCTCGATCTCCAAGTCAATCGGTATCCGCTCAATAGAACGGATCTCCCCTTTCGGGAAATCAGATTTCTCTAGCTGAATGATATTCGACTTCGGTATTTCCGGATACTCCACTCCACCAAGTTGAACTAAATTAACAACTTGAGAATTATTTGATTTCTCATGTCCACATCCTGCCAATAGCAGAATAATTACGGCAATAGCACTAAAAAAGGCAACAATACGCATATCCCTAACTATTATAATATTCTACTTTCAATCCTATTCCCCCGGTTCAAGGCCCGTGACTTACCAAATTATTCCAGAGTCAATACCTAAAGCTTTCATTTTTTTTGGCATTAGCCTTATATTGAATAGTTTGTCAAAGATAGTTCTTAATCACGAAAGAGACAATATCGCAAACAAAAAATGCAAAAAGGCCTCAATAATTATTCAAAATTTATACATCATATACAAGCAAAAGCCATGCATAGAATTATCTCTCTACACATGGCTCTTTTTCACGTACTCTTTTCTTATAGGCAGTTATTCATCTTTGTTTTGGTTCCAAATAAAACATTATGTGTTTCTATACTTTATTATTCTATCATTTCAAAACAAAAGGAACATATACAGAGAGCATCAAATCCGAAAGATGTCCACGACGGCCATTAGCCGGTCCGTTATTGAAATGCTTCAAGGTATTGAAACAGCCATACTGATAAGAAAGGCCGAACTCACAATGCTTGCTTAAACGATATCCCACCTTCGCCATCACGGACAGGTCAAACACGGCTTGTGGCTGTACATAAAGCGTAGGAGCGATACCGACACCTAAATGGAATTTCTTGGTAAAACGCCAATTCCAACTAGCGGCTACGGAGATAGGCATCACAAACTCATCGAAAACATCAGCTTTCTTAGAAACATATATACCATCCTCTATACTTTCATAATAAGGAAAATACTTCGTCGTTTCCATCTTCTGAAATCCCATCGTAATATCCAAATCATAAAAGAATTTCTGTTCCGGAAGGAATCGAAAGCGATAACCGATCATACTATTTAACTTATAATCGTGCCGATAAGACCAATTTGATTCATCACCCCAAGTAGTTCGTTTCCAACTATCTTGTAAAGGAAATCCAACACCGGCACCTACTAATAAGCCATGCTCAATTTGGGCGAAAGTAGAAGTAGAAACCAATAACAGTAAAAATAAAATTTTTTTCATAAATTATCACCAGTCTTCTTTTAAACTTATTTTTGCAGTCCCTTTATTACTTTCAGGCATTTCATCTGACCAAATTTCCATTCGTCCAGAAAACTCAAATCGAGGAGGAGTTACGATTGTAACTGAGTTTCTTGGATTTTCACCAACATGCCCTAACATACCTCCTTGATCCTTAGCTAAAAGTTTATTATATACATCTGTATGTAAAAGAATTGTTACCCCATTTTTATTCTGATAATTTTTAATTGAAACATTATATACTTCAAAACCACTTCCTGACCCTGAAGCTGTAAGACGTAGTATAATCATTGTACGGTGTTTTTTCCATAAAACTTTCTTTTTTTGACTAAGATAATCAAAGCCCAATGACAAATAATTTTTATTTTCAATAGTTTGTAACTCTATAAATCTTGGAATAGCTCGAACCTTTACATAATCACCACCTGGTATTTGATATTTACTTTCAGCTAGGTTTATATCATTCTTTTCATTTGTAGCTTCATTATTACCATACAATGATATCCCTGATCCGAAATATTCCTCTAAAGCCTTATATACAGGAGCATGTGCTACACTATCTCCTATCAAAAACACCCCCCTTCTATTCACAAAAGAACTATATGTAGAACCTTTTAATTTATAATGCGCAATAAAATCTGTAGAATCATAAGGTTCAAACATGAAAACATCATCATATTTTTGTTTGAATTCTTTGATTTGATGAGCAGGCCAAGGTTGGCTAAGATCTTTCTCATAATTGTCTACAATAAGCTCCTGTTCTTGATCTGCTTCTTGCATAAGTTGCCATTGACTTACGAAACCTGCCCCCGAGAAAATATTATTTCTCTCTTCTTCTGACATATCATTCATCTCCCAAAGCATCGCATTAAAGACGGAATCATTCTTGAACTGAATACATTTATCTCCCGCATAATCTACAATTTGGAAATCTGCTTCACCAACAAAAGCCTTTGTTTGTAATCCTGTCGTTTCAGCAACATTAATCAATTCCGCATCATTACTACATGATATCATCAATAAAGTACATGCAGATGCTAAAAGCACTGTCTTTTTGTCCATACTTCTAAAATTTGAATTATTTATAAATTAAAAAAACCTTCTGCGTAGTTTTCTGAATCTGATATATAAAGTCCATAAGATCCAGAAGTACATTCATCTAATGAGATAATACTAGAAGAAACATCTTGTGTATCCACTATCTCCTCATAAACGATATTTCCATTCGCATCCACAACAGATACTCGTACCTCTCCTATATATTCTAAAAACTCCAAAGACAAAACTTTTGAAGTTTCATCTATGTCTGCTTTTATAGGTACATCCAAATTTACAGATCGCTGTTTTTTCTTAAGATGACCATGTAAAGGCACATGACCTGCAAAAGATGGAATACAAATTGAAAAAATAAACAACACTGTTAGTAGCCATTTTACATTTTTCATAATCTCTCTTTTTTTGTTATGTTTCGGTTGCAAATCTAGAGATTATATATGATCTAAAGGGGTTAAATTATGTAATCCACATAGACAAAGAAAAAAACGTAAACACTTGACAATCAAATACTATAAAAACAAATACATAGACAAACAATCGTAGAGCCCCTTAAATGAAGGTTTATTACATACTAAATATTAACAAGAGATTCATACAATCCTTGTTTACCTTCCCAATTTAATTTCTTTCGTACTCGCAAACGTGTACGATCGACGGAAGTAGGAATAATATTTAAAAGGATAGATATAGCTGTTGAATCAAGTTTAAATAATGTAAGGAAACAAAGATGCATCTCCGATGGTGACAAGCCTGCATCCTTCAGTACCTTTATAACACTAGGGTAAACTTCCATCATCAAAACTTCAATATCAATCCACATTTTTTCGGAAACGGGTGCTTCAGAATGATTAGGCTGCACAGTTTGAGATATTTTCTTTATTTTTTTAGCTAAATTACTATTGAGAATTTTAGATTCTCTTAATTCGAATAATCGAGATCTCAAGCTATCTACCTCTTTCTGTACATTTTCATATTCCACTTGCATTTTCACCGAAGAATACTGAGTATTTTGCAATTGGATTAGTTCATCACTCTTTCTCCGAAGTTCTGCATATAATTGATATATGCTTTGATTCAAAGTATTAATTTTTTCTTGTTGTTTTAAAAGTGAACGATTCTTTCTTCTTATCGTAGCTAAATAGACAATAATGAGTAAAGCACATAAAAATAACAATATCAATATAAAAGTATAATTCCTTTGCCCCTTTAATAGTAATCTTATATTTTCATTATGCAATTTCAAATGTTCATATTTTTGTTCTGTATCATATATATCGACAGATTTACTTATATTCATAAGGGAATCCTCTGCTGCTACATATTCTTCATAAAAAGACAAAGCTCTTTTATAATCATCTCTTTCTTTATTTATTTTATAATAATGATAAGCAATAGTAGCCGGTACAAAATCATTATCTATGGATACACTATTAGCCTTTTGAAGATAATTTTCCGCTTGTTCTAAATTTCCACGCTTTTGCTCAAGATCTGATAAGGTCAAATAATCCGAAGCAGTATCACTCGAATCCTCTTTTATGCTCTTCAATAAATATTTTTCAGCTAAATCATATTTTTCCAAAACATTAAATATATTACCTAGACCATTGTATACATAATTTCTAACCTCATCTACTCTCAAGGAATCTATTATCACTTCTGCTCGCTTCAATATAGTTAAAGCTAAATAATTAGAATCAACATCCATATAACTCCTTCCCTCATTCACAAACGAACGCACATAGCTTTTCATATTACCGGCCAATCGAAAATACCGTCCGCTCTCCTTATATTTTTTTGCAGCTAACACATAACGATCATCCAGTTCATACAAATCCCCCATATAACTACAAATATACCCGGCACGATTATAGTTCTTAATCGCCAACGCTACCTCCAGCGCATCGGAGTAAGCCCTCATTGCCTTCTCGTACTCCTTATCCTCCACATACGAACGCCCCAGATAAAGGCCGATCTCAGCCTCCTCTTCCCGCATCTTTTTCTTTTGATAGTATTTCAAGGCGATCTCAAGCTGGTTCGTATAAGGCATTTCGTCCTCTATTTTATCGGCGGCACGTGCGTACAACATACACCAACGGGCTATCAGACGGGGACTCATCTCTTCCGGGAGCGGAATGGAATCCAATGTAGTGATTACGCTATCCGGATAGGCATCAAACAGGCGTTCCGCCTGATTGATCAAACGGATTTCCTCAGATTCATTTTGGCATCCTACCACAAGGAAAGTCAAGGAAGTTAATAGTATATATATAAATGACTTCATCCTTTATTATAGATAAGCAAAATTAAATATTTTTAATTCATAAACAAACGATAGAACAACAAAATAACAAATACAAGAAGAAAAAACACACAATAAGTCCATGCAAAGGTATCAAGTTATATATACATGAATATCAGTGATATAAAAACATCATCATGTTTTCCGGAAAACACGTACATGTTTTTCCGAAAAGTCGTACGTGTTTTTCATAAATCACGTACGTGTTTTTCCCGGAAATCTTATAAGGAAAATAAGAACACATAAAAAATAGACAATAAGCCGGATCAGCAATAACTCATTGTACAACTTACAAATGCAACCAATCATTAATATCCAACTAGCTTATTGCTTATCTCAATTATTTTACAAACCTTTGCGACCATAATATTAAACTAAAATCTTTACTATGGAATTACAAACGATACAAAACAAGATTTATGAGATCAGAGGGCAAAAAGTCATGCTGGATTTTGATCTGGCGGAAATGTATGGAACGGAAACCGCCCAACTGAAACGTGCGGTCAGACGTAATATAGAACGCTTTGAAGGAGATGATTTCATGTTTGAGTTAACCAAGGAGGAACTTTCAAGATGCCAATTTGGTATCTTGAACAAAGGAAGAGGTAGTAATTTCAAATATAAGCCTTTTGCTTTCACGGAATTAGGGGTGGCTATGCTTAGTAGTGTGCTAAATTCTAAAACTGCCATAGAAATCAACAGAAACATTATGAGAGTCTTTGTCGCTATTCGGAATTATACCTTACAAGCTACCACTAGTTCCATCGAAATTAAAGAGCTACAAGAACGTATCAAATCTCTTGAAATGGCTAATGAAGAAACGCTTTGCGCTATCAATGATCTCAGTGAAGATACCCAAAAGTCTTTGGATGATATTTACATAGCTCTTTCCGAACTGGCTACAAAGAAAAAGAACAATGCTAAAAGACCTAAAATTGGTTATATCAAATAAAGTAAACTAATAAGTTCTTATACTATGGAATTACAAGCGATACAAAACAATATTTATGAGATCAGAGGGCAAAAAGTCATGCTGGATTTTGATCTGGCGGAAATGTATGGAACGGAAACCGCCCAATTGAAACGTGCGGTCAGACGAAACATAGAACGCTTTCCTAATGATTTTATGTTCACATTAACAATTCAAGAATTTAACAACTTGAAAAACAATATGGTATGCCAAATTGGCATCTCAAAGAAAGGAGGTAACCAATATGCTCCATTCGCTTTCACGGAGCAAGGTATAGCAATGCTTTCTTCTGTACTCAGATCCGATACAGCCATTAAAGTCAATATCTCTATCATGCGTGCTTTCGTCGGCATACGACAAATAATAAGTTCTTCCTCCCCTTTGCTTGAACTCCAACAAGAAGTAAAGGAACTCAAAGCGTATATCGAAGAAGCATTTGCCGATTACAACGACATCAACGAAGATACCCGTACGCAACTTGAGCTAATCAATCTGTCACTCGCTGAGTTACAAGCGAAAAGAACCGAGAATCAATCTCGCCCCCGGATTGGTTACGTGAAATAAACAGTTCATGTAAATAACTCATATAAAATAAATAAATTCACTAACTTTGTGGCCTTAAATAGAAAACGATACAAAAACGATAAACGATCATGGAGTACAATTTCAGAGAGATTGAGAAGAAGTGGCACGACTACTGGATTGCCGAAAAGGTTTATAAAGTCGAAAAGGACACGAATAAGCCTAAATACTATGTATTGGACATGTTCCCCTATCCTTCCGGTGCGGGATTGCACGTTGGCCACCCGCTCGGTTATATAGCTTCTGATATTTATTCGCGTTTCAAACGTTTGCAAGGTTTTAACGTATTGCACCCGATGGGTTACGACGCTTACGGACTACCCGCCGAGCAATACGCCATCCAAACCGGACAACATCCGGAGATCACGACAAAGAATAATATAGCCCGTTATCGGGAGCAATTGGAAAAGATCGGTTTCTGCTACGATTGGAGCCGTGAGATCCGTACCTGCGATCCCGAATATTACAAATGGACGCAATGGGCCTTCATCCGGATGTTCAACAGCTACTACTGCAACGACGAGAAGCAAGCCCGCCCGATCAGCGAGTTGATACAGGCTTTCGAGACCAGTGGTACGGAAGGTCTGAACGTAGCTTGCGGAGAGGAACTTAGTTTCACCGCCGATGAATGGAAAGCCAAGAGCGATAAAGAAAAACAAGAGATATTACTCAACTACCGGATCGCTTATCGTGGCGAGACCATGGTAAACTGGTGCGCCGCCTTGGGTACCGTATTAGCGAACGATGAGGTCGTGAACGGTGTTTCCGAGCGTGGAGGCTATCCGGTGGAACAAAAGATCATGCGCCAATGGTGCTTACGTGTATCCGCTTACGCACAACGCCTGTTGGACGGATTGGATACGATCGACTGGACGGATTCCTTGAAAGAGACCCAAAAGAACTGGATCGGACGCAGCGAAGGTGCCGAGGTTCGCTTCAAGGTAAAAGACAGCGACAGGGAATTCACGATCTTTACGACCCGTGCCGATACGATGTTTGGTGTTACCTTCATGGTATTAGCTCCGGAAAGCGAATTGGTTCAACAATTAACTACGGCAGACCAAAAAGCGGAAGTAGACGCTTACCTAGATCGCACCAAGAAACGTACCGAGCGCGAGCGCATCGCCGACCGTCAGGTAACCGGTGTATTCAGTGGTTCCTACGCTATTAACCCGTTTACGGGCGAGGCGGTTCCCATCTGGATCAGCGACTATGTATTGGCCGGCTACGGTACGGGAGCGATCATGGCGGTTCCGGCGCACGATAGCCGCGACTACGCTTTCGCGAAGCATTTCGGACTGGAAATCCGCCCCTTGGTGGAAGGTTGCGACGTAAGCGAGGAAAGTTTCGATGCCAAGGAAGGTATCGTATGCAATTCTCCGAGAGCCGGCGTTACTCCTTATTGCGATCTTTCCTTGAACGGACTGACGATCAAGGAAGCGATAGCCGCTACCAAGAAATACGTAAAAGATCACGATCTGGGACGTGTGAAGATAAACTACCGCTTGCGCGACGCTATTTTCAGCCGCCAGCGTTATTGGGGCGAACCGTTCCCGGTATATTACGACGCCGATGGCATGCCTCAGATGTTGCCGGAAGAATGTCTGCCCTTGTTGCTGCCGGAAGTAGATAAATTCTTGCCTACCGAGACGGGCGAGCCTCCATTAGGACACGCCGTTAAATGGGCTTGGGACACGGTAAACCAAAAAGTCACCGAGGTATCGAAGATCGATAACCAGACGATCTTCCCGCTGGAGCTTTGTACGATGCCGGGCTTCGCCGGTTCTTCCGCTTATTATTTGCGCTATATGGATCCGCGTAATGATAAAGCCTTGGTAGCTAAAGACGTGGATGAATATTGGAGAAACGTGGATTTATATATCGGTGGTACGGAACACGCTACTGGCCACTTGATTTACAGCCGTTTCTGGAATAAGTTCTTATTCGACTTGGGTATCGTTTGCGAGGAAGAGCCGTTCAAGAAATTGATCAACCAAGGTATGATCCAAGGACGGTCGAACTTCGTGTACCGCATCAACGGAACCAATAAATTCGTTTCCTTGAACTTGAAAGACCAATACGAGGTCACCCCTATCCACGTAGACGTAAATATCGTATCTAACGATCTGTTGGATATAGAGGCTTTCAAGAACTGGCGTCCGGAATACAACGACGCAGAGTTCGTATTGGAAGATGGTAAATATATCTGCGGATGGGCGGTCGAGAAGATGTCCAAATCCATGTTCAACGTAGTGAACCCGGATATGATCGTTGAGAAATATGGTGCCGATACCCTACGTTTGTACGAGATGTTCCTAGGCCCGCTGGAGCAATCCAAGCCTTGGGATACGAACGGTATCGACGGCGTACACCGTTTCTTAAAGAAGCTTTGGGGCTTGTTCTTCGGCAATACGGATACCCTGCAAGTTACCGATGCCGAGCCTACGGCCGACGAATTGAAATCCTTGCATAAGCTGATCAAGAAAGTAACGTTCGACATCGAGCATTTCTCATACAACACGTCCATTAGCGCCTTCATGATTTGCGTGAACGAGTTAACGAGCTTAAAATGCAGCAAGCGCGCCATCTTGGAGCCGCTGATCACCTTATTGGCTCCGTTCGCTCCCCACATCACGGAAGAACTATGGCATCAATTAGGACATGATACGACCATCTGCGATGCCCAGTGGCCGGAACATAACGAAGAGTATCTGGTAGAAAAATCAGTTACCTACGTCATCTCATTCAATGGTAAAGCCCGTTTCAACCTCGAACTTCCGGCAGATATCTCCCGTGAAGACGCTGAGAAGGCGGCCTTGAGCCATGAGAACTCAGCGAAGTGGATGGAAGGCAAGACCGTTAAGAAGGTAATTGTCGTTCCCGGCAAAATCGTTAATATCGTAGTGGGATGAACTTAAAACTCACAAAAATCTATTTTTCCGTACAGGATTATCTAATGATCCTGTTCGGAACTCTATTATACGGATTCGGATTCAACGCCTTTATCCTTTCCAACGAAATCGTGACAGGTGGGGTAAGTGGTATCTGTGCGTTGATCTTCTTTGCCTCCAATGGATTGATCCCGGTATCCGTATCTTATTTTGTCATCAACGTAGCCTTGTTGGTGGTAGCCTTAAAGATCCTTGGTCTAAAATTCTTGATAAAAACTATTTTCGGAGTTTTCTCACTCTCGGCTTCTCTCTCTCTCTTCGAGTGGCTGCTGAAAGGACAACCTATACTGCACGACCAGTCGTTTATGGCTATCATAATCGGAGCGTTTATGTGTGGTGCCGGACTAGGACTGGTATTCTCGGCCAACGGTAGTACCGGAGGTACGGATATTATCGGTGCGGTAATCAATAAATATAAGAATATATCGATCGGACGTATCCTTCTGTTTTGCGATTTCTTCATCATCAGTTCCTCTTTCTTCCTGTTCCATAACGTGGACAAGATCGTTTTCGGTTTCGTGGAGATGGTCATAAGCAATTACGTTCTCGACATGGTATTGAACGGTAACCGCCAATCCGTACAATTCCTCATCTTCTCCCAGAAGTACGACGAGATAGCGGATCGCATCATCCATGACTTAGGCCGTGGCTGCACGATACTGGACGGCGAGGGCGGTTATTCCCGCAAACCCGTCAAGGTAGTCGTACTACTCGCCAAGAAATCCGAATCCGTCTCCATCTTCCGGATCGTGAAACGGATAGACCACCAAGCGTTCATCTCCCAAAGCATTGTCCGAGGGGTATATGGTGAGGGGTTCGATCAGATAAAGACTTAAAAAAGAATATACAAACAATTTAAAGCATTTCCATACGTTATATATCTACCGTATAGAAATGCTTTCTTATTTAATAGATTACGAAATATGAAACTTGTATTCGCGACAAATAATCAACACAAACTGGACGAGGTCCGCAAGATAACCGCCGGATACGCGGAAATCATAAGTTTATCCGATATCGATTGCCATGACGATATCCCCGAGACGGCAGATACCTTAGAGGGAAATGCTTTGCTAAAAGCCCGCTATATCAAAGAGAAATTCGGATATGATTGTTTCGCTGACGACACGGGATTAGAAGTCGAGGTATTAAATAATGCTCCGGGAGTCTATTCGGCTCGTTACGCAGGAACAGAGCACGACTCGGAAGCTAATATGAACAAGCTGTTGTCCGAAATGAATCATAAAGAAAACAGAAAAGCACGTTTCCGCACGGTCATAGCTCTAATCCTTGACGGAAAAGAATATACCTTCGACGGTATCGTAAATGGCTCTATCACTACCGAAAAACGCGGAGATAGCGGATTTGGATACGATCCTATATTCATGCCTGATACCTATACACAAACTTTCGCCGAGATGGGTAACGATACAAAAAACCAGATCAGCCATCGTGCGAAAGCCGTCATGAAATTAACATTATTTTTATCTGATTACAATTGTTAATATGAGACATATACTTACTATCATTCTATTTTCATTCTTTTCATTCACTGTATTAGCCGCGAATTTTAATACAACCGGATGGAAAACGTATCTTTCTTACAATAACACAAACAGCGTAGAGGAATCGAACGACCAAGTATTTGTGGTAGCGGAAGGATCTCTTTATACGTATGGAAAAGAAGATAATAGTATTAAGCAATATTATAAAGGAAACGGATTAAATGATAATACGATTTCTTTGATCCGCTATAATAAACAAACAAAATCACTCCTTATTATCTATGATAATTCAAATATAGATATACTTGAGGGAGGAGTGGCGACAAATCTACCTTATCTGTCGACCAGTACGTCCATAAGAGACAAACAAATCAATTCAGTATTGGTACATGATGAATATGCCTATTTATCGACAGCATTCGGTATCGTCGTGATCAATATGGCCAAAAAGGAAATAAAGGATACCTACAAGCTTTCCTTAAATATAACATCGTGTGCCATACAGAATGGCAATATATATGCCTCTACAACCAATAAGGCAGAAGTATCTTCGGGGATTATATACGCCTCATTAAAAGAGAACCTACTGGATAAGGCAAACTGGAAGCCCTATGGATTATCAAACCTTTCCGATAGTCATACGATCTCAGCTATCGCTTCATTCAAGAATACCTTGTTCTACTTGGTCAGTCAGCAAGGTATCTTCTATGAAAACAATGGAGAGCTTTCCCGAATAATAAATAGCTCAACCCTAAAATACATGAAAGTAATAGGCGAAAAATTAGCATGTATAGATAACTCAAGGGTTTTCATCGTATCCGATACGCAAAAGTTTGACCAAATAAACTTAAGTATCAATGATATCAGTACCTATCAAGCAGACAAATATTGGATAGCGGAAGGAAGCAAAGGGCTACGTTCTATCCAACGGAAAGGCTCAAATAGTTTTGAGGCTCTTAATGAACCTATCATTTTAGACGGACCTTACAGCAATAGCGCATTCGATATTGTTTGTAAAAATGATAAAGTATATATGATCATAGGAGGTAAAGACCTCCTAAATGGTAAGCGCTTCGACAAAGGAGGTTATATTCTTACATACGATTATGATAAATGGTCTTTTATCGATCCTAAAGAAGCCCAAAAGAAACTCAATTTACCAAGAAATCCACGAGACTATACAAGTATAGCCGTAACGACCGATGATTCTAATGATGAAATCGTATACGCCTCTTCCATGGGTGATGGCGTTATCCAATATAAGAATGGAACTCCCGTCCAGTCATACAATGAAAAGAATGCCTTTAAAGAAACCGCAGGAGGCTATGGGTCCGGTTATTGTTATATAGATGGACTGGCCTTTGATAAAAATGGAAATTTGTGGATGACAAGCTCAGAGGTTAACCATGCGGTACTTGTTCTTGACAAAGCAGGAGCATGGCATCGTTTGGATATCGAACAACTTAGAGGAGTTTATACAATAAACGATATACTTATAACCTCCACTAACGACAAATGGATTTATGTGCCTCGTAACACCCCTAAACTTGTAATGATACCGAATAGCGAGTCTTTAGACGAAGTTTCCTCGTATGAGTTTACTACACTTATTGATACCGACGGAAAAGAATTGACTCCTAGTAATTATACATGCGTAGCCGAGGATAAGGATGGATATATCTGGGTTGGTACGAATCGGGGAGCCGTATATTTCACTAAACCTAGGATCTCTTCCGCTGAGGATAAAGCCGCTACACGTTGTACAAGGGTAAAATATACCAATGAGGAAACTGGCAATCTCGCTTATTTCTTAGATAACGTTGTCGTCACGACCCTAAAAGTAGACGCAGGTAATCGAAAATGGATTGGAACCAAAGGAAATGGCGTCTATGTTCTAGATAATGATAATGAGACAATCGTTTATCAATTTAATACGACCAATAGCCCGCTCCTTTCCGATAACATATACGATATAGAGATAAACGATAAGACCGGTGAAGTTTTTATCGGTACCGATAAAGGACTAAATTCCTATCAAGGAGAAGCTTCGGAAGGTAAATCTGATTACTCGGAGATCTACGCATATCCTAATCCGGTACGTCCCGAACATATGGATAAAGTAACGATTGTAGGATTAATGGATAATTCGAATGTAAAAATCACGGATTTAAACGGAAATATTATTTATCAAACTAAATCCTTGGGGGGGCAAGCTATCTGGAATTGCCGGAACGCAAACGGATCACGTGTAGCGACAGGCGTATATCTTGTACTAGCTTCCACGGAGGAAGCCTCAGAGAGCGTCGTAACAAAAATCATTGTAGTCAAATAGAACAATGAATCAATCAGAGAAAGTTTTACTCAACTCCAGATTAATAAATCAAGTAAAAGAAGCGAATAATTTTGATTTTATTCGCTTCTTTCTTGCGTATTCTGTCATGTTCAACCATTTCAGCACACTGACAGAGACAGATCCTTTTTGGTTTGTTAGCGGAGGATTTCGAGTGAAAGGTTTCTTTATTATTAGTGGATTTCTTGTTATGTTTAGCTTCTTACGTACGCCTAATACCCGGATTTTTTTCCGTAAACGTATTCAACGTATTATGCCCGCCTACAGCTTGACTATTTTATTATGTGCCTTAATCGGATTATTCCTTACCTCTTTATCCTGCAGGGAATACCTCACCTCTTCTAGCTTATACACCTATCTTATCTGTAATTTACTTACATTTAACTTTTTATCACCGGATTTACCCGGCGTATTCGATACCAATCCTTTACAAGCGATGAATGGGTCTTTATGGACTATCAAGGTTGAATTCATGCTATATATCATTATACCCATTATCTATTGGTTACTGAAAAGATACAATAAATTGGTATGCCTACTTCTTATTTATATCTTATCTTTCATCTACTCGACAACGTGTAATTATTTAGATGATATGACACACAACCCTATTTATGAATTCATGAAAAGACAATTCCCCGGACAAATGATGTACTTTTGTTCCGGTATTATCATACTTGCCTATTTCCCTGTTTTTCGAAAATATATGAGATATTTGTTCCCTGTCAGCCTATTTCTTTTATTGGGTAGAGAGTATCTGCTGCTGAGTATTTTCGAGCCTATCGCTCTAGCCTCTATCATTATCACGGTAGCTTATGGATTCAAGTGGTTACATGTATTCAATCGGATGGGAAATTTCTCGTATGGTATTTTCTTGATTCATTTCCCGATCATCCAAATATTCATTCATTACGGACTTGATCGGTATAGCTTTATATTGACATTGGCTCTTACCACTATCCTTAGCACCGGATTGGGTATGTTATCCTGGAAATACATAGAGAAACCTTGTTTATATCATCCTAAAAAGAAAAACCAGATGAACGCAATGATCGGATGATCTGATCTGTTATCTTCTCCGCTCCTTTCCGGTTCGGATGGATAGCATCATAAAAATCCGACGTATCCAATAGCTCCATACAGTCGACGATAAGGATAGAATCAAACATTTGAGTAAACATTCGCAAAGCTCGTTGTTTCTCCGCTACTGTAAAAGCTGTTATATCCGGGTTATACGGCATGACAACCAGACAATAAATAATACCCCTATCCCTAAAATAAACGGAAGAACGCTCTATCAACCTTTTCCATTCAGGAGTAATCTGATATGCCTCGAATTTATTTTCTTCATTCTGTTCTTCTACTTTCCGTTTATAGACAGATTCATTTCTATCAGACATCGTAGAGTTTGGATAACGTAAATCAGAGGTTATAATTCCGGGGATAACATCATCATCCAACTTATTACGCAGATAAGTAGTCAAGCCGGAGAATAAACAATTTCGAGCCACATAATTATAGTATAAATTCGGTTCACTTAAAGTTTTTTCTAAAGCAGGAAGTAATTCACAGGTAAAACCATCCATTTTATATCCATACATATGTAGAGCTACCCGGTTGGGATCATCCAATTCGATCGGGCCACGTAATTGATCTAAATCCACACACTGTACAACTACTTGCACAGAAGATGGTAAATAGGAATAATACAAGGCACTCTCACTCAATCTCTGACCAGTAGAGGTAAGATTATATACACAGGGATTTCCTCGCAACTCTGCTTCTAACTTGTATCCGTTCACACCACTCATACCGCGGCTATTACCTAAAATAACAAGATCCGGACGCTCTTCCGGATTATTTAATGTACTCCATATAAGTCGTGTTCGTACGTAGTCGTTAGGCAATAATCGATAGAGATAGGGAGTGATCTGATTGAACAAAAACAACAAGATCCCCAGAAACAACAGGAATCTTATCATACTCTTTATTTGTTTATGCGTTGGTTTCATACTTGCTAGAATTGAAAATAAATAAAGCTAGAAGCGTTATTTCCGAAGAAATATATACAAAATAAAAGGATCGCATATAAAGTATATCGTATATATATACTTCGTATTTTCCTAATATCAAATCCAAACGGCTGTTTCCGATTCATCCACTCGATCACTAACATACAAGTAATGAAAATAAGCGATAATAAAGCAGAAACATTATTGGCCCCACTTACCTTAGGCACACGGAATAAAGAAGAGGAGAACAGATCATATATATAATCGAGTGCCATTGATATATTCTCAGCCCTAAATAGAATCCATCCGATCACCACGAAGCCAAATGTAACCAACATAGACACAACGTTTGATGGTATCAACCTTATCTTTACATATTTCTTTAGTATCAACAATGCTATACATAGCAAACCATGGTAAACACCCCAAGCCACAAATGTCCAGTTCGCTCCATGCCAAAGACCGCTCAAGAAAAATATGATCAAGATATTCCGAATATGTCTAAAGAAACCATTATGGCTACCTCCTAAGGGAATATATACATAATCTACAAACCAAGTATTCAACGAGATATGCCAACGTCTCCAAAACTCGGCTATATCTAAAGAAAAATAGGGATACCGGAAATTTTGCCTCAACTGTATCCCAAACAACTTGGCTGTACCTATAGCTATATCTGAATATCCGGAAAAATCTCCATAAATCTGGAATGAGAACAAAACGGCTCCCAATAGCAAAGTACTAGCCGGGTAATTTCCATAGTTCCCGAATATGTCATCTACGACCAAGGCACAATTATCGGCTATCAGGATTTTTTTGAAAAACCCCCACATCATTTGTCGTATCCCATCTACAGCGTCGTTATACTCGAAGCTGCGAGGTCTCTCAAATTGTATCAACAGGTTAGTAGCCCGTTCGATAGGGCCAGCCACCAACTGTGGGAAAAAACTAACAAACGCGAAAAAGGAAACGATATCTCTTGTCACCGGCAATTTACCTCTATACACGTCAATCGTATAACTTAAGGCTTGGAATGTATAAAAACTAATCCCGACCGGTAATAAGAGAGAAAGCGTAGAGATGTGCAATGAAATCCCTATATAAGAGAAAGCATCTACCAAACTATCCACAAAAAAGTCGTAATACTTGAAGAAAGAGAGTATCAGTAAGTTAAATATGACATTCGCAACCACGATACCTTTATCGAACCAGCGAGGTATCTTCCCGGCCCTCGCACGTACTTCCTCTATTCCTATCCCACTCAGCCAACTACAGAAAGAGGTAAGGGCTATCAATGCCAAGAACCGGTAATCCCACCACCCGTAAAAAAGATAACTAACTACGACTACAAATAAATTCTGTAGTCGTAGTCGCTTTCCGAAGACAAGCCAATACAATAAAAATACGATTGGCAAATAAATCAAATATTCAATCGAATTAAATAGCATAATAACCGCGAAGATATAATACTAATGCTTTATACCCTCGAACATCTCCGAGCGATCTTCTTTCGCTTGGGTGGATTTGGCCTTGAAACTATTAAATGTCCAACTCAACGTCAACGTGATTTGTGGATATTTGGGTTTGATACGTGTCAGGGAACGTAAATCTGCCGTTTGGATATCGCTGATATATTTGGCGGAACGGAAAATATCCCGGAAAGCTAAGGTGGCGGTTAGTTTTCGGTTACATAGTTGCTGGCGGACGGCTACGTTCGCGTACCAATAAGCGTCCGTACGGCCCTGCGTCGTTACGGAAGGGCCTACAAAACTACCATCCAATTGGATACGGGTGTATTTCCCCAGATTAAACAGGTTATTCCATAGGATATCGTAATTGGTGCTTGAGGTCGTATTTCCACCGGCGGCCTGTTCGTTCTTCACCTTATAATGATAAACGTTTCCGTTGACCGTGGTATTCCACCAACGTACCGGATGCAGGCTGACACTTAGCTCGATACCTGTTGAATAATCATGTCCTACGTTTGACATCGAGTCTAAGGTTACACCGGCTGAATAAGGTACGCGCAACCGCTCGATCTTATCTTTTCGATACCGATGAAAGGCGGTAGCGGATACCGTATTTTCCCCGAAACTCTTCCGGTAGTTCAATTCAAAGGAGTTGATGTACTCCGGACGTATATCCGGATTACCGATCTCGGCCGTATAAAAGTCACGATACGTAATATAAGGCTCCATATAAAAAAGCTGCGGACGTGTGGTACGACGGGAATAGGAAGCCAACAAGCGATGCTCATTCGGGAACGTATAGCCCAAATGCACCGATGGGAAAAACTCAAAACGATTCTTCGTACGATCCGCTCCCTCCACGGAACTTCGCAAGACCGTATGCGTATGCTCTCCCCGAACGCCGGCTTGCGCCTCTAAATTCTTCCACGTATGGGAAAGAATCGTATAAATTGAATTCACCCCTTCTTGAAAATAAAACGTGTTGTAGATATCGTCACGCCAAAAGAACGTTTGTCCCTTGGGGTCCCACCATTCCATATTGTAATCGCCGTCTTCCAAATAAGAATAATATTGGTAACCCGCCTCTAGCTTACCTCCTTTCCCGAAAGGCAAGGCGTAATCCAGATTGATACGCATCGTTTCCCGGTGCTCGGCCTCATAAGCACGGTGCCCTTGTTGGCGTTGCCCTTCCAAAGACATCAAGTCATTAAAGAAATATTCCAACGCATGACCGCCATATTTGTAATAGGCACTACCGGAAAGCTCGTGTCCCTTATCGTTGAACTTATGCTGTACCGCCAGACTTCCCAAACCTATATTCTCATCATTATCATAATCATCTATGCTTCGATAATCTTCCGTCACCGGAGAGCCGCCCGCTACCGAACGGGTTTCCTTATAGTTCATCTCTCCCTTACGCTTATTTCCGCCATAGCCGCCCTCCAGATCCAACGCGATGGTTGTCTTGGGAAGATTCAGGCTCCAACCGCCTTTCATCGTATAATGATAGCTGTTTCCCGTACGAGGCCCGACGGAATGCGAGGTAGTGGTCTGATCGCCCACCACCGTCATCTTCTCTTGGTCGAAATCACTCTTGCGCAACCGGTCTGTCCACTGTCCACCGATGTACCAACGGGAACGCTGATGTTGCTGTGCCAACAAGAAATCGACATGGCGGGAAAGCCACGTACTTCCCGAGAGATTCACCATCCCACTCAATCCCCGCTGGGAATGCTTCTTCGTGATAATATTAATGATACCTACGTCGCCTTCCGTATCATGCTTGGCGGAAGGTGTCGTGATAATCTCTATATTCTCTATATGCCCGGCCGGGACTTGCTCCAAAGCCTGTGTACCCGAGAAGACACTCGGCTTACCATCTATGTAAACCAAAAAGCCGCTGCTTCCACGAAAAGTAACATCGCCTTCCGCGTCTACCCGTATGGAAGGCGTATTCTCTAATATATCCACCGCGGAACCGCCTCCTCCCATCATATTGGAAGAGGCCTCGACCACTTTCTTATCCAACTTATAAACCAATTGGCGTTTCTCGGCCACTACCTCCACTTCGGCGATACCTACCTCCAAGGGACTCATCATCAACTTACCTAAATCCACCGGAGACGAGGCATCCAAGATGATATCATTCTTTGTAAACACATCATATCCCATCAGACGGACCATGACCACATAATTACCCGGAGCCACCTTAGTAAACGAGAAACGTCCTTGATCGTCCGGAAAAGTCTGTTGCAAAGGTTTTTCACTTCCCATCGCAAACAGAAAGATATCCGCATAATTAATCACTTGATTCGTAGAGGCATCTATTAACTGCCCCTTAATACGGGCATTCGGAGAAGAAGCCCACGAGAGCGCACAAATCACCCATAATAAGGCCAACATTAGTCCTATCTTTTTCATGATATTGAGAATTACAATTAGATTTCTACGCAAAAGTAACTAAATTCAGAATGTTACGGTAATTAATAGCGATCATTCTTGATATATTCTTTCCCGGGATCGTCCGAGTTCGAGTAGCGAAGCAAATGGTTTCTTCCTAGGGAAACAAAAGTTTCTATATGGGAAAACAGAAGTTTCTTCAGTATAAAACTTTAGTTTTCTTCTATGAAAACAAATGTTTCCTATGTGTAAAACTTTTGTTTTATACCATAAAATGTCTTTTCCTGATTTATCTAGACACTTTTTTTGTTTA
>NZ_QTLI01000024.1:0-49129 GCF_003434625.1 Parabacteroides sp. AM17-47
ATGAAGGCTTTCTCCCGTAAGTTCTGGATCGAGTACACACGACCATAGAACTTGGCGATCATACGGAGGCAGCTAGGACCACAGTCCATAGAATCCAATTGCTGATAATGTGGAAACGATCTTAGCATAAATTAAAACATTAGGATATAGACATGATTTAGTTCTTATTTCTTATACTTGATCAGCATTATGACGGGATTGGAATCCTCATTCAATTTCGTCGCGATTTCGTTTAGCCTGCCTTTGAGCTTCCCTTCTTTATAAGCCTCAATCAGTTCAGGCGCATCAAAGGGATACCAGTTCGCGATATCTTGATTAATAGATGAAATCCAATAGATCGGTCTTTGATATAAAAAATCAGTATTATATATTTGATATTTGAATATAGAATCTTCCTGTTTGTCGTATACCAACCTACTCACCGGTATTTTTCTCGTTTTAATATCGAGTTTTTTTTCTACGGTTCTCATAAAATAATAACGGCTTGTCACCTCCTCTACAAAAAGAAATATTTCTGTATCCATGGAATATATAGAGGGTGTCCTCACGATAAAAGGCTTAATATGACCGTTTGGCGAATAGGAATATAGGGTATCGGATGAGAGATTCATAAGTATCCAATTATCGGAAGTGGCGGTTGTAGCAAAAAAAGTAGGAATTACTTTTTGATCATTATCTCCGAATATAACCAGTGTTTTCTGTTCTTTAGAAGGAATTGTAATTTTCTGGATAATACTTCCGTCATACTTTGAGATAATCAAATGATAAGGCTGTTGGTCTGCCACCATTCCATAGCCTTTGTTATCATAAGTGATCAGATTATCCTTGTCATAATTAAAAACCTTAAGGTAGTCACTCTCGGGGTCTAGGAAATTAAAGCTTCTTTTAAAGTCCCCGTCTAAATCATATACTGATATTTTCCCTGTATGTGTAACAAATAGCTCATTGTTTTCCTCATCTAGTGTAATTCCTGCAATCCCCGGATATTCCTCGACACCTTGTCCTAAACGGTTTATTTTCCGTATAGCTTTTCCCGTTTTCCGGTCAAAAATGAATATGTTCCCGTCGTTTGTGTTGTTTTTTACTATTATAAATTTTTCGTCGACATCCATGACATTACCATGTGTGATAAATTCGTCAGTCGTTTCCAGCGCAATATATTCCACATCCATAATATCCTGAAGGATTAGCTCCTTTTCTGGGTAATCTTTGCTAACATTGATCGTGACAAGCTCGTCTGTCGATTGCTTATCTTTTCCACATCCCGCTAAGGCAAAGAGGAGGACTACTGAAATTAAATTTACTTTCATGCTAGTATTTATTTTTCTTATGTTTTATCAGCATAATCACCGGATTAGACTCTTCATCCAATGTAGTTGCGATCTCTTTCAGTTTGCCTTTCAATCGTCCTTTCCCGTAAGCCTCGGCAAGTTCGTGGGCTTGCAATGACTGTCCGATTACGAATTCCGGATCTAAAGGTCTCGACATCATATCCACTTCTCTTTTGCTGGTATAATCACCATTGTATATTTTAGGTATGAATAAAGAATTTTCCAGTCTATCGTACATCAAACCGGAAATTGGAAACCCTCTCCCTGTTTCAAAATTAAATTCCGCTTTCAACAGGCTCATGAAATAATAACGGTCGGTAAAAACGGTTGGTATAAGAAATACTTCAGGAGGATCCATGGAGTGTATGGAGGGGGTTCTTACGATAAGGGGGATTGTCGTATTAGCATCCGGCAAATAGTGGTATATGGTATCGGATGATGTCTCCATAAGTACCCAATTAGTATGATCTGGAACTATTTGGTACACAGCGGTTGGAACTGGAACAGCCCAAGCTTCCCCATCTCTTGCGACCGGGCTTTTAACTTCATCAAAAGGAATTGATATTTTCCGGGTGATACTTCCATCCTGCTTGGAAAAGATTAAATAATATGGAGGTATGGCGTTTGACGGGTTTTCCAGACTATTATCCGGTACATAAGAGATCAAATTATCCCGGTCGTAATTAAATGTATTTATATGAGATTCCGTACCTACGGCTTTGAAACTCCTTTTAAAATTTCCGTCTAGATCATATACTGAGATTTTACTTCCGGTATAGGCTATGACAAATATTTCCTTGTTTGCTTCATCCAGAACAACCTCCGTAATACCTACATATTCCTCGCCACCTTGCCCTTTCCTGTTTATCTTCTTCAAGGCTTTGCCGGTTTTTCTGTCAAAAACAAACAAATTCCCGTCGTTGGCCCAGTTGGTTATTAATATAACTTCTGCACCAATGGCCATTACTTTGCCTTGGGTAACAAACTCATCATTTGTTTCCAACGGGATGTATTCCACATCCATGAAATCCTGTAGTGTCAATTCCTTTTCAGGATAATTCTTTGTAACATCAACTGTGATGAGTTCATTTGTTGATTGTTTATCTTTTCCACATCCCGCTAACGCAAAGAGGAGGATCGCTGAAATTGTGATTATCCATTTCATTATTTTTACGATTTAAGGTTAAACACTTAGGGCGATACGTTCGCTCAATCATGCCTAATTACAAAAATAGGTTATTTTTTCTCGATATCTCTTCTTTTTGCTCAAAACTTATAGCGGTGAATGGAATTCTATCCGTTATTTACATAATTTAGGCAAAGGCTTAGCAATGGATGTTGTTTCCTCTCGCTATCTTGCTATCTTGTGGGTCACTTATCAAAAGGTCGAATAGTTCGTTTATTTCTGGGTCGTTGATTCCCGAATCATCCTTTTCGGACTCCAGATGCCAGCTGACCCATGTTTGTCCTTCCAACTTATCCAGTCTTCGCTATCTAAAAAAGCGATATACTCACCTTGGGCAATCTCCAAACCTGGGTTACGGGCAGCGGACGCTCCCTCGTTCTCTTGATGAATCACCTTGATACGATCCTCTTTCTTAGCGTATTCGTCAGCGATCTTTCTGGATAAGTCGGTCGAGCCATCATCCACCAAGACAATCTCCAAGTGCAGATCGCCTTGGTACATCAAGGAATCTATGCATGTGGTCAAATATTTTTTGCTTCTTGGAAGGCCCTTGTATAATCACCGTTACCGGCTATCAGCAAACGACTATTAGGATGAGCTTCTAAGACCATATGGAACGCTTTGATCAAAGAACTCACACCCTTTATTTCGTCAATCCGACCGGCAAAAAAAATAATTGTTTCTCAATTTTTGTATTATAAGAGACAGCCTCCATTGGATTCATAACCATTAGGGATTGGTTTGTTTTTTGTGTTTTATTAACATGATTACCGGATTGGATTCTTCATCTAAACTTGCGGCAATTTCTTTTAATCGTCCCTTCAACTTCCCTTTTTCATAATCCTCAATGAGCTGGGAAGCCTCGATACTTTGCCAAGATGCGATTTTATCGTCTACAGGAAGTGATTTCATATTCACCGCTCTTTTCTCAGAATAATCGTTGTTATATACAATATATTCAAAAATAGCCTTTTCTTGTTTGTCATATAATAAGTCTGTAGTGGGAAATCCCTCATGTGTCTCGAAGTTATATTCTTTTTTAACCGTTTCCATAAAATAATAGCGGTTAGTAAGAATCCCTAGGAAGAGGAATACTTCTGGATTCATGGATTGTACGGATGGGGTCCTTGCTATAATCGGTATCATTTTATGGTCTGATTGGTACTTATATACTGTATCGGATGATTGTTCTACAAGTACCCAACAATCAAAATAGGGAATTATAGGATTATAGTTATCAGGGATCACGTTGTAATATATATCCTTTGCTTTATCAGAATAGTTTACAGCCATTGATATTTTTTCTTTAAATGGAATCTGGATTTGTTTGGTTGTTCCATCCTGTTTAGATATAATAGTAAAAGCAGGCTTGTCTGTTACCCAATAATTATTAGTTATTAAACTTGTTTGGTTGAAATTGTATAAATGAAAGAAATAGAGTTCATCACCTCGTTTAAGGCTTCTTTTAAAATTCCCATCTAAATCATATACTGATATTTTCCTTGAAAAATGATCGAGTACAAATATTTCATTTTGTTTTTCATCAAGCACAATTCTTTGGATGAACGTATATTCTTCTCCACCTTGCCCTTCTCTATTTATTTTTTTTAATCCTTTTCCCGTTTTTCTGTCATAGATAAAGATATCTCCATCTCTGATTCGGTTTCTGGCAAGAATAATATCCTTTCCGATTGCTAGGACAAGACCTTGGCAAATAAAATCGTCCTTTGTTTCCAAAGGAATATATTCGACATCCATAAAATCTTGAAGAATTAGTTCTTTTTTAGGGTAACTTGCCGTAACATCAACAGTGATAAGCTCATTTGTCGATTGCTTATCTTTTCCACATCCCGCTAACGCAAAGAGGAGGATCGCTGGTATTGTGATTATCCATTTCATTATTCTTCCGATTTAAGGTTAAACACTTGGAGCGATACGTTCGCTCAATCATGCCTAGTTACAAAAATAGGTTATTTTTTCTCGTGATCTCTTCTTTTTGCTCAAAACTTATAGCGGTGAATGGAATTCTATCCATTATTTACATAATTTCGGCACAGTCTTAGCAATGGATGTTGTTCACCCTCGCTATCTTGTGGGTCACTTATCAAAAGGTCGAATAGTTCGCTTATTTCCGGGTCGTTGATTCCCGGATCATCCTTTTCGGACTCCAGATGCCAGCTGACCCATGTTTGTCCTTCCAGCTTATCCAGATCATTCTCTAGCTCATAATGCAATGTGGGAAGGTGGAAAACGACTATAGTCGCCTGTTGGAAATATTTCCTGTCGGTGGTTATCACCCAATCAACGGGTACATCCTCTATTTTCAACTGTAGATCTTCCCCATTTATCGTGTTGAATACGAGCATCACTTTTTTACCAGCCTTTATTTGGCAATCTACGCCTGCTACCCAATCAGACACACGCCAATCCGTATATTCTTTCAGCCCGGCTTCTGCCTTGTAGTAATAATTCCTGCATCTTTGTATAGATTCCGGAATCATTTGCCCGCAATCCCTCCAAAATCGATCCAGATAATGTTTGTGTACTATGTATGAGGAATCTTTTATGTTGGGAAGTAGTGTGAATGCCTTAGAATAAAGCCTGAGGATGTTTACATACCACCAGCTTCTCAAGTCAACGCTCGTCTTAGAGGAAACAAATTGATCAGAGAATTTAATCAATCCCTCAGTAACTTGAAATAATGATTTCAGCCTTCGGGCTAGGCTTGTCGTATGCATGACCGATTCTTCGTTCTGGCGGTAATAATAAAACTCAATGTTGGTGATAACCATCCTCTCCGCTTGGCAAAGGACGATGGGACACCATAACTCATCCTCATGCATGATGCCTTCCTCAAAACGAGCCTGTATTTTATGCAGATATTTCCTATTGTATATGTATTTGAAGGGCATGGGCAAATAGAAACAAGTTTTGACTAATTCTATGAAACTTTCTTTACCGGAAAGCAATTCTTTTATAGATCCGTTGGAAATACATTTAAAAGGTTTATCCATACTTCCGTCTTGATGACATAGCCACATATTTCCCATCACGACATCGGCATGATGTTTCACCGCCTCATCATATAAAAGAGATAATGATTCATCTTTAATCCAGTCATCACTATCTAAAAAAGCGATGTACTCTTCCGTGGCAATATCCAAACCAACGTTGCGGGCTGCGGATGCTCCCCCGTTCTCTTGATGAATCACTTTGATACGCTCCTCTTTTTTAGCGTATTCATCAGCAATTTCCCCTGACAAATCAGTCGAGCCATCATTAACCAATATAATCTCCATACGAAGGCCACCTTGGTTCTTCAACGAGTCGATACAAACCGTCAAATATTTCTCCACGTTATATATCGGGATAATGATCGATATGTCGATTTGATTGAGCGTATCCATATAGTATCAGGTTCGTTGATTATTATTTACATTCTTGGAATAAGGATTTATAAAATGCGATCATGTTTTTCCCGAATACTTCCGAGGAATATTTCTCCAAATACCGTTTGCGACCGTTCTTCCCGAGTCGTTTCGCTTCTTTCGGGTTCTGTAATAGGTAGACGATCTTCTGCGCTAACAGGGAGGTGTCGATCTCTACACTATCAGGAGATACTATTAATGGTACTTTCAATCCGCAAGATTCGTCTACGACCTCGTTCAACCCGGATGTGGCGGTTGCGACGATGGGTAATTCATGCATCATCATTTCGACAGGTACATAACCAAAAGGCTCGAATAGGGAAGGTACGACACCGACATCAGCTAAACGGTATAACTCAAAAAGCGAGGTTTGATCAACGAAACCAGTGAAAGTTATTTTGGAGAAGATAGGATTGGCTTCGGAGAAAGAATTTTGATAATCGCCATCACCAACTATCCATAAACGGCAATTGGGGCTTTCTTGTAAAATTAATTGAAAGGCTCGAATCAAGAAATGAGTTCCCTTGATCTCTTCTAACCGTCCGACAAAAATAATCATTTGTTCTTCTGGGTACAAGTGCCATTTTTTTCGTAATCTCTTCTGGTCAACTTCTTCTTTTATCTTGTCGCTCATTCCGTTTGGAATAATTATTATACGATTTATATCTACTCCATAATCGTGATACAATAATTCTTGCATATAGTTTGACAGGCTGATCACTTGATCCATTCTTTCATAACATGTCCTTTCCTCCTCGAATGATTTTTGGATTAAATCTTCCAATTCATTTGTTTCTTTTTTTCGTAAGATAATTCGAAGTTTTTCTAAGTTATCATGAATAACTGAACTCCATTCAGAAAAATGAGTGACAGTAATCACTTTGCAATCAAATGCAATTTTTAGTTCTAATGCAAGTGATTTATCTCTGTATGAATTTAAATGAAAAACTAGATTTTTTTGGTCTTGAATATAATTTCTGAGTAGATAGACAATATTCCGAGAGTAAACTTTTCGTTGTTCTTGATCTAGAAGATTCCATTCTTTTGAGATCGGCTCTGGGAAATACCAGTATGAAACATCTTTCACTTCTTTTTTTTCGATTTGAAGTTGGTCACATAATATGTGAACTACATGGATGTGGATACTATTACTTTTACTTCGCAAGGCGGTAATCAATTCACGAATATAGGTACCTACTCCGTATAAGCCACCTCGACTTTTGTTCGAGAAAATATATAGATTAATCATTTTTATGGTATGTTGATAGAATATACTTACAACTTATATTATAAAAGCTGTTGCCACGAAGTCTCAATTGCTCCAAGGGCAGTCAATCTATACATGCCCTCACCTGCATAACCACCAGATAACCCCATATTCTCCAATGTTAAACTAGGTTTAAGCTTCGGAAATATTCTGTTCGACTCTAATTCTCTAGTGTGTGCACGCAAAAAAAGATATATGTCTTGTTGTTCATTTGCTGATAGATCATTTCTATTATTTTTGATACTCTCTGTGATAAAAGATAAACATTCGTTGCTCATTTGGCTTTTGGCACGATGAAGCCAATACCATCCATATCCAATCAATCCTTCATCACGACTGTAATTAGGGAAAGGGTCGTGAATGACGGCTCGGTACATCCGCTTATCGAAATCCTCAAATAAATCTTCCTCAATCTCAATAAGATTATTGTAGGATAAATAGTTGATCCCTACCCCAATACCAGCTATGCCTTTCTCATAATCTGGACGATAATTTACATGGAGCTGTTCTTGGATTGCCATGATCAAATCCCATGCATATTCTTCGAATAATGTTTTTCCTGTATAACGAGCATAATGGAAGAAGAAAATAGCTATTCCTAACTTGCCATGTAGTAATCCTGGGCATTTTGTTAATGTCCCATTTAAAAGAAGCCAATCTGCAATTTTTGTTAGTTCCATAATAATTACTCTAGGCAGTTACTTCTTTTGTTTATATTTTGCAATCATAAGAACTGGATTGGATTCCTCATCTAAGCTGGCTGCAATCTCTTTTAATTTGCCTTTTAAATTCCCATTTTTATAGGCATCAACTAGATCAGGTGCTTCTAATGTTTTAACAAAGGCTATTTCTTTATTTATAAAGGCTATTCCTCCATAACCCAAACTTACAAATTCTTTATGCACATAATCAGCATTATAAAGAGAGTATTCATAGATAATATTTTCTTTCATATCATACATTAAATCTGTTCTTGGAAGTCCTACCCGACTTGAAAAATCATATACTTTCTTTACTGTCTGCATAAAATAGTAGCGATCAGTAAGAACTGATGGATATAGAAATATCTCGGTTTCCATTGATTGTATGGAAGGAGTTCTTGCTATAAAAGGGACAACTCTTTTATCAGTAAAAACCCGATATATCGTATCTGATGAGTGATCCATTAAAATCCATGAATCATGAAATGGAACAAATTCTTCATTTCGAGGTCTTGCAGATTTAGTCTGTTCCTTATTAATAATTAAACTGGTTTTTTTCTTGTCATATGGAATATGAATTTCTTTGATAAGTCTTCCGTCCTGTTTTGAGATAATATAAAATATGTTTTTGATTTCATCGGTAAATAAATTGTCTCCATCATTACAGATTAAATAGTCACTTCCTAAATTGAAAACCCGATCATAGGATGCCCCTTCTATATTTTTAAAACTTCGTTTAAAATTACCTTGTAGATCATATATATATACTTTTTTAGATCGATTATCAACTACAAATAATTCTTCATGTTCTTCATCTAGGGTAACTCGCAAAAGAAAGCTATATTCTTCGGAACCAGAACCTTGCCTATTTATTTTTCTAATACCTTTCCCTTTTCGGTCAAAAATGAATATATCACCATCTGAAGATAATTTCAGATTTCTGACAATAATCATATCCTTACTGATATCTTGCATATACCCCATAGTCGTAAACGTACGACTGGTGTCTAGCGGGATATAATCTATATCAAATATATCTTGGAGAGCAAATTCTTTTTGAGGGTAATCTTTTGTGACATCTATTGTGAGCAAATCTTTACTTTGTTGCATATTTACACAGCCTCCACTCAAAATAGAAAGGAGGACAGATAATGCTATAATTTTATTTTTCATTACTTTTTATATTTTAGAATTAAAGATTCTCACAATTTGGATTATGAATATTTACATGACAAAGGTTAGTTTGCCCAATCATTATTTCATAATCAGAAGGAGACGGACATAGCCATTGATAAATACATGCATTGCAAGGCTCTTGATTGCGTACTCGCAGCCAAGATTTTCCTTCTTCTATTTCTTTCTGTATTAACTCAAAAATACTATGAGTACATATGTTGCCTAATGCTGGATAATTTATATTCGAATGCACATCTCCATTTGGCATTATGTTGATTTTCCCAAAGTCATTATTATTTATCATTTGTTTGATAAAAAAGTCTTTAATGGACATTGATGTAGATAATATATCGCTCTTTTTTAGAAAAACATTTTCTTTGAAAAAATCGATATTATACCCTGTGTATATTGGATTAAATTGATATTTGTCAATTTGATATTCTTCGATAATTTCCCAAGCTTTTAGATAATCATCTAAAGATGCTATATCAAAAATAAGTTCAAATAGATTATTCTGATCTTTTAACGATTGTGTAGTTATGATTAATTGTTTCCTATCTATAGGAAAATGAATATGTATTTTGTATAAAAAAATATTTTTGCATACTGATGCTGGAATTGCAAAATTAATATAATTGCATATTATTTTTTTTGACGAATTATATTGATTCAAAAAATCAACAAGCTTGTCAAATTTAGCAATGTGTTTTAAATCCCCACTGATGCTATATGTTATATTATCTGGCATTGACTGCAAATAATCAATTAGCTTATCTTGATCTAAGATATGATCAAGATGAATGATTATTTCGTTTAAAAAATGCAATAAGTTGGCATTTTTTATAAAATTATACTTTTCGTTACGTTTATTGCAGAAATTAGTATGTGGTAATATTTGTATAGGTTTCCCTTTAGATAAAGATATATCTATAATATCTCCCATGTATTTTTCTCTTAAATTTGTAATAAAAGAATGTATATCATTTTGTCTATATTGCTCATTTTTCAATATGGTAACACCGCAATTTTCATCTTGAAGTAATTCTTCTAATAGATTAATTACTTTTTCATTATTAGAGATTATGGTTTCTTTGTCTAATGTGTTATACAATAACATATAGCCATTTGCAATGTTTATATGCATATAAGGCTCAATCATAAACCAATAGTCACTTGTTCTTTCCATTACTCTGTTATTAAATGATTAATTATTTGAAAGAATTCACTAGGACATTTTCCCAAATATGAAAAAATGCGATTTAGTTTATCTTCAAATGTTTTTTGATTCTGAAAGTCTGGACAAACAAATTCCTCTACACCTAGTTGATCCAGATTATCCAAACTTAATAAGCAAGTGGAGCAAGCTCTTCCTCCGTAGCAATATTGACAAACTTTTTTGCAGTGTACATAATAAGAATTGTACCTTTGTACAATTTCAGGAATGTTAATAAATACATGATCATTTACTTTGCCTAAAAAGTTTTTGTAGCTAACTTTTTCACAAGGTAACAAGTTATTGTGCGTGTTTAAGAACATTCTTGTTTGAAAGGGCAAACAAGTTCCCGTTGGGAAGGAATCTATCAAATCATACAATAAGTAGAGTGTGTTTGAAAGATACAAATTGAGAGAATAATGTTTCAAAAACTTTTTTGATTCATTAAATGGGATCAATCGATTACTTACTATGGGTAATACGTCAGATCCTTCCTTTTGGAATTCCTTCTCGCTTATTTTTCTGGAATGAAAAATATCATCAAAAATATTTTTTTTATTAAGATTTATATGATCTGAGCTTAATTGTGATATTCTTGGAATTTTACCATATCTATTATAAATAAACTCGTAAATTCCTTTTATGGAATTGCGATTATTTAGTACTGCATTAAAATTTACATATTTATCGAAATAACTAGGATGTTTTAGTTTTATCATATCGGTATTCATTAAAACATCATGAAATGAATTTTTGTTGTTGCTTGCATAGGTACGATAACTATGAGCTTTTTCGTTTCCATCAAAACTGATTAATAACTCTATATTATTTTCAACTATAAAGTCGATATATTTGTGTATTAAGGTGGCATTTGTTGTCATATTGAACATTAAGTCCAATTTTTTGTTTTTGTTTAAAAGTTTCGCTTCTTCTATTATTTGTTGTATAGCAGGAAAATTGACAAGTGGTTCTCCCCCAAAAAAGCTAATTGTTAATTTGGTCTTTTTATGCTTTACATTGAAAATGTATCTTAGGAAATTTAAAGCGTATTTTATATTTATATTTTTGGATTCTTTTTTTGAGAAGTTGTATAAATCACCTAGTGAACAATATTTGCATTTTAAATTACAATAATCTGTTATTTCAAATACAATAACTTTCGTTTGAGTGATATTTTCCGTACATTCATAATCCATGTCTACATATAGACCACCAAACTTATAAAGTATTAAATACCGGATTGCGTCCCAACGTTGTACATTATGTGGAAAAGCATTATAGGCCGGAATAAATTCCGGATAATAGGTTTTCAAAAATGTCTCTATATCATTTTTATTCCAAAACCGATACTCCCAATCGGGATTTAGCTCTTTCCATGATTGGGAAATCTCGACTAAAGAAGGAGGTGGTCCCGCTAAATCCTCATAGATCTGATGAATGATCTGTGGAATTTTAGGATGTATATGATTATTTCGGATTGCGGTGACAAAGTGCTCTTTTAAGTAAAAGTATTCTTTAGGCATATACAGTTCCTCGAAAGATGTATTATATTCTTTGGTTTGTGAATATAAATCGGCTTCTATGTCCGGACAGATGAAAGATGGATGAACAATATGGTCGATTTCCTCGTTTTTGATGTTGGTAAATGGATGATTTTTTATAGCATGGGGCATTTTGTCATAATATGCGATCTTTGTTATTAAATTTTTGTTTGGAATGATCGATAATCGATTATTGATAAGGTTCGTGTATGCGTATTTTACCTCCCAAAAATGTTCATTACTGTGATTCACTATATTAAAGAACCTGTTCCAGCGATATTGAAATGGAGCGTGAGAAGGTAAATTTGATAAGTAATCCAGTTGGTTAAAAAGATCGTACTTGTTTTCGTTAAGGCAGTGCTCTTGCCAAACTCGTCTCCAACCAGCCCATCCGGATACGTGGGTTAGGTTAGAATAATAGTAAGTTCCGTCTCCCCTGTTTTTACCGAATTGATAATTACTTCCGGATATATGTCCGATGCGTTCGTCGTTTCTGAATTTTTTCAGTAATGTCGTACAATAACCAAAGAATGAAAGAGAGGGTACACAGTCATCTTCTAGTATGATTCCTTCGGGCTCTTGCTCGAAGAACCAAGAAATCGAATGAAAACAGTGTTTGTCGTATCCTTGATTTTTTTCCTGATATAGTTTAAATACTTGGCATTCCCAATCAATGTGGGAAACAATGGACGTTGTTTCCTTACATATTTTACACTGTGTGTCATTAGTTGATTCATCTACTGCTATATATAGTCTTCTTGGTTTCACCACTTTGATACGATCAAATACTTGCTTTATATTTGATCGATTAAAGGCTATAAGGAGAATCGCTATTTTGGGGTCGTAGATTATCATAATATGTATTAGTTCTTGATTAATGACAAACTTAGTATTTCTGTAAGGTTACACTTAGAGTTCCTAATAACATAATTCAATGCAAGCATCCAGGAAAAACGTATCATTGGGGGCACTGTACAGTGATTATCACGATAGTGATGGATCAACTATATAATACTGTTTAATCCTGAAGCTTGCATATGATAAAGAATAATACCTAATTATTTTGTATGATGAAATCTCCCGTAAGCTGCCCTAGGCGATGTTCTAACACTAGATAAAAGCATCCTGTGCCAGCCTGATCTAAAGAGATGGATACACATTCACCTGCTTCGCCGGAGACTACTTCGTTATATAGGATAGCTCCTTGCTCATTTACAACTTGGACAGTCAAATCATCCAGAGCATCTATAAAATGTATGCTCAATAAATTTCCGTCGATTGATACCGTTGGAGGATTGGGGATTATCGAACGATATCTTTCTTTACCCCATGTTCCTTCGGTTGGAACGGTATCTCCCAATACTACTTGAGGTAAAAATATACCTAAGCAGATAATTAATAAGGTCAACAAATGCTTATTCATGATATCTTATGGTTTAAATTTTTTGCAATTTAAAAAGTTTAATGAAGGTAAGGTAAGAAATCCAGAACAAAGTTCAGAACATATTTTTGTTCTGGACCTGTTCTGATTTGTATAGAGTTAAAAACCAGCGATAAACGAATTAAAATCCTGAACGCTTCCAGTTTTCTTAAAGATTTTTTTATAGAGACGAGAACGGAGTGGCGAGCTATTGTATCGCAATATCTTTGTCATCTTTGTAGAGCTAAGTTTTATCTTTGTCAAGTAACAAACCTGTATTTCCTTATAGGAGATCTTCGGATAGCTCTTCTTTAATCGTGCCGTAAAGTTATTGAAGGTTTGATCTAATAGTTTTTCTAATGCTCTCCATTCATCATCGGTTAGTTTTACACAGTCTTCCGTATGGATTTTTTTATAAATATCAGAGTCTTCCATTTGAGCAATCCGTAAAGATTGTCTCTTTTCATCAGCATCTATACTTTCATTATGAATTTCCAGTACTCTCTTCTCTTGCAAGAGCTGTTGACCTTCCCATCCTTCTTGTCGCTCTTTTTCCATGGCTATTAGTTGTTCTTGCAATTTCTCAATCTGTTGTCTGTTTTCTTCTTTTATCCGGAGATTGTTTTGACGTTGTTTCTCGATAGTCTGCTCCAATATCTCTTTTTGGTTTTTTATTTCTTTCTCTCTTCTTCGCCAATAAGAATAAATCCCTAAGCTTATAAAAACACATGCACAGATAATCAAAGCATACAGATAGCGTTCCTTATCTTTTTTCATTACTTTTATTTGAGACTGGTATAGTGCTTCTTGAATTTTCTGATAGTTGTAAAAATAATCCATTCTCCGGATTGACTCTGTTTCCACGATTCTATCGATAGAGTCTCTGCACGCTTCATATCTTTTATTTAAAGTGATACTCTCTATCCATGCGGATTGTTTTTCTTTTACATATGACAGATATTTCAATGCTCCCGCATGAGTTTGTAAAGAAGGGCTGCTTAATGCCTTTTGCAGATAATATTCCGAGGAATCGATTTGCGCTGTCTCTAAATAGTATTTGCCTAGCACCAAATGGGTCGGAAAACGTGACTCCTCTGTTCGAAAAAGCCGTAAGGCCTGATCTATATATTTTGCGGCTACCTCATACTCTCCCTTTTCTAAATAAATATTGGCTAATTCATTGGGAATAGTTCCGTTACCCATAGCAGGGGCATAAGGTAATGCCTCACGGTAAACCTCTATTGCATCGATGAGTTGTTGAGTTACGGTATATGCTCTTCCTAGGTCTCTTAACACGTAGGCCTGTCCTATCGTATCACGAATCATTTCGAAACAATTATTGGCTTGTTTCAAATAAGGAATTGCTCTTTCATATACATGTTGATAAGTGTAGAGCATCCCTATCTGATTATTGATTCGTCCTAGCAATGCATAGTCTTTCACTTGCTTTTCATCTCGCAAAGCCTTTAAAAAACATTCTTGTGCTTTCATTGGTTGATCGAGGTCATTATTTATCAGTCCTTTGTAATACCAAGCTTTCGCTTTTCGTTCCAGATCGTCTGTTTCCTCATAATAATCCGTCGCGATCGTGATCAGCGAGTCGGTTTCATGCTTAACAAAAGTCTTGTCTTGTGTTTCTGTTAACAGCAAATAATAATGTGCCTTATCTTTTCGGGATAGGTTTTCTTTGTTCTCTATTTGTTCAAGGAGCATTAAGGCGCTATCCGGATGTTGGGGCATAAGGTTCTCTATTTTTCGGAAGTCTATGGTTTGATGGCCCATTCCGTCGCAAGAGATCCATATAATAGGTATTAGAATTAACAGGAAAACAATGTTTTTCTTCATCTGCGTATTATTTGTTGGCGATAAAGATAATACAAAAAGGCGAGGATATTCCGGCTGGAAAGTCCGACTTTTTTGAACGGTTTTTATTTCTGTTGTAAATGCATTGAATAACAGATTGTTACGCTGGTTGTAAACTGTCTGTTTATGGCTTGTCAAATGAATAACTTACGGCTTGTCAAGTGAATAACTTACGAGTAGGGGTAGCCGTCAGTTAACGGCTTGGGAAGTGATCAGTTATTCACTAGAGAAGCCTTTTTGAGGGAGAAGATATACTTAGATGCCACTTGAAGTATATCTTCTCCGGGCATAGGATATATACTTCATCGGCAAAGTAAGTATATATGGATAAAAGCAGGCTTTTTACCTTACCAGCCACTTCTCAATATTGCGGGTTTCAGAGGAGAAGTTCACGCCGATCTTGAAGACCTCCCGATTGTCTCCGGCGAAAGGTAGGGCGTAGCCTTTCTCCTCGATCTGCCGCAGGGCCTCCTCGGCGGTTCCGTTGAGCTTGAACTCCATGATATATACATAGCGATCGGTTTGCAATACGAGGTCTATACGCCCGTTCGAGGTATGGTACTCCATTTGCGTGTACAGGCCGACCAGCTTGAAGACGATGAAGAGGACGTTCCGGTAATGCAGCTCCGTGTCTCGCTCCGGCTTTTGCCCGGCGATCACCTCGTAGGGTGTGTCGGCGAAGAAGCTTTGGAGGCGGTGGAAGAAGGCGTCGTAATTGCCAGACCGTATCTCCCGAACGAACTGTCCGATCTCGAAGGGGGTCTTAGAGGCTTGTATGCTCGTATAGAAAGGAAGTAGGTATTTGACGAAACCTTCTTCCACCTCCTTGTTCGGGAAACCCAGTCGATAAATGCCAAACTCAGGATCATAGCCCTTGATGGTCAGATACCCGCTTTGGTAGATGACGGGTATGGGATTGTTCGAGGCGGAGTCGATGCTGTTCAGCACATCGGCGTCGGTCTCCGTGTTGGCCATCTCGTAGAGGTCGTAATGGGTGTGCTTGAGCAGCTCCACGAGGTAGGAGGGTGTTCCGGTCTCGAACCAGTAGTCTCCGAATTCCATCTTAGCGAAGGTATTCAATAGGCTGAATGGATTGTATATACCCTCGGACTTGGCGGTGAAATGGTATCCGTCATAGCGTTGCTTGAGTTTTAGGCAGGTTTCCTCGTAGGTCGTCATTTGGGTATCAGCCAGTTCCTTCACTTCGTCATCCAGATAGGCATGTATCTCTTTTTCTGTGATGCCGCATATCTCGACGTACCGATTATCCATCGACAGGTCCATGAGGTTGTTGAGGTCGCTGAATACGCTTACCTTGCCGAACTTGGTCACGCCGGTCAGGAACGCTAGGCGGATATATCCGTCCATGCTCTTCAGAACGCCGTAAAACGCTTTCAGTATAGAGCGGTAGGCCTCCTGTAACTCCGGATTCCCGATCGCCTGTAGCAAAGGCTTGTCATACTCGTCTACCAGTATGACCACTCTCCGTCCTGTTCTCTCATAGGCACGGCGTATCACGCCGGTGAAACGATCGGATGGTGTTATCTCTCTCTCGTCTTTCCCCCACAGGTCTTCCCAAAGGTTCAGATAACGTCGTAATATACTCTCTAATGCCCCAGGGTCAGAATATCTCTCCGCATTTAAATCCAAATGTAAGATGGGGTATCTTATCCAGTCTTTTTCCAATTTCTCCATTGCCAGTCCCTCGAACAGCTCCTTCTTTCCTTGGAAATAGGCCTCCAGCGTGGACAGCAGCAAGCTTTTCCCGAAGCGTCGGGGGCGGCTGAGGAAATAATATCGTCCGGTTGTTACTAATTGGTAGATTAGGGCGGTCTTATCAATATAGAGATAACCATCTTTGCGAAGGCTCTCGAAGTTCTGTATGCCGATGGGATAAATTGTCTGGTTCATATCGTCCTATATTTTATGCGACTTATAAGCAAAGTTACATAAAATATAGGAGAGGAACCGTATCTTTAGAAGTAAATTTTCAACAATAATATCTTACTATGAAGTAGATTTATAACTTGCTGACAGTAAGATGGATAAATATGCTTGTCGAATTTCCGTAAAAACACGTACATGTTTTCACGGATTCACGTACGTGTTTTTGGGAATTCACGTACGTGTTTTCCGAAAAACATGTACGAATAAAAAACAAGTCTGGAAAAACAGACAATAAGTAAGAAGTTTTTATTCCTTATACTTAGCCACCATAATCACGGGGTTGGATTCCTCATTCAATCCCGCTGCGATCTCATTCAAGCGGCCTTTCAGCTTACCTTTCTCGTAGTCTTCCACCAACTCATTGGCTTCTAGTTTCTTTATGAAAGCGATCCCATCGTTATTGATGATCTTTAGTATTCCGTGTTCGTACCACATATCAACGGGTGTCTGATCTACGAAATCGTTATTATATACGACACACTCAAAGATAGCGTCCTCTTGTTTATCATATACCAAGTCGGTTCTGGGGAATCCGGTTTCTTTCTCAAAATCCCATTGTTTCTTTGTTGTTTGCATGAAATAATACCGGTCGGTAAGAATACTTGGATAAAGAAATACTTCCGGGGCCATAGAGCGGATAGGTGGAGCCCTTACGATAAAGGGTTTGATAGAGTGATCTTGGGAATAACTATAAATCGTATCTGTAGATGGCTCTATTAAGACCCAACTTCCATTTTGGGAAATTAATTCGGTATTACGAGGTCCTGCGGACCAAATTCCTTTTGATAAAAACGGTGATATCTTATGCTCATAAGGGAGTTCGATTTCCTTGACAATGCTCCCGTCTTGTTTGGACAGGAGCCAAAATGCGCTTTTTCTCAGATTTTTATAATTGCCAATCTCATCGTAGCAGATTAAGTTGTCTTGATCGAAATTGTATATCTTCCCGCTATTGAAATTAAAATCTTTATCGTACTTTAAAGTTCGCTTAAAGTTTCCGGACAGGTCGTATACGATAAACTGGCTCGAATAGTAGTTGTTGATAAACAGCTCACCTTTCTCCTCATCGAGGGCAATAGACCCGATATTCGTGTATTCTTGGCTACCTTGGCCGCTGCGGTTGATTTTTCTCTGGCCTTTTCCGGTCCGGTCGAAGATAAATATATCTCCGTCTTGTCCGTTCTTGTTTCTAAGGATTATGAGATTTTTGCCGATGGCTTGCATGCTGGCTGAGGTTATGAATTCCTCATTCGTTTCTAATGGGATGTATTCCACATCCAAAAAGTCTTGAAGAATCAGTTCCTTCTTCGGATAATTTGCCGTGATATCCACGGTTAAAAAGTCGTTAGCCGGTTGCTTACCACTTTCGCATCCCGTTATCAGGAACAGGATCATCGCAGAGATTGTGAGTATAAGTTTCATGGTAGTATGTTTTTAAAGGTGTCCCTTTAGCAAACATATGCTTTTCTCACTGTTAGAAAAATATTTTATACATCTATTTTCGTGAATGTGTTGTTTAACATTATCTTTGCAAGTCAATGAACGTGAATATGGAAGATGATTTTGATATAAGGGATGCCCGGATGCCGGAAAACGAACGAGAGTACGAGAACGTGCTTCGGCCGCTTTCGCTCCGTGACTTCAGCGGGCAGGCGAAGGTGGTGGAGAACCTGAAGGTGTTCGTCATGGCTGCCCGCATGCGTAAGGAGGCGCTGGATCATGTGCTTTTGCATGGACCTCCCGGGTTGGGAAAGACGACGTTGTCGAATATTATAGCGAACGAGTTGGGGGTTGGTTTCAAGGTCACGTCGGGGCCGGTGCTGGATAAGCCGGGAGATCTGGCCGGGGTATTGACCTCGCTGGAGAAGAACGACGTGCTTTTTATCGATGAGATTCACCGGTTGAGCCCGATCGTGGAGGAATACCTGTATTCCGCTATGGAGGATTACCGGATCGATATCGTGATCGATAAAGGACCAAGCGCCCGCTCGATACAGATCGATTTGGCTCCGTTTACATTGATTGGCGCTACGACCCGTAGCGGCTTGCTGACTAGTCCGCTGCGTGCCCGTTTCGGTATCAATATGCACTTGGAGTATTATGATATGGAGACGCTGACGAAGATCGTGCTCCGTAGTGCTAATATCTTGAATGTAAAATGTGAGTTGAACGCCGCTAGAGAGATCGCTTCCCGTAGCCGGGGTACGCCTCGTATCGCCAACGCTTTATTGCGCCGTGTGCGTGATTTCGCTCAAGTGAAGGGGAACGGAGATATCGATAAGGCGATCGCTTGCTTCTCTTTGGAGGCGTTGAATATAGACCGGTATGGCTTGGATCAGATCGATAATAAGTTGCTGACGACGATCATTGATAAATTCCAGGGAGGCCCGGTCGGATTAACGACGATCGCCACGGCTTTGGGCGAGGACCCCGGAACGCTAGAAGAAGTGTACGAGCCTTTCTTGATCAAAGAGGGCTTTATCAAACGCACGCCCCGTGGCCGTGAGGTCACCGATTTAGCTTATACCCATCTGGGACGTAGCCGGGTGGGGGAACAAGGTTCTTTATTTGATTAGACAGATACGATATGGCAGGAGGAATGAAGCGGCTCGCTAAAGAGACAGCCGTTTATGGATTGAGTAGTATAGTGGGGCGTTTCCTGAATTGGATGTTGGTGCCGATGTACACACGTGTGTTGGCCGGAACAGGGGATTATGGGATCGTGACGAATTTATATGGTTGGACAGCCCTGTTGCTGGTCTTGCTTACTTATGGCATGGAGACGGGGTTCTTCCGTTTCATCAATAAGAAAGAGGAGCAAGAGCCGATGCGGGTGTACGCTTCCGTGCTGTATTGCCTGCTGGGAAGTTCGGCGCTGTTTAGCGTAGCGGTTTTCGCCTTGTTACCATCTATTAGTGCCGGCTTGGGATATGGTGACCATCCGGAGTATATCGGGATGATGGCGGGTATCGTGGCGGTAGACGCTTTTTGTTGCATTCCGTTCGCTTATCTTCGGTATAAGGGAAAAGCATGGCGTTTCGCCGGGATTAAGTTGCTGAGTATTTTCTTGAATATTATCTTGAATATATTCTTCTTGATCACTTGTCCGTGGTTGCATACGCACTATCCGGAGGCGATAAGCTGGTTCTATCGTCCGGATTATGGGGTAGGCTATGTATTCGTGGCGAACGTGTTTACGACACTGATAACCTTATTGCTTTTGATCCCGGATATCTTGCCGGGCATACGGGCGAAAGTAGACGGAACGGTATTGAAACAAATCTTGCGTTATTCCTTCCCGATCCTCATTCTAGGTATTGCCGGTATCTTTAACCAGACGGCAGATAAGATCCTGTTTCCATTCTTGTTTGATGATAAGGAGTACGCGAACGAGCAATTGGGTATATACGGCGCATGCTTCAAGATCGCCGTGGTGATGGTGATGTTCACGCAGGCTTTCCGGTATGCCTATGAGCCGTTTATTTTCGCTAAAAACAAGAGCGATGATAATAAGAAAGCCTACTCGGAAGCGATGAAATATTTCATCATATTCGCCTTGTTTATCTTCCTCGGGGTAATGTTCTATATCGATATCTTGAAGTACTTTGTCGGGCCGGCTTATTATCCCGGATTACGGGTAGTGCCGATCGTGATGCTGGGCGAGTTGTTCTTCGGTATTTATTTCAACCTCTCCTTATGGTATAAGCTGATCGACCAGACACGATGGGGCGCCTATTTCTCCACGATCGGATGTGTGGCCACGGTCTCTATTATCTTGCTGTTCGGTCCCTCGTACGGTTATATGGCTTGTGCGTGGGCATCGTTCTTTTGTAATTTATTGATGATGCTTTTATCCTATTTTGTAGGACAAAAGAAATTCCCGATCGAGTACGACTTGAAATCCGCATTTCTTTATTTCGGAGTGGCGACGGTGTTATACGTGGCAGGCATGGCACTGCCGATACAGTCTGAATGGCTCCGGTTGGGATACCGCACGATCTTATTAGGCGTATTCATCGCATTTATGGTTAAAAGGGATTTACCTTTACGAGAACTCCCGTACGTAGGACGTTTCTTCCGTTAATCGGTAGGTTCGGAGGGCTTGGACGGCGTGGCGATTGGCATCGTGATAACGAAGCGTGAGCCTTTCGTATAAGACGGATCTGTCTTTATCTTACCGTTTAGCCGGTTAACGATCAAGCGACATAGGTAAAGCCCCAGGCCAGAGCCGGGAATGAAATCATTGGTCTTCGTGAAACGCTCGAATATCCATTCCTGTTTGTCTTGAGGGATGCCGCAACCCGTATCTGTTACCGACAGGGTCACTAAATTGGCTCCGCTATCCAGATGGTATGAAAGCGTGATGCTTCCTTTCTCCGTGAATTTATTCGCGTTTGCCAGCAGATGCGAGATGATCAAACTGAAATAAGCACGGTTGGTCAAGATCATATCATTCTCCTTATCGCCTTCCACCACATAGTTGATCTCCGGCTTCTCTTGATATTTCTTTACCTGTTGCATCTCATGTAAACAAAGCTCATGGATACGTGTGGGAACAAGAGGAAGGGAATCATTGCCGCTATCGAGCTGGGCGATCTCAAGGAGATTGTTCAGCATGGAAGTCAAGTGGTAACAGTTTTCATAGATAATACGGCTGAAAGCCTGTTTCTCGTCCATGGAGATATCGTCGTTGGTGATGAGTTCCGAGAAACCGTTGATTGCGTTTAAGGGAGTCCGTATCTCATGCGACATATTCCGGATGAAGGCGGTCTTCATCTCCTCGCTCTCTTGTGCTTTCTGGTTCGCTATCAAGACCTGCTCATTGGGTTTTTGTAGTGCTTGATAAAGAGATCTCATTTTGCCTAGCCGGAAAAAGATATAGAATACGGTGCATAAAGCTAGAAGCAATAAGGACATATACAGGTAATTCTCTTTCTTGCTTTCCTGTAATTCCAGTTCCAATGATTTCTTTTCGATCACCAACTCGTTCGCCCCTTTCTCGATCTCCAGATTTTCCATTTTCTTCCTGAGTTCTTGCATACGCAAGGTATCTAGCAATACTGCGTACTCCTTGGATGTCTCATAGGCCTCCTTGTACATCCGGAGGCTGTCGTAGGCGGCAGCTTTGGCGGATACATAAGCGATTACATGTTCCTTGTAAAGCGGTATCTGTTTGGAGAAATTGATCAAAGAGTCGCTGAACTCAATGAATTTCTTATAGTCCTTAATACCTAGGTAATAATTCGATGAGGTGTAGTAGAGCTCATACTCCGGGGCGGCGCTAGCTGATTCCGGATAAGTTTTCAACAGATTCATGAACTCACGGTAATAGGAGGTCGCCAAATCTTTTCCGATAGCCTCGGCGCTAATGGCAAGGTTTGAATAAGCGCTTAATAAATGGCGTTTGTTGATCGCGTAAGGACGTTTCCTCATCTCCGGGATATTAGAGTAGCCCAAGATCGTGTTTAGGTAACGGGTAGCATATTGTCCTCGTTCTTGAGGGTCACTCGCATAAGCGCATAGCATGAAATAGGTGTTAGGCAAGAAATTGTACGCATATCGTAGGGGCAGTTTTTCCGCCTCGGCCAGAACATTATCGAAATATTCTTTCCCTTGCTTGAAGTCCTCCTGAAGCATGTTCTCTTCCATGACGCTGTTGCTGACAGCCATACCAAGTACATAATTACAGGCTATTTTCTCATAGGGAGACAATTTGTCGGGTTCCTCCAGCTTGAATAGGCAATTCATGAGGACTTTCCTTCTCGGTTCACCGGATGTGTAGAATATGACGCGCGTATCTTGGATCATTTTCATGAACGATACGAGGCTGGTTCTGGCTTCTCCTTTTAGCTCCTGCTCGGCCTTGGCGATGTAGGCGTTTGCGCTATCGGTCTGGTCCGTGTTGATATAATGCCGGAGAATCTCGGTCAATGCCGCTTCCTTATAGTAATTGTCATTCGCTTTTAAGGCTTCCTGATAGAGTTGTTTAGCGTTTACTAATATGTCATCGTTTCGTGAGATGTCCATTAAATTGGTAAGGATTTCCAATCTTGAGCGTTCGGAGGTTGCTTTTTGCAAGGCGTTTTTGAGTGAGTCTGGTGTGGTCGTTTGAGATGAAACGACAAAGGACATAAACAATAAGCATAAAAGCATTAGATATCGTTTCATACAAATAGGATCTCTTGTTGTTGTATTGTAAATGCAAATATACGTAATCTCACCATAAAAAAGCTATTAAATAGTTAGAAAAACAAACAATTGGAATATCTTTGCATAAATATGGGACAAGATTAATACCGCATGGAAAAAGGATTGCTACATAAACAGATTATGGATTTTTTTGTCCGTAATTTCGACGTCAGGCAGGAAAAGGAAGATGAGCTGGAGACGATAGAATCCATTAAAAAGGGGATAGAGTTTAAGGGGACGAACTTATGGGTACTTATTTTCGCTACGTTTGTCGCTTCTCTCGGGTTAAATACCAACTCTACGGCAGTGATCATTGGCGCGATGTTGATCTCGCCGCTGATGGGACCGATCATGGGATTCGGCTTGGGATTGGGAATCTCCGATTTCGAGTTGATCAAGCGTTCGTTCCGTAATTTCGCTACCGCTACTATTTTTAGCGTGATTACCTCCACCTTATATTTCTTGATCTCACCGATCAGCGAGGCGCAAAGCGAGTTGCTTGCCCGTACGCAACCTACGGTATACGATGTATTGATCGCTTTCTTCGGTGGTCTGGCCGGAATCGTGGCGAGCTCGACAAAGAGTAAGGGTAACGTGATTCCGGGTGTAGCTATCGCTACGGCTTTGATGCCTCCGCTTTGTACGGCTGGATTCGGGTTGGCGAGTGGCAATTTGTATTACTTTTTCGGTGCTTTTTATCTGTATTTTATCAATACGGTTTTTATCAGTTTGGCTACGTTTGTCGTCGTTCGTTTGTTGAAATATCCGAAGAAAGTTTTCTTGGATAAACAACGGGAAAAGATCGTGACTCGTTACGTGGGTATCATTGTTTTTTTCACGATCGTGCCGAGCCTTTTCTTGAGTTATAACTTGATCCGGAGTAGTTATTTCAATGATCGGGTACGTAACTTCGTATCGGAGGAGTTGACTTTCCCGAATACGCAAATCTTGAATAAGGTCGTTACGGATACGAGCGAGAAAAAGGAGGTGAAAGTAGTCTTGATCGGCAAGACGGTACCGGATGAGATGATCGCTAACGCCCGGGCTAAATTGCCTAAGTATGGATTGAAAGATGTGCATTTAGTCGTGCAACAAGGCTTCGGACAAGAGGCCACGGATATCAATGAGTTGAAAAGCCTCTTGATGCAGGATTTATATAAGAATAGCGAGGAGGTACTACGTGCGCAGACCATCCAGATAGATTCGTTAAAACGACAGGTTGACAAATATCAGAGTTATAGGCGTTTGACATCCGAGTTGCTCCCGGAGATGAAGGTTCTTTTCCCCTATGTAGTTGAGGCATCTTGCTCGAATACGTATATCGTGAATACGGAGACGGCGAAGCCGGATACGGTTATGCTGGTTTATCTGAAAAGTAAGACGATCATTAAAGATGCGGAACGTAAGAAGATCAGGGAATGGCTGTCGGCTCGTGTGGAAATGAAAAATATTAAATTACTAATCGAATAATTTAGACTAATCAGAGTAGAATGAAGTTGATGAAAAGAGTGTGGGCGGCTTTGTTGCTTTTAGCCGCTTCCGGCCAGTTATATGCCGATGAGGGCATGTGGGTGCTGAAGGAATTAAATAAGCAGAATTTGGCGAGAATGGCTGAGTTGGGTTTTACCCCATCCTATGATCAGTTGTATAGTGAGACGGATCCTTGCGTGGCGAACGCCGTGGTAATCTTCGGTGGGGGATGTACCGGTATTACGGTCTCTAACGAGGGATTGATCTTCACGAATCACCATTGTGGTTTCGGAGCCATCCAGCAGTTGAGTAGTGTGGAGCACGACTATCTGAAAGATGGTTTTGTCTCTCAAAGTAAACAGGAAGAACTTCCGGTTCCAGGCTTGACGGTACGTTACCTGAAAGAGACCGTAGACGTGAGCGATCGTATCAACAGCCAGATCTCCGGTATCGAGGATGAGTTCCAGCGTTTGTCGGCGGCTGATTCTATCGGTCGTGTGATTTGTGATTCCGTGGGAAATAATGAGTTCCTAGCGGCTGATGTTGTCCCTTTCTATAGCAATAATAAATATTTCTTGGTGGTGTACGATGTTTATCGTGACGTGCGTATGGTTTTCGCTCCGCCTAGCTCTATCGGTAAGTTCGGTGGCGATACGGATAACTGGATGTGGCCTCGGCATACCGGTGATTTTTCCGTATTCCGTGTGTACGCCAACGCAGATAATAAACCGGCGGAATACAACGCGGATAATAAGCCTTATACCCCGAGATATGTAGCGGAGGTGTCTATGCAAGGCTATCAAGATAAAGATTATGCCATGACAATCGGTTTTCCGGGAAGCACGGATCGTTATTTGTGCTCTTGGGGCGTGCAACAGCGTATCGAGAATAGTAATAAGCCTCGTATCGAGGTGCGTGGCATCAAGCAGGGCATCTGGAAAGAGGCGATGTTGGCTAGCGACGCTGTACGTATCAAATATGCTTCTAAGTATGCGGGAAGCTCCAATTATTGGAAGAACTCGATCGGTATGAATAAAGGATTGGCGAATCTAAACGTGATCGAACGTAAACGTGCGGAGGAGACGGCCTTCGCTGATTGGGTAGCGAAAGATCAGGCCCGGGGCGCTAAATATGGCGAGGTCTTGAATTTGCTGGAAAAAGGATATACCTCGACCAATAAATATAGAGAGGCTTTGACCTATTTGAATGAGGCGTTTTCTAGTGGAGCGGAGATTATTCGTTTGGCCCGTATGGTGCAATCGGTGGATATTGAAGGAGCTACCCCGGAAGAGATTACTGTCTTTTTAGAGGATCGTATCCAACCGTTCTTCAAGGATTACGAGCCGTCTTTGGATCAGAAGGTACTGGCCGCGATGATGAAGATCGCGAAAGAACGTGTATCTCCGGAGTTCTTGCCGGATATTTATACGAGCGTTGATAAGAAGTATAAAGGAAATTATGAGAAATATGCGGCGGATGTATTTAAGAAGACTTCCTTATTGTCGTACGACAAGATCGCCGAGATGTTGAGAAATCCGAAGCAATATGAGAAATTGAGAAAAGATCCGGCGGCGGAACTGAGCTTGTCCGTATTGGTGTCTATCTTCCAGTTACAGCAGTTGATGGGCGATGCGGAGTATGATATCGCTAAGGGAGAACGTTTGTATTTCGCGGGCTTGAAGGAGATGTATCCGGAGAAAGCTTTGTCTTCCGACGCTAATTTCACGATGCGTTTAAGCTATGGTTCTATCGGAGGGTATCGTCCTTATGATGCCGCATGGTACAATTATTACTCAACGGATAAAGGTATCCTAGAGAAAGAGGACCCGACGAGCGATGAGTTCTGGGTACAACCGGAGATACTGGATCTGGTTCGTAGCTGTGATTTCGGACCTTATGCGAATGAAAAAGGGGAATTGCAGCTGTGCTTCCTCTCGAACAATGATATCACTGGTGGTAATTCCGGTAGCCCGGTATTCGATAAAAACGCCCGTTTGATCGGACTTGCTTTCGACGGTAACTGGGAGGCGATGAGTGGTGATATCGCTTTTGAACCGGATTTGCAACGTTGCATCGGCGTAGATATCCGCTATGTCCTTTTCATGATCGATAAATGGGGTAAATGCCCAAGGTTGATTGAAGAGTTGAGGCTCGTTCGATGAGAGAAAAAAGAGATGGGCATCCATGATTTTCGCGGATGCCCATTCTAAGGAGCTAATAATGCCCATTGTAAGGTGCTTTGAATGCCTATTCTAACAACCTTACGATGGGCATTGTAATATCCTATACGATAGGGAAGTTCTAAATGCCTAATTTAGACTTGATTGCCTTTGGTATCGCATCCTTATGTACCATGATATAGATCGTCTTGGCACGGACAAAACTATCGGACATGTTCAAGTATCCGCCGAAAGTATTACGCTCGGTTCCCCAAGAGTTCTTCGTGATATAATATTTCGTGCCGTTTTGATCTTTGGCGATGCCGGTAAGGTGCATCAAATGGTCATCGGTCGTGACGAACGCCTCGAAGCCTTCTTGACGGACCTGCGGGGTGACGTTTACTTCCGGGAAAGGTTTCTCGAATTTGTAGACTTCCTCCAGACGTTCCTTCTCGTCCATTTTCTCAAAGCGAGCACGGTCGGTAGTCGAGTAATCTTCCACCTTCTTTACCTCCGGGTTGATCGCCACGCCATTCTTGAAAGAGAAGCCTTTCTCGCTCACGTCGCCATCCCAACATACCGTGTAACCATTATTTAAAGCATAATCCGCGACTTGCATCATCTCATCCAACGGGAGGTTATACATTTGCGCATGTTCCCAGTTATCGGGAACCTCTACCTCGAATTTCTGGTAATACGGATGATGCGTGAAGCTTGTCAGCTCGATATAATCGTCCATATTCAACCCTAGGGAGGCGGCGAATGTCTTCGGGGTATATTCCTTGCCTTGATAAGTGAATTTCTCCGGAAGCTTGCCTAGGTAGGTATCGAATAGGTTATCGATTAGTTTGTAATATTCCGGGCTACGTTTCTTCATGTCCACGGCTGTCGTTGCGATCGCCTTGATGTATTTTACCATCTCGGCATGATTGTGCCGGTCGGAATCGTAGTTGATACCCGAGTACACCTCTTCCGGAACGATACCTACTTGGTTGAAAGCGTTCATGAAGGTGTGGGAAAGACTTCCTTGACCGATATTACCTCTGCCTTGGCGGACATAATTATCCTGCAACTGGTTCATGTATTTCTGGCGGACGATAAACATCTCAGAGAGATCGTACGTCCCTTTTCCCATACGGAGTAATTCCGACTCCATGAAAGAGGTCGTGGCGAAGCACCAGCAGGTTCCCGTGGATGCTTGATTCTTGACTGGCGTGGCGGGTACCTTTACTACATCCGTAAATTGGTAGCCTTGAGCGAATGTGCTCAAGGAACCTAACGCTAAGGCGCATGATAGAATGAATGTTCTCATTGTATATGAATTTAAGTTTATATTATTATTGTAGAGACGGGGTGTGCCTCGTCTCTACTATCGGATGTGGTGATTAGAAGCCTCTTTCGAATTGGGTCCAGAATGAGTCTCCCATTTCTCTCCAGCGTAGCATCGTGGCTCCGGCGAAATCGGCGGTATATCCGGTTAGGTATTCTTTTGCGGCCTCCTCACCTTGTTGGGTAAGAATCTCTTTGTAACGGCTCTCTACGAAAGGAAGTTCTGTCTGCCCTTTCTCCGTAAAATGGGCGATAGATGCTTTCATACGATCTTTAGTCGCTCCCCAACGTACGGTAGCGAGTTTATTGGCACGACGGAAAGCCCATACGGCGGCATCTTCCCGGTAACGGTGCTGTCCGCAAACCTTGAAGCAAGCCGGGAGATCTTTCGTCCCACAGAAGATGGGGATGCGGGGGCTTTGTCCGGGATTATCATAGGCCATCCAAACCACGCCGCCTACTGCATTGGGTAACCAGTCACGTAACTGGATCACGGTAGAGTAGGAGCATTGTGGTACGGCAACCAAACGGTAGCTTTTTACGGCGTCCGGTTTTAACCCATTCAACATGTTCACCATATCCCGAGTCATCCAAGGATTGGCTACCGGACTGATAACCGTATCGGTCTCGTTACTATCTTTTTTCTTTACGGCTACTTTCAAGTTCTGGGTCATATCGTATTCCGTACCCTCGTACGTTTCGGAGAGGAGAGCCATCACATCCGTTACGGATACTTGCCGGTCCGGCTTTACGCTGATGGGAAGTTCTTCCGCGTCATACGATAAACGTAAGGAAGGCGCTAATTTATTCAATATAAAGAACTCACGGATACTGAAGGATTTCATCTCACCGGAATAATTTCCGCCTCCATATGCTTCCCAGAAGCGGAACGGTTTCTTTCCGTCCCAGAAGCCCATGCGCTTGGCTACCTCGAATACGTTGGCGGAAGCCATGCAATTGTCCGTATCTTTCGGATCGACCTTAGAGATACGCGGGATATTCGCCGATACGCCTACATGATCGTCGGGGATACGGATCGCCGCCCATACGCCACCGATCTTATCCGGACCCTCGCCGAAGACCTCGAAATGCCATACCTCTTTTGGATCCGCTATCGTAAGGCACTCGCCCCAGTCGCCATATCCGTATTTCTCGATCAACTCGCCCATCACACGGATGGCATCACGGGCGGTCGTGCAACGTTGTAAGACGATTCGCTGAAGTTCCTCGATCATGAACATACCTTTCTTGTTGACAAGGGCTTTCCGGCCGGTGATTGTTGTTTCCCCGATGCCTAGTTGCTTCTCGTTCAGGCAAGGATAGGCCGTGTTGAGGAATTGATACGTAGACCGCGCTTCGGGCAGTGTTCCTTTCGCAATCATCCCCCGGGTTCCCTCGGCATATTCGGTATGCATACGTCCGGTATAGACCGTGGTTGTCGTATCGTGATCGTACGAGGCGGAAGGTACGATATCCATCCAAGTGCGGTAATTGCTATCGCAGGTGTGGCTAGTCATCACGGAGCCATCCGCCGAGGCTTTTTTGCCGACCATGATACTCGTACAACTCTCCGGGTTCAAGATCGGCTCCGGATACTGGATTTGTTGCGCTACCGAAACGGATAGGCTGGCGCAAAGCATAAGAACATAGGTAAAAAGTTTCTTCATCTTTCTTGTGTTATTTAGATGTTTGTATCAATTAAATTTGTAGGCCGCTTTTCGTACGTCTTTTACGGATTTGAATGGCTTATTGGGTTTTAGATGCTTGGCGAGGAACTGGTAGATGCCGAGTCGTATCTCGGAAGCTTGTTTCGTGTCGGTCCGGTCGAAGCTATGGGCACCGGGAGCACGGTCGAATATTTTGTAGTCGAACTTCTTTCCTTCGGCCTTGAGAGCGCGTATCATATGCTCTACTTCCACTACGTTCACGTCATCGTCGCTAGTATTGGTATGGATGAGCAGGGGATCTTGTAGTTTTTCCGCGTGCCAGACCGGTGAGCGGCGTTTGTATTCCGCCATATCCTCCCGGGGAGTCTTCCCAATATGGCCCTCGTCGGAGAAGATTTTCCGATAATCATCGGTGGAATATCCCATGCGCATGATCACGTCGCTTACCGGTACTCCGGCGAAACCGCACTTATATTTGCCCGGATAGGTCATGAGGTTCATTAGCGTGATCATCCCGCCGTGGCTCCATCCCATGATACCGATACGATTGGCATCTACGATATCGAAATTCTCTACCATATAATTACGACTAACGTAGACATCCTCGTTTTCTAATCCTCCGTAATCGATATTATCGTAAGTAGCTTTGCCATACCCCGTGCTACCCCGGTATTCAGCGGAGACCACGATGTATTCCTGGGCGATCAGTTCCCGGACGATATGGGCGTAATACGTGTTGAAATCCGCATGTACACCACTATGCGGGAGAACGATCAAAGGATATTTCTTGTCGGGATCCACACTTTTAGGGATGAAGATATAAGTCCAGAATTTCAGTTCGTTTCCGGCGCTCATCCCGGTAGGATTCGTTTCTTTCCAGCGGGCGGGGCCGCAAAGGTAGACTTTGTCGATATGGGCGATGTCGCCCACTTTCTCGTACCATAGGAGGTCATCTACCTTCTTTACGACTTGGTCAAAATCATGTTGGTAGTTTTGCGCTATGGCATAGTCTGCTCCGAATATAAAGAAGAGGCAAAAGCAGGAAAGATGTTTAAGCAGTGTCTTCATGTGACTTATCTTTGAATTTGTGATTAACTGTGATTTTCCGGCTGTAAATATACAATAAAAGAAGCGTGATCCGTAATAAACGAACCACGCTTCTTTGATAAATTATGTATAAGTTGTATGTTACTTACGTTTCTTCCTGCTACGAGGAGCGTCATCGTAGAATTTACGCTTCGGCTTGTCATCGCTACGGCTGGAACGTCTGCCGCCACGGTCGCTTTCCCGGCGGCTGTCTCTGCCTCCTCTACCGCTATCTCGTCGGTCTCTGAAACCGTTTCCGCTACGGCTACCTCCACGGCTACCACGACTGCCTTTTCCTCCCTCGCCTTTCGCTTGCGCCGGTTCCACGGAGATACGTCGTCCGTCTACCTCGAAGCCGTTCATCGAGTCCATGACACGGTTGGCTTCTCCCTCTTCTACCTCGAAGAATGAGAAATTATCACGTAAGTCGATACGACCGATACGAACCTTGCCCGGTACGCACTTGTTGACTAACTCAATAAGTTGAGGAGGCGTAAGCTCGTCTGTCTTTCCGAAGTTGATAAAGAAACGGGTGTAACCTTCTTCCGCTTCGCCTCTGCCACCCCGTTTACCTCTCTCTCGGGGAGCGTTCTCGTCTACAACCTCGATATCATCGTTATCTTTATAATAGTCGATCATCCGGTTGAACTCCAAGGATACGACACGTTTGATGATATCTTCCTTATCCAGCCATTCCAATTTACGATAGATAGAAGGCATCAAACTAGCGATTTCCTCCTCGTTCACTTTCACTTTCTCGATCTGGTCCACCAAGTTGAACAATTGTTTCTCACAGATTTGCTCACCGGTAGGCATCTCGCCTTTATCGAATTTCTTGTTGATGATTCGTTCGATCTCGCGAATCTTGCCTTTTTCCCTTACGTGGCAGATAGAGATAGCGATACCCGTTTTTCCCGCACGGCCCGTACGTCCGCGGCGGTGGGTATAAGATTCTACCTCATCCGGCAGACCGTAATTGATTACATGGGTTAAGTCATCCACGTCCAAACCACGTGCGGCTACGTCCGTAGCGACCAATAACTGGATATTCTTGATACGGAACTTCTGCATCACGTAGTCACGTTGCGCTTGGCTCAGCTCGCCGTGCAAGGAGTCGGCGTTATAACCGTCTTGAATCAATTTATCGGCGATCTCCTGTGTCTCCTTACGGGTACGGCAGAAGATGATACCGTAGATGTTCGGGTAATAATCGGCTAGACGTTTCAAGGCGAGATATTTATCTTGCGCACGAACCATATAATAAATGTCGCGGATATTCTTGTTTCCCTCGTTCTTCCTGCCAATGACGATCTCTTTCGGATCCTTCATGTATTTCTTGGTGATAGAGGCGATCTCTTTCGGCATGGTAGCGGAGAAGAGCAGCATATTTCGGTTTTCCGGTATAGCCGCCAAGATCTCGTTGATACTGTCGGTGAAACCCATGTTCAACATCTCGTCCGCCTCATCGAGGATGACGTTCTTTACGTTGCTTAAGTCAACCGTCTTGCGGTTCATCAAGTCGATCAAACGTCCCGGGGTAGCCACTACCACGTGTACGCCTCTCTTCAGTGTCTTGATCTGGCTCTCTATACTGGAACCTCCGTATACAGGGAGAACCTTCAGGTTATCGATGTATTTAGAATAATCGTTCAAATCGTCCGCTATCTGTAGGCAAAGCTCGCGTGTCGGACAAAGGATAAGCGCTTGAGGCTGATATTGAGAGACATTGATCTTTTGCAGGATCGGCAGGCCGTAAGCGGCTGTCTTGCCGGTTCCTGTTTGTGCCAATGCGATTACGTCGTTATCTTCTCCCAGTAAGAAAGGAATCACTTCTTCCTGTACCGGCATGGGCGATTCGTAGCCCATCTCTTGAATTGCCTTTAATATCGGTGCGGCAACTCCTAATTCTTCAAATGTTTTCAAAATGCGATTGTGTATATATGATAATATTCAGTGGCCGCAAAGGTACGTAAATAATTCGGATTCATATCAATAAAGTAATATATCTTTTAGCCTTTCACGTTTCTTATCAGTAAGACGTAATCCTTTCGACAAATATTTCTCGGTGGAACCGTACTCTTTCTTGATTTTATGGAAAGCTAGGTCCATGAGCCCCTCGTTGGCCGTAAGGAAGACCGTAATGCTTTCTTGGGCGTCTGTGGAGAGATGTTTCACGATATCAGCTAAATGACTCGTATCGATATATTGATTGGAAGTCAAGTAGTCTTCCATGATGGCGTCCCGGGGAATATCCAAGGCGGCGAGTAACATGGCGGTGAGAAACCCGGTACGATCCTTTCCGTAGGAACAACTGATGAGAATGGGGTAATTATCCTCGTTCTGGAACTGTTCCAGTACCTTGGCGAACTGATCGGTATTATCTGTCACGAATTGCAGGTACTCGTCTTCCATATATACCCCGGCGTCTCCTTTCCTCATTCGTCCCTCGATAACACGTTGGGGGGCATCGGCGATCTTGCCGACCGAGATGGGGATTTGCAGGATATTTGCTTTCGTATATTTGATAGGGGCGGTGAGGGTTTCTTGGTTCGTACGGAGGTCGATGATGGTCTTGATCCCTAGATTATCCAATCGGATGGAGTCCCATTCGCTCAAGCTGCTTAACTCGCCGGAGCGAAATACCTTGCCCCATTTCACCGTCTTCCCGTTTGTAGAGGTATAACCGCCTAGATCCCGGAAATTCTGTACACTATCCATAACCGCCGAGCGTGCCCCGATGATCCGTGCGTATTTATCATTAAAAGAAAGGCGGAAATACTTACGTGATATATTATCGTTCGTGATGTAAGTAGCCACGCCATCCTTGATGTTGGCGTAAATGATCGGGGACTCGTTGGTGAAAAGATCCGGGTTGTCGGACACGGTCATCTTGACAATCCCCTCCATTACCGGATCGGTTTCCCATTTTATCACGTAATTTCCGATGTCATCACGTAGGCAAATAGCTCGTATGTCGGGTGCGTTAGAGGAACAACCCACTAACAGGATCACACTGGCGAATAGAGAGAGAATCTTTCCTAACATTGTCTTCTATTATAATAAGCTTTCCTTACAAAGATAGTAAAACAAGTTTTTCCCGCTTCTTCATTAATGATATTTAAGACTGACTAACATACTTCGCCGCGAACTCCTTGGATACATAATTATCATAGCTTTGGCAAACCTCGGAGGCGAGGTCCATTCCGCAGCGGATGATTTTTCCCCAAGTATCCTGATCCAGAGAGGGAAGGTCGGCATGGCGTACGTCATACTTTAGAAGTCCGTAGATAATACCCGCGTTAAAATTGTCGCCGGCGCCGATGGTACTAAGCGGCTGGATTTGCGGGGAATCGAAATGTCGTGTGAAATTACGGGTGTGGAGATTGACTCCGTTTGCCCCGTGAGTTGTTAAGAAACGATCACAATAAAACTGAATATGCTCTTTGTAAACCTTCTGCGCGTCGCTCTTGCCATAAAGGTTCTGGAAGTCCTCGTCCGAGCCCCGGACGATGTCGGCGAATTCCAGATTTTCCAGTACGGTAGGCATGAGGCGGATCGCCTCATGAGCGTGTGCCTTGCGGAAATTGGGATCGTAATAGATGATCGCTTTCCGTTCTTGGGCGTATTGCAGAAATTCTACCATACGAGTCCGCAAGACCGGGTTCAGGGAATAATAAGAGCCAAACACGAAAATATCGTCTTTCTCGATCTTAGGCAGGGGCACCTCCAGCCGTTGCGCCGGGTAATCCTTGTAGAAGATATAATTAGCGTTCTTATCGTCGTCCAGAAAAGCGAGTGATATAGGACTTTTCCCATCGGGGAAACGGTCTACGAACTCGGTCGTGATGTGGTTATCTTCCATGAAATCCCGAATCATGTCGCCAACCCGGTCGTTGCCCAGCTCGCTGATAAAGGATACGGGGACATTCAATCGACCTAATGATATCAATCCGTTGAAAACGGAACCACCGGGAACGGCCTTCTGTGGCTGGTCGTTCCTAAAAATGATATCGAGGATGGTTTCTCCTATACCAAAGACTTTTCTCATGACTATATACTGGTTTGTTATTCATTCTTGCTTAGCTCACGGCTCTTGGAGCCTAAGTAGCCCCCGTGATGGCGCTTGGCGTAATCCTTGTTGGTGAAATGGATACGCTTCATGGTTCCGACCACGAGGATATCGCCTATTACCGTCATGACGGTCGTGGAGGTAGTCGGCGTAAGGCCTAACGGGCAAACTTCCTTGGGAGCGCCGGTCAACAGGCATACGTTCGCCTCGGCGGCTAGAGGACTATCCGGGTTACTGGTGATAACGATAAATTTCATGTCTGGCACCAAACCCCTCGTGAGATCTACCAATTCCACCAGTTCACGTGTCTTTCCTGAGTTGGAGATCAATAACATGATATCGTTCTTGCATACGATTCCCAGATCTCCGTGTTGTGCCTCGCTGGGATGTAAGAAAAAAGCAGGTGTACCGGTCGAGCTAAAGGTGGTAGCGATATTCAAGGCGATTTGCCCGGCTTTACCCATTCCACTCATGATCAGTTTTCCACCTAGGTCGTGTACATGTTTCACTATAAGCGATACCGCTTCCTCATATCCGGGCGTAACGGGTATGTTGCGAACCGCTTCCGCTTCCTGCTCCAATAAAGAGGTGATATTTTCGTTTACCATATTGTTGATTGATTGTTTTACGGCATTCCTGCCTGAATAACGATCGCGAAAGTATTTATATTTACTGATATTGGCATCATCTATTTCAGACAATTTATCTTTTTAAGACGTTTGCGAATTCGGACTTCGGCTTCCATTTCGGGTATCCGGTATCTTGCGCCAGTTTATAACCGAGGTCGAAGAATAATTGTACTTCTTGTAACAGACCACTGTAATCATCCGTGTCGGGATGGGTCTGGTCGGTCGGTTTGTGGTAAGTTTCCGCCCAATAGCGTGCGATATGCTCTTTGGCCCACTCCTTACCCTGTTTGCGGTTGTCGTTCCAGCCTTTGGCGAACATGGCCGGGATGCCTTTTTGTACGAAAGGGAAATGGTCGGAGCGATAGAACATCCCGTTGTAAGCGTCGGGGTCGGGCATGATGTAACGGTTGTATTTCTTCGCTAGCTCGGCTAGGGTATCATCCAGCTCGGAGTTGCCGTATCCGGTGATCGTGACATCGTTGTTCTCGCCCCATAGCGGGAAGACATCCAGATTGATTACGGCGGCTATCTTATCGATCGGGAACAACGGGTGCTCCACATAGTATTTCGTACCGAGGAATCCGGTCTCCTCGCAAGTAGGGGAGAGGAAGACGATATTCCGGCGGGGTTTCTCTTTCAAGGCATTGAAACAACGTGCCATCTCGAGCATCCATGCGATGGCTACGGCGTTATCGGTAGCGCCGTTGATGATACTGTCGCCGTTGATCGGTGCTCCATAGCCTAGATGGTCCCAATGGCCTAGGTAAATAACACTCTCATCCGTGTTCCCGCTACCGGGAATATAACCGATTACATTGGGGCTTTGCTGGCGGTCGAAGGTGTTCCTCATCGAGACGGTTACCGTAGATTTCAAGGAGATGGGCTTGAAGTCCGGCGATTTAGATTGCTCGATTAGTTGGTCAAAGTCGTAGCCATTATCGGCTAGCAATTGCTTGGCGGCATTGAATTGGATCCAGCCGTTTAGCGGGCAATGATAAGCATCGCTATCGCTGTCCACATACATCTTAGATTGGGCGGAAGCTCGTACGACCGACCAAGGGTAGCCCGCTCCCCGGTCTTCATGGATGATCAAGACTCCTTTTAATCCCTGTCGGGCGCCCTCCTCGAATTTATACATCCAACGGCCGTAATAGGTCATGATATCACCGTTAAAATAATCCGTGTTGTCGCTTCCGAGTCCCGGGTCATTTACGATAACGACCGCTACTTTATCCTGCGGGTTCTCGATTCCCTCGAAATCATTTTTCCCATACTCGGGGGCTACGATCCCATAGCCGGCGAATACCAGTTCCGCGTTGTCTATATCGATCTCCGGCTCGATCCGTGCGGAGAAAGCGGTATAGCCCTCTAGCCAATCCAATGAGATCTTTCCTTCCGGGGTACTCAAGACCATCGGCTTCGGGCATTGCGTACGTGAGGATATGATATTAACCTGTTGGAGATAAGAATCTCCGTTGATGGGTTTCAGGCCGACTTCCTTCATTTGGCGGGCGATATAGTTCACCGCACGGTCGGCCCCTTCCGAGAATGGTTTACGGCCTTGGCAGGAGTCATGCGAGATGGCCTCGGTGTATCGCTTTAGATGTTCCGTGGTCGCAAGGCTTTTCGCTTTCTCTATATCGTTGCCTCCTCCTCCACAGGCGGAAAGAACCAAGGAGGTGATCGTTAGTAAACAGGTTGCTATTTTCATGTTTCTCATAGAATTATAATGTATTTTCAATCAGCCATTCACCTAAGTTGCGAGTGGCTGCGTCGAAAGCGACCCCCACTTTGACTACTTCCCGTTCGTCGGCCGTATAAGGAATCAGATAGCCTCGATCGTCGATTTGCCGGATCGCTTCTTCCGCTGTTCCTTTCAGCTTGAACTCGAATACGTAGATGTAGCGAGGTGTTTTTACGATGGCATCGGCACGTCCTTGGGCCGAACGTACCTCGGCCTCGGTGAATTGCCCTAGTAGCTTGAATACGATGTAGAAGACCACTTGGTAATGACGCTCGGTCCGGTCGTTCAACTCGTAAGGGATATCGGCGAAGAAAGCCTTTAGGCGGGTGAGGAAAGCCTCGGCGTTTCCGTTCTCCAGCTCTTGGATGAACTTCCCGATATAAAAAGGAGTCTCGGTTTCCGGTAAATGCGCATACATGGAGGCGACAAAATTCAAAAATCCATATTTAACTTCCTCATTCGGGTATCCTAACGTATATAACCGGAAACGTTCATCGTAACTTTTAATCGTCAAATATCCACTTTGATAAATCATGGGAACCGGGTTATTGATGTTCGCCCGATCGTCCGAAAGGGATACCTCGGACACCTCGATCCCGTCCAGCTCCCGTATATCGTAATTCGTTTTCCGTAACATCTCCGCCAAGAATGTCGGGGTACCGGAAGCAAACCAATAGTCGTAAAAGACCTGTTTACTCAACACGTTCAATACGCTAAACGGGTTATAAAGGGCGATACCGCTGCGGAAATCAAAATGGTAGCCGTCGTACCGGCGTGTAATTTTCTCGATGGTACCTTCGTATGAAAGCTTATTCGCCTCGGCCAAGGCATGAAGCTCCGGCTGGAAAGTCGCCTCGATCTCGGGCAATGTCATGCCACAAAGGGCCGCGTATTGCGGGGCTAGGCTGATATCGTTCAAATGATTCAGGTTGCTGAAAATGCCGACTTGCGCGAACTTGGTGACACCGGTTATGAATACGAAGCGCAGCCAAGGATCGGCATCTTTAAGGACCGTATAGAAGGCGGTTAATAATTCCCGGAACTCGTTCTGTAGCTCTTCGTTGTGCAGGTTCCTAAGTAATGGCTTATCGTACTCGTCGATCAGTACGACCACCTTCCTTCCGGTTATCTCTGCCGCCCTGCGTATGATGGTCATGAACCGTCCGGAATAGGTGATACCCTCTCCTCCGGTATCATATATTTTTTCCCATTCCCTCAACTGGCGTTCCAGCATATTCTCCAGTGCCTTGCGGCTATCGTACAACTCGGCGTTGAGGCTGAAATGAAGTACCGGATGCTCTTTCCACTCGGTCTCTAGTTTCTCTATGGCTAATCCCCGGAACAATTCTTTCTTCCCCTCGAAATAAGCCTTGAATGTCGATAGCAGCAAGCTTTTCCCGAATCGCCGGGGGCGGCTCAGGAAATAAGGGACACCTTGGTATGCCATTTGATAAATGAACTCGGTCTTGTCAACATACAAATAGTTCTCTGTACGTAGTTTGTCAAAACTCTGTATGCCTATCGGTAATTTTCGGACGATATTTCCCATAGCCTTATCTGTTTAATTTACACAAATGTAGGTATTTTTTCCAAGGAGGCAAATAGATCGAAAAAAACACGTACGTCTTTTTCCGGAAACACGTACATGTTTTTTGAAAAAGACGTACATGTTTTTCCGGAAAGTCTTTCGTACCTTTGCGGGCTGATACAAACAAGAAGGAAAATGGATTATATCGCTCATACATTGCCGAATGGACTTCGCATGGTACATCTCCCGGTTAATTCCCCGGTCTCTTACTGCGGTTTCGCCGTGAACGCCGGTACACGGGATGAGAACGAGGATGAGTTTGGCTTGGCGCATTTCGTTGAACACATGATCTTCAAAGGTACGGAGAAACGGAAAGCGTGGCATATCCTGAACCGTATGGAGAACGTAGGAGGGGAGTTGAATGCCTATACTACGAAGGAAGAGACCTTTGTTTATTCCATTTTTATGGAGGAGAATTTCGGCCGGGCGTTTGAGCTATTGACCGATCTGGTTTTCCATTCCCAATTCCCCAAACAGGAGATCGAGAAGGAGGTAGATGTCATCTTGGATGAGATCAATTCGTATGAGGATAGTCCTTCGGAACTTATATTCGACGAGTTTGAGAACTTGCTTTATAAGGGTCATGCCCTCGGGCATAATATCTTAGGGGATGAGGAATCTCTTCTTCGCTTTGACTCCGAGTCCGGTCGTTCTTTCATGCGTCGTTTCTACGCCCCGGAGAATATGGTGTTCTTCTCGATGGGACGAAAAGACTTCAAGAAGATCTTGAAATCAGCGGAATCCGCTTTAAGCGATATCTCTTTCCCTATGGCTGAACGGATCCGGAAAGCTCCGGACCCCATCGAGGCTTGCGTACGCCAGATCCATAAAGATACCCATCAAGCCCATGTACTGATCGGTGGCCGGGCTTTCAGTATGCACGATAAAAAGCGCATTCCTTTATTTTTGTTGAATAATATCTTGGGTGGTCCGGGCATGAATAACCGCTTGAATGTCTCCTTGCGGGAAAAGCATGGCTTGGTCTATAACGTAGAATCCAATATAACCTCTTATACCGATACCGGACTAGCCAGTATCTATTTCGGGACAGACCCGAAGAATCGTGAGAAAGCGATGCGTTTGGTGCATAAGGAATTAGCCCGTTTACGTGACGTAAAACTGTCCGCCACTCAATTAGCCGCCGCCAAGAAGCAGGTAATCGGTCAACTGGGTGTGTCGGGCGATAACCGGGAGGGACTTTTCCTTGGCTTAGGAAAAAGCTACCTCCATTACAACCGTTACGATACTCTCCCCGAGGTATTCGCCCAGATTGAGAAAATAACCGCCGGGCAAATTCTTGAGGTGGCTAATGAGGTACTTGCGCCGGAACGGTTGTTTTGCTTGATTTATGAGTGAGGCTAATTATGGAACCTATACCCAACCCCCAACATCAAGTTATTCGGATTATGGAACTTGTGCAGTTGGTATCCGACATGCAGGAATAAATTTCGTGTGACTGATACCTTTAGCGCTAGGATTTGGTATAATCCTTTCAGGTCGCCTTTGTTGTAAAATAAATTATGTCCGACTCCTATATTGATCGAGAAGAATGGCATCGTGAACTCGCCACGGGCGGAGAGGCCGATACCGATTTGCTCATGGAGGGGCGGGCGGTAGAATCGGGGTTCTTCGCCGACTTGGATGATCTCGTCGGAATAAATATTTGCGCTTTCGTCATATTGGCCGTCTAGGGAGATACCTGCTTTTAGGAACCGGTTGAATTTGTACATCGGGTTGAGGTTAAATCCGAGGATGCCGAACTGACCTGGAAAAATATGGGCCTCATCACCTAGCATAACTCCCTTAGCACGGGTCGCGCCATATAGGATGACATCGTAACTGACACGTTGCCAAAAGCTGGAGAGGTATAATTGATTTGCCGGTAAGGAACGTGCGGTACCTATCTCATGATGGCTTTCCTCGATAGGATTGAGCGTGTAGACGAGTCCGATCCGGCCGCCAATCGTATTCAATCCCGCATTCGGAAGATGAGTATTTCCGTTTGAGTAGTGCGTTAAATCCGCCCCGACGAGCAGGTTGCAATAACGGGATAGTTTCGCGTTGAGGAAAAATCCCAGATTGATATAGGCATTGATCTTAGAACCGATGATCTTATTACGGTAATTATTGTTTTCATCATACGGATGCCACCCGAATGAGGCTCCGAAATTCCATTCATAATCGAAGGATAACCGGGAAGAGATCTTGGCGATGCGGGAGCTTTGGAAAACATATGCCGCCCAAGGATTACCTACTTCCTGCCGATTGCCAAAGGTATTATAAGAGATGCCTATTCCTTGGTAAGTGTGCGGATAGAGCTGGCCCTCCTTAGAGTTAGGATTCTGTTGGAACCCGTATTTCAAATGGAATGAAGCCGCCTTACGTAAAGTAAGCCCGTTTCCATAGCCATCATCTTTCAGGAATTTGCTAGTCGGGGCGACATACGAGGGACGTACGTCGAATCCAATTTTGTGGATTAGGGATTTATTATCATCTTGAGCTTTTACCGTACAGGTCCATATCATCATGACCGCTATGTAAAAGCTTATCATCTTGCTTTTTATCATACTTCAATACGTTTGTCTGATCACCAACACTGCGCTTTGTCTTTCAACTCGGGTATCTTGTTCTTATCGAATACAGGGCTTTTAATACCCGCTTTCTTTTGGGCTACGTAATCCTGTAATAATAGGAACGCTTGACGGCTCAACAATGAGATCGCGATCAAATTGCAGATCGTCATCAGTCCCATGGTCACGTCCGCTAGGCTCCAAGCCAAGTCTAAACTAGCCAACGCACCGAACATGACCATTCCACCGACTAATATACGATAAATAAATAAGACACTTCTCTTGGACGTGATAAAACGAATATTCGCTTCTCCGTAATAGTAATTACCGATAATACTACTGAACGCGAATAAAAGGATCGCTAAAGCGACAAACGTACTACCGATGCTACCCACCTCGTTGCTCAAGGCTTGTTGCGTGAGCTGGACTCCATTGATGGAGCCGTCTAATGGCGCTCCGCTAAACAAGATGATGAACGCCGTGCAGGTACAGATAATCAGCGTGTCGGTAAATACGCCTAATGCTTGGATCAATCCTTGTTTGACTGGATGGGAGACATGCGCCGTAGCCGCTACGTTCGGTGCCGATCCCATACCCGCCTCATTACTGAATAGACCTCGTTTAATCCCTTGCATCAACGCCGCTCCGACACTGCCGCCTATCGCCTGTTCCCAACCAAAAGCGTTTGACAGAATGGTTTCTATAACAGCGGGTAGGCGGGTAATATTAAACAGTACGATTCCCAACGCCAATGCTATATATCCTAATGCCATGACCGGTACGACAATACTGCTTACTCTCGCGATACGCTGAATACCTCCGAATATGACGATTAACGTAAGTACCGTAAGAATCGCCCCGATCCAAGCATGATCGATGCCAAAAGCGCCTTCCCAAGCTGCGCAGATGGTATTGCTTTGTACGGAATTAAAGGCAAAACCGAAGGTTATCGAAATCAATACGGCAAATAATACCCCCATCCATCGTAACCCCAAACCATGTAGCATATAGTAAGCGGGACCGCCAATGAACGAGTCTTTCCCTTTTTCTTTATATAATTGAGCTAACGTAGACTCCACGAATGCGCTGGAAGAACCCAATAAAGCGATCAGCCACATCCAGAATACGGATCCGGGTCCGCCGATCGCTACGGCTGTCGCTACACCGGCTAGGTTTCCGGTCCCTACACGGCTGGCTAAAGATACGGCGAAGGCTTGGAAAGAGGAGATATGCTTTTCCCCTTTTTCTCCTTTCCCGGCAGAATCGCCTAATAATCGGATCATCTCACCAATCATGCGGAATTGCACGAACCTACTTTTTATCGTAAACCATACGGCGCATCCCAATAACATGATAATAAGGATGTATGACCATAATATATCGTTGACTCCGTTGATCCAATTATTCAATAGCTCCATGATTTATAATCTGTTGTTTGGTTACAAAGATACGTATCTACGAAGCAAATTCATCGAAATATTATTTTTTTATCATTTTCTTGTAACGTTTTCCAAACGGCTGTCGTCTTATAATTAGAAACAAATGATAAGCGGGAAAGGCCACCCTGCTATATTCGGAAAAAATACGATAAAAATGAAACGGATGATGATTTGGATCATACTGCTAGGCGGTATGGTACAGGGAGCTTTTGCTCAGAACTTGGAGATAAAGGGAATGGTGCGGGACGCTCGCAACAAAGAAATCTTGGAATTTGCAAATGTGGTATTGCAAACAATGGACTCTTCTTTTGTAGCGGGTACGACTACGGATATGAAGGGGCATTTTTTATTAAATAAGATTAAAAAAGGGAGTTATATTCTATCTGTCTCTAGTCTAGGCTTTAAGACGGAGTATATTTCCTTGGAAAGCTTGTCCAAGAATATTTCTTTGGGAGAAATATCCTTAAATGATGATGCGGTATCCTTAGACGGGGTGACGGTTAGCGCCTCTGCCCAGACGAGCCATGCCGATAAAAAAGTGGTCTTCCCATCGGATCGCCAGATGAAGGCTTCGGGAAACGGTATGGATTTGTTGCAGCAGATGATGCTACCGAGAGTGCAGGTGGATTTGTTGAACAACGAGATCAAGGCCACGGGAAATGGGGTAGTCCAAGTGCGTATCAATGGTGTGAAGGTGGAGCAGGATGAGATCAAGGCCTTGAATCCCTCGGATATCATCCGTATAGAATATCATGATAACCCGGGCTTACGTTATGGCAATGCCGATATCGTGCTGGATTATATTGTTCGCCGGCCGGATACGGGAGGTAGTTTTGGTCTGGACATGGCGCAAGGTATCAATTCCATGTGGGGTGAACATAATGCTTGGGGAAAGATCAATCATAAGAACTCGGAATGGGGCGCTTCTTATCGGATCGGTCCTCGTGATTTCTATGGAATGAAACGGAATAACGAGGAAGAGTTCCATTTAGCGAATGGAACGACCTTGAACCGTGTGGAAATAGGCGAACCTTCGCGCGCTCGTTTGTTCATGCATAACCTGAATGTGAACTATAGCTATCAAAAGCCGGATAAGTATATGTTTAACGCCACGTTCCGCTACCGGAATAATCATCAACCGCATTGGGATTATCAAGGAGTCTTGATGAATAAGGCGAATCCGGAGGATAAAGTGGATATGATCGATCTATCGGGATCAGCCTATCAAGCTCCTGCGCTGGATTTGTATTACCAACGGGATTTGAAGCATAACCAGACCTTGGTGTTTAACGTGGTAGGGACTTATAACCAAACGAAATCGACCCGTATCTATCAAGAGAGTAAACATGAACAATTGTTGACTGATGTAAATAATGTGGTGGATGGTGATAAATACTCGATTATCGGCGAGGCTATCTATGAGAAGAAATTAACGAATGGTAATCGGTTGAGCGGCGGTTTACGCCATAACCAATCTTTCTCGGATAACAGTTATATCAATGGGCATAACTATAAGACGCATATGGAACAGATGGAGAGTTCCGTATATGCGGAATTCAAGGGAAAGGTGAAAAAACTGGATTACTCATTGGGTTTGACCGTGAATCGATCGTCTTATAGCCAACGGGGTGAGGATGCGGATTATGAACGTTATACGGTGAGTCCCCGGTTGACCTTGTTTTATGCTTTGCCCGGGGAATCTTCCATCCGTTTGAAATCAACGATGGGGAATGTGACTCCTTCTTTGGGTGAGCTGAGCGCTATCGACCAAGTGATCGATTCCTTGCAAATACAGCGGGGTAATCCTAACTTGAAGTCTTATATGAGTTATTATACGGAATTGAATTACGAGTTTCGCAAAGGTCTGTTTTACGTGAATGCCTTGGGCGCTTATGAGTATCAGCCGGACGCTATCATGGACGAGAAATATCTGGAAGGGAATAAGATCATCCAGACTTGGGATAATCAGAAAAACTGGCAACGGGTTGTCGCTTCCGTCAATTTGCGGGTCGGTCCGATCAAGGACATCTTGCAATTTTCAGTCAATGGTGGTATGAACCATTATATGAGTAACGGTAATACCTACACGCATCGATATACGAACTGGTGGTGCGACGCGAATGTTTCCGTTACTTGGAAGAATTGGTCACTCATGTATATGTTGATGACGAATTGGAACTGGTTTAAGGGCGAGACGATGAGTGGGGGTGAGAATATCCAAGGAATCCAGCTCGGTTATAGGCATAAAGACTTGATGATTGGCTTGCGTGTCTTTAATCCGTTTACGGATAACTATAAGCAGGAGACCGAGAACTGGAACCAATACGCCTCTTTCCACCGTTCGAATTACATCAAGGAAAGTTCCCGTTTGTTTGTGGCGACGATTTCCTATAACTTCTCTTTCGGTCGTAAATTTAGCGCCGGTCAGAAGAAAGTGAATAATGCCGATAATGACTCGGGGGTAATGAGTACCGGTAAATAAGGGAATATTTTATATCTTTGAGGGAAAATAAAATGAGATATGAAAGCGATTAATCCGAATGAGATCAAAGACAACTTTATCGAGTTGATTGGTAAGGAGTGGATGCTGGTAAGCGCCGGTGATAAGGAGAAGTTTAATATGATGACTGCCAGTTGGGGCGGCGTGGGAGTGTTATGGAACCGTCCGGTGGTGTTTGCTTTTATTCGTCCGGAGCGTTATACCCGTGAGTTTATCGACGCTAAAAATGAGTTCACGATTACTTTCCTAGGACCGGAGCACCGGAAAGCCCATAGCATTTGTGGCTCTAAATCCGGCCGGGAGATTGATAAAGTAGAGGCTACAGGCTTGACCCCATATTTTACGGAGGCTGGTAATCCGGTTTTTGAGGAAGCCCGGCTAACATTGGAGTGCAAGGTGGTCTATAAGTTTGAGATCGAGGAGGCTAAATTCTTGGACCCGACCGTTTTCCCTCGTTGGTACGATGAGAAGAACGGTAACGCGCATCTCGTATATATCGCCGAGATCGTGAACGCTTGGGAGAAATGACATCTCCTAAGCCATTTATCCGATTATAATTTCACGCGGAAAGGACCCATTTACTTTCTTTGTCGTAGTGTCATCTATCATTTAAATTAATAGGTTTCCTCCTTGAATGTGCTCTTGTCTTTCTTTTACATATATATAATATGGCATGACGAAATGAAGTTCATGATTCTCTAACGTGAATGTAAGAATGATTAAGTTTTTTGCCTAGGGCGAGTTCGTTGAAGTTATCTAAGCAATTCCTTCATCATTTGCTCCGTATGCGTAAGGAAATATTTGGTGATCTCTGTAACCGATTCATTCATAGCCTTGTCTTATAGATGTAAGATATTCAATAAAACAGTACGGCTATGAATAAGACACGAATCGCGTTCATACTGCTTTGTTGCTGTATGATAGAAGGGGCATTCGCTCAGGTTATAGAGATAAATGGAGGTGTTAAGGAGGCGAGAACCAACGGCACCTTGGAGTTTGCCAACGTGGTACTGCAAACGATAGATTCTACTTTCGTGATGGGTACTACGACGGACAATAAAGGATATTTCGTTTTAAAGGGAGAGTTGAAGGGAGACTATCTGTTGGTCGTATCCAGCTTGGGATACAAGACAAGATATGTCTCCCTCAATGGTTTAGAAAGGGATGTCGATCTGGGGAATATAGATTTGGACGAGGCAGTCGTACCTTTGGATAATATAACGGTCGATGCGTCCAATGCGCGAAGCTATTCCGATAGGAAGATCGTATATCCTTCGGATCGCCAACTGGAAGCCTCTACAAATGGCATAAATCTATTGCAACAACTGATGCTTCCGGGCTTGCGGGTGAATCCGTTGTTTAATGAGGTACGGATCTCCGGGGATGGGGAGATACAGTATCGTATCAATGGCGTAAAAGCGGAGGTGCAGGAGATCGTAGCCTTGATGCCGACGGAGATTATCCGCATAGAATATCATGATAATCCGGGCTTGCGTTATGGTAATGCCGAGGTCGTGCTGGATTACATCGTTCGCCGTCCGGATACCGGAGGCTCTATTGGACTTGAATTATCGAACAGTCCGCATGTGGCGTGGAGGAACAATCAGTTATCGGGAAAGATTAATCATAAGAAGTCGGAGTTCGGGGTGAATTATTTCGTCAGTCATCAGGATTATTACGGGATGTGGCGGGATAATGAAGAGCGGTTCCTGTTTATGGATGGTTCCGTATCGCGGAGAAAAGAGAAAGGCGAACCCGGGCGAATGGAATTATTCTGGCAGAATCTCCAAACGAACTTTAGTTATCAAGAACCGGAAAAGTACCTTTTCAACGCTACTTTCCGGCTCTATACCAGCAACCAGCCTCATCTGGATTACCAAGGAACGCTATTCAATATGGAGGTCCCGGAAGATAGGGTAACGGTAATCGATAAAACGGCGGAGAAACTATATCGCCCGGCTTTGGATGTATACTACCAACGAAATCTTCCGAATGACCAAACATTGGTTTTCAACTTGGTCGGGACTTATAACAAGACTCACTCGGATCGGATCTATCAAGAGAGAAGGTATGAGTTGTTGCTTACCGACGTGAATAACGGGGTAAAGGGCAATAAGTATTCAATTATAGGCGAGGGAATCTATGAGAGGAAGATAGGGAAGAACCGGATAGGTGGAGGGCTGAGGCATACCCAGTCTTTTTCCGATAATACGTATAGGGGTGGGCGGGAAGAGAAGACCCGTATGGGCCAAGCGGAAACGTATCTTTATGCTGAGTTTAGGGGGCGGTTCAAGAAGCTGGATTATACGTTGGGTCTTGGTGTTACCCGTTCTTTCTTCCGTCAGGAGGTGAATGATGGGGGCTATCGGTATTATGCCTTCAATCCCCGGCTGAATTTACATTATAAGTTGACCGATCGCTCTTTCATTCGCTTAAGGGGAAGCCTTGAGAATACCTCTCCATCTTTATCAAACTTGAATGCGGTCGACTTGGCGGTGGATTCTTTGCAAATCCAACGGGGAAATCCGGATCTGACACCTTACTTGAGGTATAAGGCCGATCTTACCTACGAATACGGCAAAGGCTTATTCTATGGTAATCTGCGTGGAGCCTATGAGTATGCGCCGAATGCTATTATGGACGAGAAGTTCTGGGAAGGTAATCGAATTATCCAGACTTGGAACAATCAGCGGAGTTGGCAACGCCTCTCAAGTTATGCCTCTTTACGGATCGGGCCGGTCAAGGATCTCTTGCAGGTACGTTTGGAAGGCGGTGTAAACCATTTTATCAGCCGTGGGCGATCCTATTCGCATGTATACACGAATTGGTATAGCAATCTTTCCGTCTCCGTCGTATGGAAACGGTGGTTGGCTGGATATGAGATGTATGCCAATTGGGATCGCTTTTTCGGGGAGACCATGACGGGCGGTGAACAGGGGCAAATCCTATATGCGGGATACAGGTATAAGGATTTGATGGTAGGAGCCGGAGTCTTTAATCCGTTTATAAATACGTTTAGGCAAGATTCCGAGAACAGATCGCAATATGCCTCATTCCGAAGGAGCATGTACTTGAAAGAAAGCTCCCGCTTGTTCGTCATTCGTCTAGCATATAATTTCTCCTTCGGCCGTAAGTTCAGCGCCGGCCAGAAGAAGGTGAATAACGCCGATAATGATTCCGGCGTAATGAGTACCGGAAAGTAAATTCGTCCGGCAAAATTGCGGTGAGTCTGATTGGTAAACATTATCTTTGCGTAAAACAAAGATATGAACAGGCCTGCGCTTCGGGAACATATCGACCGGGTAGCAGTTTTATCTTATAAAAAGGAAAATTATGAGAGCAATTAATCCTGATCAGATCAAGGATAACGTTATCGAGCTTATCGGTAAGGAGTGGATGCTGGTAAGCGCCGGTGATAAGGAGAAGTTTAATATGATGACTGCCAGTTGGGGCGGCGTGGGAGTGTTATGGAACCGTCCGGTGGTGTTTGCTTTTATTCGTCCGGAGCGTTATACCCGTGAGTTTATCGACGCTAAAAATGAGTTCACGATTACTTTCCTAGGACCGGAGCACCGGAAAGCCCATAGCATTTGTGGCTCTAAATCCGGCCGGGAGAT
>NZ_QTLI01000024.1:49139-91433 GCF_003434625.1 Parabacteroides sp. AM17-47
AGCATTTGTGGCTCTAAATCCGGCCGGGAGATTGATAAAGTGGCCGCTACGGGGTTGACACCGTTCTTTACGGAGGCTGGTAATCCTGTATTCGAGGAAGCTCGCCTTACGTTGGAATGTAAAGTGGTCTATAAGTCCGAGATCGAGGAGGCTAAGTTTTTAGATCCTAGTGTTTTCCCTCGTTGGTATGATGAGAAGAACGGCAATGCGCATATCGTTTACATTGCCGAGATCGTAAATGCTTGGGAGAAGTAATCTCACTCAAGCAGTTCTTTCATCATTTGCTCCGTATGCGTGAGGAAATATTTAGTGAGCTGGTAATGCTCTGTTTCCTCATACGGGGTGATGTGCGCTCCGGTATCATCGATGGCATAAATGTCCGCGTTCGGATAAGCCATCAAGATCGGGGAGTGCGTGGAGATAATCAGTTGGCAACCGTTATTCACCAGTTCATGGATACGCACCAAAAGGGCCAGCTGCCGTTGTGGGGAGAGTGCGGCTTCCGGCTCGTCTAATATAAATAATGTATTGCGGCTGGCATAATTCAGGAAAGCGCTGAGAAAGCTCTCGCCGTGCGATTGCTCCAATAAACTCCTGCCACCGTAAGCTTTATAGGCGTAGATCTTGCTGTACTTACGTAATTCCAGTTGGGCTTGCCTATCCAATTCGGCCGCATGGTTAAAAAAGGATTCTGCCCGGAAGAAGAAATGCTTTTCCGGTTTTCGGGTTTCGATCAGCTTAATATGCTCGGGTAAGACATTGGCGTAAATCTTGTAGGCCTCGGTTCCGTCATAGAGCATACCCGGTTCTTCCTCATCCCTTTCCTCATATTTACTCATCATCGCTTCCAGCAGGGTAGATTTTCCCGCCCCGTTTTCCCCGACAAGGAAAGTAACCGGCTTGCGGAAAATGAATGATTCCGTGAAACGTACCGCCGGAGCCTTATACGGGTATTTTAGTTCTTCGGGATTGCCGGCTACCAAGTCCGGGTCCAGTAATTTGACTTGCTTCAGATAGATCATACAGAATATGTTTTGTTACAAACATAGTGAAAATATCAATGGAATGAAAGATAATATCGTAATCGTTGTTGTTCATGCTCCGGAAACTCTTCCAATAGGGATAAATCCTCCCAACCTTGTAATTTCCCTTTTTTCCGGATCATTTTCTCAATGATCCTAGCTTGTTTATAACTGACATATGGGTGACTGGCCAGTTCTTTAGCTGACAGTTGGTTGACAAATAGATGACTTATAACTGACGGGTCCACGGAAAACCACGATTTCATCGCTTCATAGCGTTCCTCGTCAATACCATATACTTCTCCTAGCTGTTCCACGGAATAAAATCCTCCTAGTAAGTCCCTGTATTTAATGATCCGCTTGGCAAAAACGCTACCAATTCCCGGAACCATTTTAAGGGCGGTGGTATCAGCCGAGTTTAATTCGACAACCGTTCCTTGCGGCCATTTTTCTGCTTGGGGATAAGAGGGGAAATGGGGCTTTGATTCCCTTCGGATGCGTTTGGATTTCCATTCGGAAGGGATTTTAGTTTCGTTCGAATGGGATTCTTTTTCTTTCCGAATGAAATTTGAAGGTGTTTTATTCGAATAGATCCGTGAGGAATCTTGTTTGATTCCGGTGTTTGCCAATGGGACTGTTTGAAATTGGGAACGGTAGAAATCCGTCCCGATAATTGCGATCCATGCCATCGCTATTAAGGAAAGGAGTAGGGTAAGAGCCTGCCTTTCCCCCTTGGAGAAATAAAGTAAATCACGCCATTTCATAGTCTTATGTTTTGATTTGTGGAACTTCCACCGACAAAGGTAGAAGTTCCGTTTCTATTGACAAGGAATTCTCGGTATTATTTACCGGTAATCCATTTCAAGATCCCTAATTCGTTCAAAAATACGATACCGATGGCGATTGGGGCCACGTATTTCATAAAGAATACGTAAGCGCCGAAAAGACGGAACTTAAGAGTCCCCTCATTGGTCAACTCGGCTTTCAATACTTTTTTATCGACACGTGTACCTACGAAAATACAAGTGAGCATACCTCCCAGCGGTAGCATGATCTTGGCGGTCAAGTAATCCAGCGCGTCGAAAAAGGCCAAGCCTCCAATCGTGAATCCTTTCATCACCCCGAATGAGAGTGAACTGAAAATACCTAAGAAAAAGACTCCTAAGGAAACGATCAAAGCCGCTTTCTTGCGTGTCATATGGAACTCCTCAAGAACGTAGGCCGTAGCTACCTCATGTAAAGAGATCGTGGAAGTCAGTGCCGCCATCGCTAGCAAGATATAAAAAATACAGGACCACAAGCCACTCAGCGGTAATTGCCCAAATACGTTCGGTAACGTGATAAACACGAGTTCCGCACCAGCGGAAGGGGTGATGCCGAAACTGAATACCGCCGGGAATATCATGATACCGGCCAATACGGCGACAAGCGTATTAATGATTGTCACCTGCCAAGCGGTGGCCTGCATATTCGTATCTTTCCCGAAGTAAGAGGAGTAAGTGATCAGGCAGCCCATACCCAAACTCAAAGAGAAGAAAGCCTGTCCTAGTGCGCTCAAGACCACTGAGGAAGTCAATTTGCTAAAATCCGGCTTGAAAAGGAAAAGCAATCCGGCCTCAGCGTTCGGTAAGGTCACGGAACGTACGCACATGATCAGCAAGATCAAGAATAAAAGCGGCATCATGATCTTAGAGGCCCGTTCGATGCCTTTCTCTACGCCCGAGACAATCACGAAGTGAGTCAACCCGATAAAAGCGCCCATCCAAAAGATCGGACGGAAGACATTGGAAGCGAAATCCTGAAAATCGGCCGTATAGTCTATATCCGGCTGTCCATACAAACGGCCACTTAGCGTTTGCCAAACATATTCAAGCGTCCAACCGGAGACGACCGAGTAATAACTTAAGATCAAAAACGCGGCCAAGATACCGTTGTACCCAATCCAGCACCATTTTGTACCGGGAGCCATTTTCTTGAAAGAACCCACCGTATTGCTGCGGGAATGCCGGCCGATGAAAAACTCGGTTATCATTACCGGAATGCCCAAGAATATCATGAAAAGTATGTAGACCAGTAGGAAGGCCGCACCTCCGTTTGCTCCCAGCATATACGGGAAGCGCCATACGCTTCCCAATCCGACGGCGCATCCTACGGTAGCTAGTACTACGCCCAATTTACTACCGAATGTGACTCGATTGTTTGCCATATTATTTATTGTTGCTTTTATGCTTTTAATTGTTACCTATTTTCTTATTTTCGGGAACAAAAGTAATAATTTGAATTAATTTGTTCGTGTAAAGTATAAATAATTTAGTGAAAGGAGTATGAAACGAGGACGTAAGAAAAAGTTAGCAATCTCATTGATGGATTATATGGGAAAACGAAGAGACATGAAACGGCAGTTAAAGAAAGAAGGGACAGCTGAGTTGTATGAGGTGGCCGTAAGGCATTTTTTAAGATTCGTGAAGAACCCGGGGTTCTGTTTGGCCGATTTGAATCGTGCGTTGGTGATAGATTTCATCACGTATCTTCAGGGAAAAGGATTAGCTACTAATACGGTAAATACGTATATCAGTAGTTTGCGGGCGCTTTATAATACGGCTTGCCAAGAGTCGTTGATTCCTGCGTCATATTATCCGTTTGAGAATTTGAAACTCCGGCGTGCGATGACGGCGAGGCGTGCGATTCCCGCATCTTTGTTCCAGCAAATCGCTCAGATCAAGGTGGCGGATGACCCGCAAGTGGAATTATCGATAGATCTTTCCCTATTCAGTTTTATGGCTTGCGGGATGCCTTTTGTGGATATAGCGTACTTGACGAGGCAGAATATCCGGGGGAATGAGTTGGTATATCACCGTCATAAGACAGGACGTATGATCCGGTTGGAGATAACCAGTAGTATGTTGCAATTGATCCGGAAATACGCGGATCGGCAGCGAGCGACCGGATCGCCGTATTTGTTCCCGATTCTTCCGCCCAAGAATCCGGACCATTTGAGGTATAAGCGTAGCTTGGCTCGGCATAATGCCCGGCTGAAACGGATTGGGCAAACTTTACGGTTACCGAATCCGTTTACGTCGTATGTTGTTCGCCATAGTTGGGCATCAGAAGCTTTACGCTGCGATATGCCGATGGCCTTGATCAGCCAGGCGTTGGGGCACTCGTCGGAGAAAACGACTCGTTTTTATCTGGAAGAATTGGATATATCACGTTTGGCTCATGCGAACATGAAGGTGATAGGCTCTGTAAATCGGATTCTTGAGAAAAGGATGGATGGTTTGTGAGCTTATTTATGGAATAAGGAGTTTTAGCGTTAAAATAGTAACTTCCTCCCTATTAGTTCACAAAAATACATAATAAATATTTTATTATCACAACTTTTCTGCATTAAAATTGTCAAGTTCTTTTCACCAAATAAGGAATTTAGGGGAAGCTATGTCTTTAAAATGAACCATATTCACCTTTATTGATTCACTCTCTCAACTAAAGAGGAATTTCTATACTCTACAAATTCCTCCTGAATATCAAAAACAAATAATACAATAAGCTCGTTTGGATAGGCCTATATGTAAGCCATTGATTGATAGCTGTATAGAAACACCATAATATTTATTGGATTTCATGTACGTGTTTTCCAAAAAACATGTACGTCTTTTCAGGAAAACATGTACATGTTTTTCTGAAACGTTCCGTGTGGTCTATTGATATACTATATAAACGACAATAAAATGTTGTTTAACGTTTATTCTCCGCTGACGTTTTTGAAACGCTAAACCTTATTCCATAAATAAGTCCACGGGCCATTCTTGCCGTTAGTTGATTTTAGGAAGTTAGGTCTTGAGGGGCAGAAGGGTGAAAAGATATAAGATTAACAACCATAATGAATAAGAAAGAATGAAGAAGACGATTTTCATGCTATTCTTGTTGGCAGTCCCGTTTCTTTCGAGAGCGCAGGGGGTGCCGGTCGAAGGGAAAGGCTCCATGATTGGGATCAAGAGCAATATTCCTTATTGGGCTACTGCCACGTTTAATTTGGGGGCTGAAGTTTATCTCGCCCGTCATTGGACACTTGAGTTGGAGGCAGGCTTGAATCCGTTCAGCGGCAAGAACGATGATGGGAGTTATGGCCGCTCACTGAAGCATTTGCGTCTGCACCCGGAGTTGAGGTATTGGTTTTGCGAGACGTTTAACGGCCATTTCCTCGGCGTGCATACTCCGTACCTATTATATAATGTAGCCGATATCAAATGGCTGGGTACAGAGGGCGAGCGTCACCAGGGATGGGGCGCGGGAGCCGGTATCAGTTATGGATACTCGTGGCTGCTGTCTCGCCATTGGAACTTGGAGGCTACGGTGGGCGTGGGCTATCTGTACTTGAAGTCGGACAAGTATCCCTGCGCGAATTGCGGCCGCAAGCAAGAAGGGATCAAGAAGCATTACTTCGGGCCTACGCAGGCGGCGATCAATCTCATTTACCAATTTTAAATCGATGGAGGACTGAAAAATGAAGAATCTACAAGGATGGATGATACTTGGGATCGCTTGTTTGGCCGGTTGTGTGGGTACTACGATTCCCGTACAGGCGCAGCAGACGGCTACCGCCATCGTCGTGAAGGAGCGGTTGGTGGAGCATGTGGGCGATCGCTTGATAATTGATATGAAACTAGCGTTGGACGAGTTGTCGCTACCGGCCAACCGGAGTTTGGTCTGTACGCCGCTGATCGAGCGGGGCGATAGCGTAAGGGCTTTGCCTCCCGTGATCGTGAACGGGCGTAACCGCCAGATCCAGTACGACCGGTCCGGGCGCGACGCGGCAGCGAACGGGGAGTTTGTCTTACGCCGTTACAATGGGAAGGAGCAGACGTTCGATTACCATGCCTCTATTCCTTTCGCCAAGTGGATGGAGCGTTCGGAGGTGTCGCTGGTAGCCGATTTTTGCGGTTGCGGCTGGGAGGCGTTGAGCAATGACAAGTCGCCGCTTTTCCCGATCCGGATCGCGGAGCCTGTGGTATTGCGGCCGCTTTTGGCCTACGTCACGCCGGAGGCGGAGCGTGTGAAAGAGCGTGTGAAGGAAGGAAGCGCCTTCCTCGACTTCCCGGTAAACCGCACGGAGATATATCCCGAGTATCGCGATAATCCCTCAGAGCTGCGCAAGATCCTTGAGACCGTGTCGTCGGTGAAGGAGGATCCTTACGCTACCATCACGGAGGTATATATCAAGGGTTTCGCGTCGCCGGAAGGTACCTATAAGCATAACACTTATTTGGCCGAGCATCGCGCCAAGGCGTTGATCGAATATGTGAAGGGTCTTTACCACTTCGAGCAGGCCCGTTTCACGGTGGATTTCGAGCCGGAGGACTGGGCCGGATTGGAGAAACGGGTGGAGAACTCCTCGCTTGCGGACAAGGAGGAGCTGCTGGCCATCATCCGTGCGGACGAACCGAAGGATTACGACCGCCGCGAGGCGAAGCTGAAGGCGTTGAACGGGGGGGCCTCGTATCGGGTGCTCTTGCGTGATATTTATCCCGCCTTGCGCCATTCGGATTATGCGGTGCGCTACACGATCCGCTCGTTTACGGTAGAGGAGGCCCGTGAGCTGATCTATTCGGACCCTAGGCAGTTGAGTCTAAACGAGATGTTCCGGGTGGCGCAGACGATGGAACCGGGTAGCGACGCTTACCGCGAGGTGTTCGAGATTGCCGTGCGTATGTATCCGGAGGATCCGGTGTCGAACCTGAACGCCGCCCTTACGGCGATCGACGCGGGTCGCTTGGAATCGGCCCGCCGTTATCTGGCGAAGACTTCCGATTCCGCGGAGCGTACCTTGGCGGAGGCGGCCATCGCCATGCTGGAGAACCGCTTGGACGAGGCGGAGGCCCTGCTGGGTAAGTTGTCCGGCGATCCTTCCGTAGCCTCGCAGGTGGAGGAGAACTTGAGGCAGATCGCCGCGAAGCGGGAGGAACTGGCTGATTGATGGCGAGAGCTGTGATCGCAGGATGATAATAATGAGTATCAAATATAAAAACGAATGAGAAACATGAAAAAGAATTATTTATTAAGCGCGGCCGCCGCTTTCTTGCTGGCGGTTACGGGTTGCTCCGATGATATCGAAAACGGAGGCAATTCCGGTGGTGAGGACGATGGCGGCAAAGTCTATATGACAGTGAACGTCTCCACGGTGTCGAAGGGGGCATTGACGAAGGCGGGAGGAACTCCTTCTAATCCTAATAACGATGGTGCCGGCTGGGGCGAGGACGGCAACGGTTTCTTGGAAGAGTTCGATGGCGCTAATGAGGGTAAGGTGTATGATGTTAATATCTTCTTGGTGAAATATGACGGTAATACATTTGACTCTAACCCCTTGGACTTCTTTAATGATGACGTAAATAAAAGTTTAGAGATTGCCGGACAGGGTTGGTATGAATCTAAGACCGGTGTTGATCCGAGTGGAGGTGGCGAGCCTAATCATGACAGTGCCGGAAAAGTGACGATGAAGGTGACGATGAATGAGGAGCTGACAGTAGATGGATGTGATTATCAAGTATTTACGGTAGTTAATGCCGGATATAGAATAGAGGGTATTACTACTTTGGGTGAGTTACGAGACAGAGAAACTTTAAAGGATTTATGGACTGGCACTAATCAGGTTTCGAAAGCGGATCACTTCATTATGTCTACGCACAAGATGAAAGGCGTAGATGGCATAGGGAAGTCGCTTGTTCACATTTCCGTGGAAAATACAGATGAGACGAAACCGGCGGCAACAACCGTATTCGTGGAGCGTATGGCCGCACGTATCGACTTGGGATATGCTGCTGTATTAGAGACAGATAAAATACTCGAAAGTTCTCCGGTAAAGAATAAAGGCTCATTCAAATTGACGGGTTACAAGGTCGTGAACCAATGGAAGGGTAACAGCTACGTGTTTAAGCAGGTCTCTCCTAAAGCGGATAAGAACTTTGGCGAAGGGTCAAGTTTAGCGGATGCGATGGCTGGAAGTTATACTAAAAAAGGTAATGACTTTAAATATTTGGGTGATGAAGTATGGTCTATGACGGCGCTAAATAATCCGGGTGGCTTTTATAATTATGTGCTGGATCCGTCGATCAGCAAAAAAGAGGTACCTACGGGGGAAGGCAATAATCCTTGGGCTCAATTCAAGGACTCTTATATCAACTATTTTAATCCGGAAAACAAAGACTTAAATAGGGTTGAGAATATGGCTAAGATTCCTGATGCTAATACTGAAGCTTTTTATAAAGGATTGAATGATAGAATATATTACCCCGTCGTGTACACCAAGGAGAACACGTTGGATCGTGAGGCGCAAGTAAATGGTTATTCTACCGGCGTTATTTTCGAGTCTGAGTTTATGCCAGATGGTGATAATTTTAAAGTCAGTTTCTATAATCAAGAAACGGGTTCTATTGAGTCTGTTCCTTTAGATGACAATAAAACATTCCTTTTGGCAGTCCATAAGAACGGTGAGGGTGCGACTGTCCGTTCTGTCTATAAAGATCTTCCGTCTGTTGCCGCTTGCGCATTTAATTTGGAAGAGGGTTCGGATCCTAATTTATTGAAAGGCTTAATTAAAGGCTGGAATGAGGTAACATTACCGAAATTTGCTGATGTACAAAAGGCAATTAATTCCATGTCTGATCAGAACGGATTTGAGATCGCGTTTAAGAAATATCTTAGTGACATGATTAAGGGCGAAACAAACTGGACTGATGGGCTAAAAAAGCGCCTATGCTATTTTGAATTTAGAATTGAACAAAATGAGAAAGACGGTGGTCATCTCCCTGATACCTACACTGAGCCGAATAAATTCACCCCGGATCAGATCGGTAATTTGTACCAATTCTACAACGTTTCCTTATACAAAGGCGGAAAGAGCTATTACAAGTTCTGGATCCGTCATAACGATAACGGGAACGATGGTATGATGGGCGTGATGGAGTTCTGTATCGTGCGTAACAACGTGTACCAATTGTACGTGACGGGTGTGCGTGGCTTAGGTGACCCGCTGCCTTACACGCCGGGTAAGGATACGCCGGACAAACCGGATGAGACGGATGATGTTACCATCGACGTCACCATCTACGTGAAAGATTGGGTGAAACGCACGAACAAAGACATCATTATTTAACCCTACCCCTCCGGGGGATTCCTACGATGGGCATTGTAAGCTCCTTACGATGCCCATCCAAGCCACCTTACGATGCCCATCATAAGAACCTTATAATGGGCATCATGGTTTACCTCCATCCCCAGTAGTACGGGCGGAGGATTACTGCGTATCTTAATAAAATGATTATGAACCGTTTATTTCATACCTGCAAACAGTTGATTGGCGTAGCTGCCTTGTCCGTGGGGCTATACGCTTGCGATTGGATACACGACGACTCGCTGCCGCTTTGCGAGTTCCGCCTGTATTTCAAGTACGACTATAATATGAAATTCGCCGACGCTTTCCAGCATGAGGTAGACTTCGTTACGCTCTTCTTCTGCGACCAAGAAGGGAACTTCCTCTTCCAGCGGCGGATCGAGAAGAGCGAGCTGGACGAGCGGAACTCCATCGCCCTCGACATGGAGCCGGGTACCTATCAGGTAGTCACTTGGGCCGGGCTGGACAAGGGCAGTTACGCATGGAACGATCCCGCCGAGGCGTCGCGGGCTGTCGAGAGGGCGCAAGACGTCAAGGTACGTACCTTGCGTGAGGACGATACGACGCAACCCAACGAGCTGCACCCGCTTTGGCATAGCCTCGATACCTTCACCGTGACGCGCGACATGCCCGAGGAGAAGGTGATCAGCCTCGCCAAGAATACCAACAAGCTACGTGTCGTGCTGCAAAACGTGATGGGGGAGGACATGGACGTGAATAACTTCTCCTTCCGGATCGTGGCCGACAACGGGTATATGGATTACGACAATTCCCTGCTGCAAGATCCCACCATCCACTACCTGCCTTATTATACGGAGAACGTGGAGCTGGGAGCCGCCCCGACTCCCGGCGCTACCGTGGGCGGGCAATACGTGGCCGTGGCCGAGATGAACACCATGCGCCTGATGGCGAGTCGCAACTACCGCCTCATCATCCGTCATCACGGATGGGAGAAGGATGTGCTGAACGTGAACCTCAACGATTACCTCCTTCTCACCAAGATGGAGGGGCACCGTATCTCCCCGCAGGAGTATCTGGACCGGCAGGATGAGTACTCGATCATCTTCTTCCTTACGCCGAAGGTATGCCCCGATTGCCCGGATAAGCCTACGCCTCCGGATCCGCCGGGACCGGACAATCCTGACAACCCGGACAACCCGGATAATCCCGATGGGCCTGATCCGGAAGACCCTACGATCGTGGGGTACGCCTGCTTCAAGATACAGGTGAAAGACTGGGTGATCCGTATCAACGATGGTATATTGTAAACTGAGATTTATTAAATAGCGCGAATGATGAGACGTTATACCCTATATAACCAATTGATGGCGGTCGCCGCCGGTCTTTGCCTCTGCTGGCTCTGCGTAGCCTGCGGCGAAGACCGGGGGGGCGATCTCCCCAACGATGACCCGAACAGTTGTGTCGTGACCATCACCCTGTGGACTTCCCGCTCGGCACGACCGCCGCAAACGAAAGCCGGCGAGATGATGACGAAGGCGGATTTTTGGGAAGAGGAAGAGGATCAATACGAGCGAGACATCACGGACTGGCTGGTGGTGGCGTATGATGATGAGAACGTTGAATTGGCCGGATATACATCTAGCAATGGTACGTGGACGCCGGGTATCAATAATCCTGATTCTCGTACGGAGGTAGAGATGAAGTTGCCTCTCGGCAAATACTCTTTTTATGCGTTCGCCAATTTGCAGTCGCTGGAAGATGGTACATCGTTGTATCAAAAAATTACCGGGGCACATTCCTTGGCGGAACTGTCGGAGGTGAAGATATTGGACTCGGGAACGAGTATCGATACAAGGAATGAGGAGAAAAAGGGTAAATTCGGAGGCGAGGAAGCATCTCGAAAGCGCATCCCTATGAGCAGTTACGCCCAAAAGCATACGGTATTGCCCGTTCCGGCAGAGAACAAATTCGAGATTCCCTTGATCCGCATGATCGGCAAGGTGCAAGTGGAGATAACCAATAACTTAGATAAATCCATAACCGTAAACCGATTGGACATCATGAACCTCCGCAAGGGAAGCCTGCCGATCTGGCTCTTGCCTTGGGGAAATGAGAATTATTTGGAGTTTAAGGATGACAAGGACTTGGAAGAGCCTTTGGTTCCATCTTTTCCGAAAGATGCGAATCCTTCTGTAGTAAGTCTAGAGGATCTTTATACTGAATCTATCAAACCCGGTGATAATGAAAAAGAAATACAAGCCAAACCTGTGGACGGCGAGAACGGTAGTAAACGAGCTTATATTCGCTACATTCCTGAAACCAATGCGGCCGTCGGAGAGAACGGCGGTGGCATCCACCTCGGTGTAGAGATCGAAGGCCGCCCTCGTACGGAGCACCTCACGGGCTTCGACTTCGTACGCCGCAATGACCTGCTGGTCATCCCTGTCTTGATAACCAACATCACGACGAAATTGGAAGTAGCCGAGCAACGCCTCCCCATCGGGGTCTACCCGACCGCCTTGGTCTATGGTGAGAAGACGGGCGTGCAGATACTGACGCCTGTTGAGCATACCCTGCAAGCCGCCGGTGACTTGTCGATCCGTTTCGAGATATCTAGGATAGAAGGCGTGACAGGAGATTTCACGATCAAAGGTCTCCCGCAGGATGAAACAGTCCCGGAAACGGTGAAATTTAGTTCGATCCAAGTGAAAGATGATGATAAGCACCTTATTACGGCCGTAAATGGAGAGGATTGTGACAAGAAACAGCGTTTCTACCTTCCCGAGGCTTCGGTCAAGGAAGGAAAGAAAGGCTCCTTCACGATCCATACCCAAGAACTGGGTGGAAAAGCGGAGGCCACGGTCATCCTCACGCTCATTATAAACTATTACGTGGATCAGGAGAAGCAAGAGATGCAAATCCCTTATACCATCAAGATAAGAAATTACAAACAATAACCATAATATAGTAACTAAAACTAAGAAAGGAGGACCCGACGGATGAAACCATCAATCAACCTACGATATAAATCCTTGTTATTAACTTGCTTGTTGATCTTGTCTGTTAGTGCGGTTGCGCCGGCGCAGATTACAAAAATAGAATATAAATTTGGCAAACGTCAAGTTGTTTCGGAGCGTGTGGATACGGTGTATTTTCAGAAAGGCAAAGAGAAACAGTTGTTTATACCCGAGCTGAGAAACAATGATGGAAGTACTGATCAAAATTATCGTTGGTATGTCCGTTGGTATCGATTTGATGAAAATGGGAATTTGACTAGCAAGGGTATAACAGGAAAAGATATAAATCCTATGACGGATGGTTCTTATGTAGATGGAGGTTCATTAAGTAATCAGCTTTATAGGACATCATTACGAAAGATTGATACTTCTCTGTTTTGGTATAAAGGATTTTTTAATAAAGATGCTGGTAATTATGCGACAGGAGCTTCTACTGTCGTATATGATATGGATGTAGTGGCAGAGGATAGTGTTTTTTGCGATGTGAGCTTGAATGCGGATGATTATAAAATAAGCGCAGATGGTAGAACATTTACCGAACCTGAACTTTCAGTACGTTATAAGTTTATAATTCGGCCTGCATCTGAAATTGCGGAACGGATTAAAACTTCCGGTGCTAATATCCTTGATAAACCTTTTATCGAAGAAAATTTGTATGTTTCAGAGGATGCGAGAAATGTCAATGTGCAAATAGGTATGACCGCTAATAACTATGCCTGGTATACAGACGGAGAGCTCATTGTGGGGGAGAAGTATAAATATGCTATAGATGGGACTGTAAAAGAGTTGAATCGTTGGAAAACAATGGTAGACAGTTTTTCTTTTACTAAAGATACTACGAAGTTGACGATTTGGGCGGTTGATTCATTAGAGAATCAGAGTCCCTTGATTTATCGGTATAATATTATTAAGCAGAAGGGTGCCGGTTTTATGTTGGAAAAAGATCCGGAAAGGTCGAAGTATCCAGCGCGAAATCCGGACGATAATCAGGAACTTTATGAGTTGATAGGTTATATAAACTTCGACCGAAAAGATTCGATAACGATTGAAGAGTTAAAGGCCGAACCTCTGAGAAATATATCAAATATTGGTTTCCCTACTGAAGAAAACACTGCAGGATATTGGTTAGAGCGGGACATGACAGGTTATGCGCCTTATAATTATAAAATACAAAAAGCATATGGTAAATGGGGGGGGGATCCTCGTTTTCAAACACTTCAAAACCAATATGGATTGTTCCGTACAGCAAATGTTAAAGGTATATCCAAACAGAAAGAAGTCTTCTATGATGACCGACAAAATTTTTGGTTTTTTGCTAATAGTGGTGTGGATAAAGAAGTATATGATCGAACCTATTATAATACAAAAGGTAAAAAATTAGGATATTTCTATTATGTGGATGCTGCGAACTTGCCGGGACGTTTGGTTAAAATCCCGTTAGATCAGGGAACTATCTGTGCGAATACGGGACTTTTAGTGAACTTTTGGGTGAATGATATGACAGGTAAAGGTACAGCGAATCTTCCTCCTAATATTAATCTGTTTTTTATTGGGAGAAAGGAGGATGGTAAAGAGGATATTTTGCATCGCTTTACTTCCGGTGATGCGATAGATGGAGATGACTGTCTCGGTGAATGGCAACAGTTAGTTTATACTTTCTCTTTAGTACAAAATATTAGTGTATATAAAGAGTTTTATCTGGAGGTACAAAACAACACAATCCATGCTAACGGCGCGGATTACGCTATCGACGGCTTGCGTATCTACCGTACCAAGCCCAAGATCGACGTAAAGCGAGTAGACGTGTGCTCTTCTGCCAACTTGACCGTTGCCACGGATTACGAACTTCTGCTCAAGAATATGGGTTGGAGCATTAATCCGGATGTATTGTCCGATCTGAATATGGGGAATAAAATAACGGAAGATTCAAAGCATATATGGAAATACCGCTATGGTTTGATGGGTGGAGATCCAAAGGAAAGGGAAAGTCATCTTAATCCTACGATCGGCAACGTTTATATTGGAGCTACCGATAAAAGGGAAACCGGAGCTATAGATAAACCATACGATTGGATTACATTGAATACGGATTTGAAGGACTATAAGAATGAGAACTATAACAACCGAAGCAAAGTGTATCGTATTATCGTTCCGACTAAAGATGGGTTAAAGCATCAAGGATTTGAGGATCTGACAAATTATGAAACTGCGATGCGACGACAAATTGTCGTAAACCTGCGTATGATCAATGATTTCTTATATGATGCAGCTGAGCAAGGAGTTTGGGATAAGGACATAGAAGAGGGTGCCCAAAAAACAAATGGGGATCCGTTCCCGAAAGATGAGTATATCGCATATTTGAAACAAAATTTAGGAAAGCTTTGTGGTAAATCAGACTCAGAATGGGACTATAACATTCCTGATCCGCAAACAATAGGGGACCAGATAGATAGAATAATGAATGGATATGACGATATATACGAAGAACTGATACGAGCCGTTTGTTCGGTAATGGGTATTTCTCGTCCTCGTGTGCCTTGGTGGGATGGGGAAGATTCAAACATCATCCATTTAAGTGCCATTGATGTGGACAAGACTGAGTTGAGATATAAAGGTGAGAGACCTTACGGAAGCGGGACGAAGGTAGAGCCTGCCTCCGGTAAGTATGATGTGGTAATCTTTAGTGCGGCCGCGACAGTTACTAGCGATAAAGTCGTGGATTTCCCGAATGCCTATGCGGGAAGTAGTTTCCAAGATCCTTGCTTGCTGACCACCCCTTTCACCGTACTCCCTTCCTTCACGGTCGTAGCGAATACCAAAAGTGATTTGCCGGAGGGCATGATTGCTTGCGAGGGACGGATCAGTCAGATTGAGGAAGCGACCGTATGGGTTGAAGAGTTAGATGATAACCAAAATCCGACAGGGGAACTGAATAAGTTTAAAGAGATAGAAGCTTTCAAGGATTATTCATATACGTTCGATTGGTTCTTGGGCGACTCGCTGGAATTTGCGTCGTTCAATGAGAGGTATGGGGAATCATTAGATGGGATATTGAGGTCTTATAGAGATCAACTTCTTGATGACAAGAAAGCCTTGTCTTTCCCGGCGGAAGCTTTGATTGAGTATTGTGAAGACAAATATACGGATCAGCGTTTAATTAAGGAATTGAAGACATTGCTCTTAGGTGATGTGGACACAGAGCCAAAATTAGTGATTGGCGGGAAGTTTGGATATGCGGAATTCCGTTGGGTAAAAAAAGTGGTAGCGATTCCTTATCTGCCAGAGAAAATTATTGAAGGCAATCGACGCGAGTGGCTTTTCTGCGAACAACCTCAGGAAAAAACATTGGAAGCCGCTCCCGCCCCGACATTGTTAGCCGGCTTTCCGGATGTGGAGTACCCGAAAGATATGGAGCATTATCCCAATGTGCCCCTGCGTATCGGCTTGCCGAATATCGTGGAGGGAAGCATAACCAATATTCCTATTCAAGGAAGAGGCTTGACAATGGGTATGGAAGGATCTGACCAATTGGGTAAACCTAACGGTAACGCTACGACTATATTCTTGCGGCAAGGACAGACTTATATAGAGGTAGGTAATTTGACGGCTTTGTCTGCGAAAGCTGAAACTGAAACTGATAATGGCGGCGGGTTATTCTCGATGACCTTTGAGGAGGGTGCCTATGAAAAATTCGCTGAAGGCCAAATCTATTCACTTTATATTCCATTCGGTGAATATAAGAACGGAACTTTCGTAGAAGGCTCTTGCGAGGGATATGCTACCTTACTTATCAAGATCGTACCGGAATACTTGACGTGGAAAGGCCCGAATGCCGAAGTATGGTATAATGACGGAAACTGGCATCAGTCTACGAAAGGGGAATTGTATATAGATCCAAACGGAACAAACAATGCGGATGCCAACGGCAATGATGCAGACTTGACCGCCGCCTTCGCCCCGCTTCATTTCACCCGTATCACGATCCCGGAAGGGCAGACGCTGGAATTGGAAGACTTGGAGACGAAAGATCATTTGTTACAGATTCCCGAAGCGAACTCATCAAAGGCTACCGAGTATATCCAATATGATATGGCGGTAGACAAAGACAGAGATAATACGGTCGTAACCCCGTACTATATAAATAAGGTAAAAGCCATCTATTTCAAACCCAAGGCGCAGTTACGCCGTCAGCAACTCCTGACGTACGACACCGCCCGTGTGGAATTCGAAATGACACCTGACGCGAAATATTGGATGGCATCGCCCCTGCAAAGCGTATTCGCCGGCGATATGTACACCGTGAAGAACACGGGCCGTCAGAACACCTACGCTTTCGATGATATCAAATACAACACAGCCAACAACGACCGCCAAGCCCCTGCCTTCTACCAGAAAGCTTGGGACAAGGCGATCACGATGTACGTGCCGAAGAGCGGAGCGAATCAAACAAATTCTCTTCCTGAGAGTGATTTGGATACAACTCATTACGAGGTAGTCCAATCCAACTGGAGCCGTGAATACAACGATGTGAACGTCCCTTACGCATTAGGAAAGGGATTCTATGCCAGCGTAGAAAAGAAGAAAGCGGATGCTTTGAATGGAAATGTCTTGGTACGCCTGCCGAAAGCGGATGACTCCTACGAATATGAACCGTGGAAACCGGAGACGAAAAACGCTACATTGAGAGCTGCCATGACCGAAGCCCCGACTTTAGCGGAACGGATCAATGCCGGCAAGCTGGCGGATGACAAGCCGATCGAGGTGGTATTGACAGATGCGAATGGAACGGAAGAATGGTGGAATACGGATAATGGAACCGTCCGTGTCATTGCTGATGGCGACGGTAAGCACTTCCTGTTGGGTAATCCGTATATGTATCCGTTGGATATCGCTCGTTTCTTGAAAGGGAATGAGACTATCTTAGCGCAAAAATATTGGACATTGGATACGAAGATTGGAGAGGGTCTTGTTGTCGGTACGCCTGATGTGGCATGGGAAAATGGAGATACTGATGCTGTTTCCGGAGCCGTTATCGCCCCCATGCAGGCCTTCTTTGTAGAGCTGAAAGATGCGGCTCAAACGAAAGCGGAAGGTACGGCAACCGGTGCCGATCTGAAGGTCGTTCGTTTCGATCCCTCCATGATGCAAGGAGAGCCGGAGAAGGTCTCTTCTTCCTTGCGTACCGCTACGGCCAAGAACCCGGTATTGAGGCTGACGGCGGAGCGGGATGCATATCGTAGCACGGCCTTGCTGACGCAGCAGGATGATGCTACGAACAGCTATGAGGCAGATAAGGATGCCGTAATCTTGCTGGATACGGAACTGGAGGAGATCCCGCAGGTGTACACTATCGCCGGGACTCGTGCCGTGGGTGTGAACGTAGTACGACGGATCGACCAAGTGCCCCTTGGCGTATATGCCGGCGAGGGTAAGGGCGAGGTTACACTGACGATAGAGGGTATCGGCGATTGGGCGGAGACGCTTTACCTGTACGATGCCGTGACCCGCAAGAGTACGGAGTTGTCGGACGATACGTATACCTTGCGTTTGGACGGCAGCAGCCATGGACGTTACTTCCTAAGCGCGGGCTCGCCTACCGGTAATGAGGGGGTAGACAACGCGGAATCTATCTCTGTCTATTCCGCCGTATCGGGTAGGGTAGTGGCCAGCGCGAGCGAGGCGTTGAAGCGGATACAAGTGTTTACACCGATGGGTCGTTTGGTACGTACCTTATATCCCGCTCGCCCGACTTATACGTTCGATCTCCCGGCAGGCATCTACATCATCCGTGCGGAGATCGCACACGATCAGAAGACGGTGAAGCTGCGGGTTCAATAAGCAGCTTCTACCACTCCATCTCTAATATGGATTACACGGTCTGTATTTGTAGCCAGTTGTTCGTCATGCGTCACGATGACGAACGTCTGGTTCATCTGGTCTCTTAACTCGAAAAAGAGGGCGTGCAATTCTTCCTTGTTCTTGGTATCGAGACTTCCGGAAGGTTCGTCGGCTAGGATAACCGCCGGATTGTTGATAAGCGCACGGGCTACCGCTACCCGTTGCTTCTCTCCGCCGGATAGCTCGGCAGGCTTGTGTGCCATGCGATCGGAGAGTTTCAGGAAGTCCAGCATCTCTTTCGCTCGCTTCTCGGCCACGGCCGATTTCTCCTTGGCGATCAGTGCCGGGATCATCACGTTCTCCAAGGCCGTGAACTCCGGCAATAATTGATGGAACTGGAAGACGAAGCCGATATTCCGGTTGCGGAAAGCCGCCAATTCCTTATCGCCCAATCGTCTTGTCTCCGTGCCATTGATAACCAGCCGCCCGCTATCCGGTGCGTCGAGCGTGCCGATGATTTGCAACAAGGTTGTCTTACCCGCCCCGCTAGGGCCTACGATAGCGACAACCTCGCCCTTGTTTATCGTGAGGTCGATGCCTTTCAATACTTGTAAGGCTCCGAAACTTTTCGTTATTCCTTCGGTTTGTATCATATCAAGTTTCTTAGAACGTGCGAGGCAAGGAAACAACCGAACGTTGCCGGCATATAAGAGACCGTTCCCGTGGTCGTACGTTTACATGTTTCGTTTTCAACTTCGATCACGGCGTCCGGATCGGCGAACTCGGTGGAAAATACGACGGGAATCCCCTTGCTTACGCCTAGAGGACGCAACCGTTTCCGCACCGCTTTCGCGAGGGCGCAATTGATTGTCTTGGAGATATCCGCAATCCGTACCAAGGACGGGTCTACCTTAGCGCCCGCCCCCATGGAGGACACGATGGGGATCTTATGGATATATGCTTGGTACATCAGGTATACCTTGGGACTTAGGGAATCGATGGCATCTACCACGAAATCGAGAGGGGCCGATAGGAGTACCTCCTCCGTCCGCTCGTCTCGCAGGAATTCATTCAGGACGGTTAGTTGCAACTGGGGATTGATATCGAGCAAACGCTTGGCTACGACCTCGGCTTTCGGCATCCCTAGGGTGGAATGAAGGGCGGGCAATTGGCGGTTGATATTACTCTCGTTTACCGTATCGGCGTCTATGATCGTCATCTTTCCTACTCCGGCCCGGCAAATCTGCTCGGCGGCATAAGCTCCTACACCTCCCAGTCCAACTACCAATACATGGCTACGGGATAAGCGCTCCATACGCTCCGCTCCGAACAAAAGTTCCGTCCGTGTATTCCAATTGTAACTCATTTATATACTTTTGAGGACAAAAGTAATCAATTGTTCCGGTTCCTCCAATACTTGCTTTTATCCGAAAGCTTTGTGTCTTGTTACTGCACGGGCGTTGCAGCGTTACTGTATGGGCGTTGCAGTATTACTGCATCAGCCTTGCAGTACCACTGCAACCCGGGTTGCAGTGGGTGGATTGCGTCAGATGGGTTGAATATGAAAGACCGATCCTCCGTCGGAGGCCAGCGGAAGGGTGATTTTATCCCTGTTGGTGATCTCCTTAACCTCTTTTACGAGTTTGTTCGAGTCTATATTCGTATCTTCAGCATCTTTATAGATCGTTATCTTATATTTCTTGTCCTTATCCAAGAACTTGAGGTCTACATCGATACTGCGTGCTTGGCTGTTATTGATCGTACCGACAAACCAATCCTCTCCCTTTTTGCGGGCGATCGTTACGTATTCATTGACGGAAGCGTTCGGAACGACTGTTTGGTCCCAAGTCGTAGGCACGGCTTTCAGGAACTCGAATCCCGGTTGTCCCTCGTAAGCCTCCGGCGTATCGCAAATCATGCCGAGATAGCTCTCTAATACCACGTACATCGCTAACATATGGCAACGGGTACTCATTACGTAAGGGTTACGTTCTTGGTTCTTGAACTTATCCCTTGGCAAAGAGCGGAAACCACCTAAATGATAATCTGTCGCTCCCGCTAATAAACGGGTAAAAGGCATATGGATGTCATGATCCGCATCGGTATCCTTGTCCCATTTACAATGCTCATAATTAAGCGTACCCTCGCGGGTGAACTCATTGGGATAGGTACGGTTCAATCCAGACGGCTTGCAAGCTCCGTGGAATTGCACGAATAGATGATGCTTGGCCGCCTTCGCCAAGAACTCTTCTTGGATGCGGATCATCTCTTGATCGTCTCGATCCATGAAATCGATCATCATACCGGCGATTCCCCATTTCTCGAATTGGGCGAAAGCCTCGTCTATCTTCGCGTACAGAGGCTTCCAGTTGGTCCATAAATGGATACGTACGCCTTGGCTCTTGGCGTAATCGCAAATCTCCTGCATATTAAGGCTCGGAACGACTTTCAAGATGTCCGCTTTCGGGCCCGGAGAACCGAATCCGGCTCCATCCTCGTCATACCAAGCTTGCTCGGCGTTCCCGTAGATCGAGTGATAATCCAATCCGTTACGGGCTACGAAATCAATGTAATATTTATTCGTGGGGAAATTGTTTCCGCCAAGGAAAGTCGTATCCGGAACGACATTTCCGTTCCACCACGTAAAAGTAGTCTTACCCGGCTTAATCCAAGACGTATCCTCTATCTTACAAGGCTCATTGAGATTCGTAAGGATATTGGACGCTATCAAGGAACCGATTTGATCGCTGATCATCAAGACCCGCCAAGGGGATTGATGGGGTAGGGATGCCTCTACCTTGATACGCTCTTGTCCCAGTTTAGGTGATAGTTTCCCGAGAAGAGCCCCGTTTTCTTTCCATAGGTACATACCGGCGTAATCACGAACCGCCGCCTCGGTAATCGCCATATAAACATGGTTCGGGAAAGAGAACAGGGCGGGCATATCCATCAATCGTTTATTATCCATGTCGGCATAATCCGTGACCGTATATTTACCTTCGTGGGAACTTTGGTAGTTGGGGAGGAATAAAGTGGTTACGCTCGGGTTACCTTGTAGGTTGAAGCTGGTTCCCTCGTCATACATGATATACGAATCCCATCCTTTTTGCTTCGGAAACTCATAGCGGAAGGCGATACCGTCATCGAAAGCCCTTACGACCAGATTAATCTTGCGAAAAGGCTGAACGGTTTCCTCTAGCGGGATGATTACCTCTTTGGAAAGGCTATGTATATGTTTCGCCTTACCGACGATCAGTTCGTAGGTCTCTTCCTTCGTGCTGAACACGGGTTTGTTGATCTTTACATTTTCCCCGAAAGCCCCATTATCGAAAGTCAACGTTAGCGGAGAGTCTTGGATCAGGGTTTGTTTATTAAACGCTACGCTGTATACCGGGCTATTCTTATCCAAAACCAAGGAGAACTTGATCTTTCCGTTTGGAGAAGACAACCGTACGCTTTTATTTGCGTATAAAGAGTGAGCGCAAAGTATAAAAAATGCCAGAATGAGGTAGATTGATTCTTTTTTCATGGATGATAATTTTATAGGCCAAAGATATACATATTTATTTTGTACGGTTTAACTGCTTCAACAATTCTTTAAGGCTGACGGTCTCATTCTTGACCAATGGTTTTGCCCAATAGGAAATACTCAAGATATAGCCCAGCGTGATAAATAGGAAAAACATGGAATAGCGCAACCCGATCAGATCTCCAAGTCCACCAATGATGAACGGAATCAATGCCCCACCGAAAATACCCGTACACAGGATACCGGAAAAAGCTCCATGATGCTTATCCACGGAGTTAAGGGCTAAGGCGAATATCACCGAAAACATGATCGAGATCGAGAAGCCGCAACAAGCGAAAGCGATAATCGCTACTTGCGTAGGACCGAAGAGCGCTATCGCTAAATTAAGGATCGCTATCATCGAGAAGATACGTAACATCAGCTTTGAGTCGATTAACTTAACGATCACCAATCCCAACAAGCAGCCGATGGACATCAATCCCCAGAACCAAGCAACCGTAGTAGCCCCGGCTCCTTCCGGGCTGACCCCATGATACATATTCAAGAAAAGGCTCATCCAATTCGCCAATCCTTGCTCGGTTCCCACATAAGCGATAATCCCTAAGAAATAGAATATAACTTGTTTTTGCCTGAGCAATTCCTTATAATTTTGTATCGTTCCCGCCTTCTCATCTTCCTTTAATTCTACTTTCGGGAATTTGACATAAGAGATAACCACTAACATGATGACAAAAACAATCGTAAAGATAAAATAGAGCGAGCTCCAAGGTAAGCTCTCCGGCGTTATCCCTTTGAGGAAACGGATGAAGAAGTCGTTTGCCGAATCCTCACCGGTTAATTTCCGCATAAGTCCGGCCAAGACGAACGGGCTCATGAAAGAAGCGGCCCCGAATACGATCTGGGCCAATACCTGATTAAAGGCATATTTTTTCTCTCCACCCGCCTCACGCATCAAAGGCAATATGATCACCTGTAGCATCGCCATGCCCAGACCGATAGCGAAAAGGGAAGTTAATACGATAGGGTAGGTCGGGAATATGACGAAAAGCCCCGCACCCAAAAACGCCAGACTGAAAGCGATCAATAAGGAAATCTTTCCCCCGAAACGCTCGATGATCATTCCTGCCGGGATCGACATGATGCCATATGCTAAGAAAAATGAGAACGGTAAGAATGCGGCCAATGTCAGGCTCAGCCCAAAACTATCGATAATCATCGGTAGCATAGGGCCTAATATATTGGTAACAAAAGAAATGACAAACCAAATACACAAGATGAGGAGTACGATCCAATTATTCTTATTCATGATAGATAGATTCAATGATTAAACACCAATGCCGCCGCCCCGAGGCATCCGGCCTTATTTCCTAATCGGGCAAGCTCGATAGTCGTGAAGTACGAGGTTTCCTTCATCACGTATTTCCCGACCTGCTCCCGTATATTGTCAATGTAGAAATCTCCGGATTCCGAAATGCCTCCGCCGATAATCACCTTTTGCGGAGCGAAAATGTTGATAAGGCTCGCTACGCCTAGGGACAGATTCCGGAAATGATCCTCCATAGCGAGTACGGCCTCTTTCTCCTGAGCTTTATAGCGCTCTACTATATATTTTCCATCGATACGGGAAGGTATCTCCCGTCCGTTCTTCTCCAATAATTGCCGGTATAAGGCGATCAACGCACTTACGGAAGCGTGTGCCTCTAGGCAACCGGACGCTCCGCAAGTACATTGATTCCCATTCAGACCATGAATAATTAAGTGCCCAAGTTCGGTGCCCCGATTCCGGTAGCCGCCATAAAGCCGGCCGTTCAAGAACAAGGCACCCCCTATGCCGGTACCCACCGTCAAGAAAACGATATCGGAGAGACCTTTAGCCGCCCCATATATCACCTCGCCCAACCCCATAAGGTTTGCGTCGTTGTCGATGAATACCGGTAGATTAAATTCCGCTAACGCAAGATCCAATTGTTGGTTATCTAGTTCAGGAAGATTATTGGCAAAGAGAACCACCCCATTATCTACTACGGAAGGTACACCTATGCCAATTCCGTAAATCCCCCAATCCCGGGAACGGGCGTAGTCTGTCATTTTCCGTACGATACTTTTTATGGTATCGGATAATGGGCGTGGATTCTCTTTTGATTGTGTGGTTTCCGACGATTCGTAAAGAATGTCGCCATTCTGGTTCACAAGAGTATATTTTATGCTTGTTCCTCCAATGTCTAATGCGATAGCGTATTTCATGATAATTGTAAAAGCTTAATTAGAACTATGCGCCGCTTCCCTGTCGATCAGGCAAATCACGTTCGGGTGCAGCCACAATAAGGAGGCCGGCAACTCCGTCGAGATCTTCTGTTCAAGGAAAGCTTGAGTAATCTCCCTTTTCTTTATCCCGTTGATAAGAAGGATAATCAGGCGTGACTGAAAGATATTCGCCATGCCTAATGTCAGTCCGTATCCCGGTTTCTCCGTATCCCCGGCGATCATGGGATGTTGCAAGGATTTCTGGGACAGATGAGCCACATGGCAATTCGTATGCAAGGAAGGAGCCGGCTCGTTCAAGGCGATATGGCCGTTCATCCCTATTCCTAATATACAAATGTCGATAGGGCCTTTTTGATCCAGTATCTGTTGGATCCGCTCACATTCTGCCTCAGGATTTTCCGGATCGCTTTGGAACGCTATATACCGGTCTTCCGGGATTTGAAGCGGACCTACGAAATAGTTCCGTAGATACGACTCGCACGTACCCGGGTGGTCCATCGGGATTCCTCCCCATTCATCAAGCTTTAGTACCGTGAATTGGGAGAATAATTCCGGTTGGCGACTGGCTTCCTCTACCAGCAACTCATACATCCGGGTAGGAGAGCCCCCAGTGGCGGCACAAAGCGTAAGTGCCTTGTGCTGCCCTAACTCTGAGGTAACAATCTCTTTTGCCTTAAGGCTTAATGCCTCATAAGATTGACAAATCTCTATTCTCATACGATTTTAGAGCTCTTTGATTCGGATATTGCGGAAGCAAACACCATAACCGTGGTCTTGCATACCGATGTAACCCGGTTGTTTTCCGCATTGTAGCATCAAGTCGTAAGCTTCCGGGCATTTCTCCGGACTCGTGCTGAACTTGCTGAACTTACTATGATCCACTAACGCACGCCATACCGGTGTACCGAACTGGAATTCCAGCACTTTCACGTCGTTCATGTAATGGATCACGCGTTGGTTATAGACAACGATTCTCGTCTTGTTCCAGTTTCCGTACGGTTTTACGGGTTGTGGATCCGGCATAATCATGTCATATACGGCACCGGCCTGACGGTTACCGTCGCAACCTTCCCATGCGTCCGGCATATTCTCGTTGTCGAGTAACTGATATTCTGGGCTGGAGTAATAAATAGGTGTACCCTCAATTTCTTGCGCTGTATAGAAGATACCGCTATTACCGGCCTTGTCGATCTTCCATTCGATCTCGAAAACGAAATTTTTGAACTTCTTGTCGTAGATCAAGTCGCCGAAGCCCGTGTCTGCCTTATTGTCGCTACCTTTATAGGTGATCGATCCGTCTTCAACCACCCAACCTTGGGGTACATCCTGACGGCAATAGCCGCGCCATCCGTTCAAGGTCTTGCCGTCGAACATGGTGATCCACTCGCCTCCCGTAGGGATACCGTCGCTATCGAGGGCTTGGGTTTGGGCGGTTTGCGTTCCGGCATCGTTGGTATTACCGCCGGAGGTACATGACAAGGCCGATGCGAATAAGGCTACGGCCATAATACTGCTATAAATCTTTTTCATCGCTATTATGAATGTTTGTTGTTTGTTAGAAACTTGTTAGATAATTATTAGGAATTTGTTAGGTTCCTGTTAGGTTACCGTTAGATTCCTGTTAGCTTTTATAACTTCAGGTCTTCCCATCCATCGCGGTATTTCCGCTTGATGAATTGGTTCGCCTGCTCGAAATTGGTGATACGCATATTCGCTCCATCCCATAGGAAAGTCTTGTTTCTTCCCGGATAGATGAAGCCTTCACGCTCTCCGTAGATCGAGTCGTTATGTTTCACTTGTTCCCGGATATTATGGCTCCGTAAGATCAAGTTACCCATCAATACGGTCTCCGTCAACGGACCGGCGTATCCTTCGAATGGAGATTCTACGTCCGCCTTGTCGTACCCTGCGATACAAGAGTCGATCCATGCCCAATAGTGGCCATTCGTACCCCCTTCGATACGTTTATATTTATGAGGAATGTTCACGTCTTTGTTGAATAAAGGTTTCTTGTTCGCCTTTACCCCCTTCGGCCAGAATCTTGGATCGGAACCACCCCAGCCGCAAGAAGCCATACCTTTCGTACCTACGAATACGGTTGCGCCTTCCACGTCCATCATATCCAAGTCTCCCATCGTGCAGGTCATATCGGCATCTGGGTCGATCTCCTCGAAACGTTCTGGCATGATACCGCCGTCCATCCAATATAGGCTCAAGTCGCTTCCGTCTTTCTTCTTGAATTTATAACGGATCGAGCTGGCTACCGGGCAACTTTCAGGATAATAGGCTTCTTCGAAGATTCCGGAGTAAACATTGGTCGTGCTGCAAGAAACCTCGGTCGGATAGCCTAATTGAAGCAATTTGAATGGAGGGCCGATGATGTGGCAACCCATATCTCCAAGAGCGCCTGTACCGAAACGCCACCAACCACGCCAGTTGAACGGAACCAAATTATCCACATAGTCTACATACTCCGCTGTTCCTAACCATAAATCCCAATTCAAGCCTTTAGGAACAGGCGGTTTCTGGTTCGACCAAGGAATACCTTGCGGCCATACGGGGCGGTTGGTCCAGCAATATACTTTCTGGATGTCACCCAACAGATCTGCCTCGAGCCATTCACGAAGGGTACGCATACCGTCGCAAGAGTTACCTTGGTCACCCATCTGGGTCACGACCTTATATTTCTTGGCAGCCTCGGTAAGGATACGTGCCTCGTAAATATCGTGCGCGATCGGTTTTTGCAGATATACGTGCTTACCCATCCGCATAGCGCCGAAAGCTTGGATCGCATGGTTATGATCCGGGGTGGAGATACATACGGCATCGAAGTTCTTACCTTCCTTCTCGTACATCTCACGGAAGTCGTTAAAATACTTAGCTTTTGGATAGGTCTTGCGAGCGTCGACAGATTGACGGTCATCCACGTCGCACAGACAGGTGATCGCCGCGTTCTTATGCGGCGTATTCATTAAGCTACCCAAATCGGCGGCTCCCATACCGCCGCAGCCTATTTTCGCGATATAAAGCTTATCGCTGGGAGCTACATGTCCTAATCCCGCTACGGTAAAGCTGGGCAGGATCGTAAGGGCGGCAGCGCCTGTGGCTGCCATCCCAAGGAATTCCCTTCTAGAGATTCCAGTCGGACTGGATTGTTTATTTACCTCTTTCATAAATTTGTTCATATTATGATTAATAATTGAATTGGGGTCTAAAGAATTGAGATTAAAAACAGACTGATATGATTAGAATGCCGGATATCCCGGGTTCTGAACCAAATTATTGTTCTTCTGCCAAGCCTTGAACGGGATCGGGAAGATCTTACGATATTCCGGAGTCTGTTTCGGCTTCATATATCTCGGTTTCAGATAAGTCCCGAAGCGGATCATATCTTGGCGGCGGACAAATTCGAATGCCAACTCATAACCACGCTCGTTATAAATATCATCTAATGTCACGCTCGTGTAATTATGATCGGAATTACCATAAGCCCTTTCCCGGATAGCGTTTACCAGACGAGTAGCTTCACCGAGATCCCCGCCCATGCGAACCAAGGCTTCCGCTTTCATTAGGTATACATCAGCCAGACGGAAAATAGCGATATCGTTCTCCATATTGGTATTTTGCATGCCTTTCTCATATACCCACTTATTGATACGTGCGCCGTCTTCTTGGTGAACTTCGCCCCACGGAGTTAAGTTACCGTCCGCATCGGTTTTCTCTGTTCCCGGTACCACATTTAAGTCGATCGTATGGATCAAGTCATGTCCTAGGGTCGTTTTCAAAATCTCTCCCGTGCTAGGGTCGATCATCGGGCCGATCAAGAACGAACCTTCGTAACGAGGATCTTCCGTATCAAATGTGCGGACAAAATCCGGCTGGGCGTTGATACCGTTCCACATACCGCCGGTGAAACCTAATACATCGGGATCCAGATAATGCAATGTCCAAAGATGGATGGAGTTGCCCCACTCATCGGATGCCTTGTAGCAGATCGGGAGAATGATCTCTCGTGATACCTCGTTATGAACCTCGAAATTGGTTTTCCAATTCGGTTCGATGATATATTCGAGTTTCATGATCTCGTCGCATTGCTCCACAACACCTTTCCAGTTCGGTTCACCGATCCATTCCTCGGCGTTGAGGTACATCTTCGCCAATACCATGCGGGCAGCACCTTGCGTAAACTTACCGTAGCTGGCATCTGATACATCGGAGCGCAAGTTCGGGATGATCTCGGTTAATTCCTTAACCACATATTTATAAATGTCCGCACGGCTTGTGCTGGAGGGCAAGGAGGTATCCTCAAAATCTGTCACTAGTGGGGCGTTACCGAAGATATCTACGATTACATAATACCAGAAAGCGCGTAATCCTCTTAACTCGGACAAGTATTGAAGCTTAAGCTCATCGCTCATGGCTTCGCTTTTCTCTATAATATTATATACGGAGTTAACCGTAGTTAGGCCTCCCGTACAATAATCCCAGCAATTTTCTACAGAGTAAGAGTTCGGTTTCCAGCTATGCATACATTGTTCCATATACTGTCCACCGTCCCACCAGTCACCACCTACACGTGTCGGTGCCATCAAGATATCGGCTGTCATATCGGCCGCCCCCCAAGGACCGTCGTAGGCTAGCATATTTTTCAAAGATTGATATGCCGGAGCCATGATTGCGTTGATCTGCTTTTCCGTTGTCCCGAATTCGTCGGTAGGAAGTTTGTCGTATACGTTCTCGTCCAAATCCATGCAAGAGACAAGCGCTACCGGAGCGAGTACGGCACATATTATATTTTTGAATAATCTTTTCATGATCGTTACTGTTTATGTATTAGAAATTCAAGTTTAATCCAACAGAGAATGTGCGTGTCTTCGGATAAAATTCACGAGGTTCTACACCCGGGGTTAAACCGTCTCCTGAATCCATAGGGACTTCGGGATCAAGACCTTTATATTTCGTGATAACGAATAGGTTTTGTGCCGTGAAATAAACACGGATACCGTTCAAAGCTTTGATCTTATATCCTAAAGTCAAGTTGTCGAGACGCATAAAAGATCCTTTCTCTAAATAATAGTTGGAGAATCTAGGAGTTTCGCTTAACGTATAGGTCAATGGATCGTCCAGCGCATTCGTTCCCGGCAGGAATCCGGATTGAGCGTATGCCATGCGGGTCGCGTTCAATATATCATTACCGATCGTTCCACGCAAGAAAAATGATAAGTCAAAATTCTTGTAACGGAAAGAGTTGGTGATACCGTAAGTCAATTTCGGCTGTGCGGAACCTATGTAGTCGTAATCCGCCGGATCGGAAATCTCGCCGTCGCCGTCTTTATCTACCAAGATATATCTACCGTTCTCGTCAATACCGTTACAAACCAAACCGTAGAATTGTCCGATAGGGCGTCCTTCTTCCAATACGTGCGTACCACTGGAGCTTCCACCCCGGATGAATACGTCACCTAATAAGATCTTATCCATCGTGAATACATCGTTGGATAAACGAGTTACCTCATTTTCATTGTGAGCCAAGTTCAAGGAAATGTTCCAGTCGAAATCCTTTGTGCGGATAGCGTCTGCGTTCAAACTCAGCTCGATACCCGTATTACGCATATCACCTACGTTTGCCATGATCTTATTATATAAATAAGGAGGGGTTGGTACCGGATAGGTATAAAGCATGTCAGAGGTCTTTTTGTTATACCATTCGATACGACCTCCTAGGCGGCTATCCAATACGGAGAAATCAAGTCCGATGTTCAACATCGCTGTTTGTTCCCATTTTAGGTCCGGATTGGCGTTCTGGCTGATCTTATAAGAAGGCAACCAAGAACCGGTATCATAATATACACCATCTGTGCCGTAAAGCTCGAGGGTTTTGTAGGGGTCCAATCCTGTTTGATTACCAGTGATACCATAACCGACACTTAACTTTAAGTCGTTAAGCCAGTTTACTTTTTGCATAAATGATTCTTGGGTGATATTCCAACCCACGGAAACGGAAGGGAAGGTACCCCATTTGTTATTCGTTCCAAATTTGGAAGAACCATCCCGGCGTACGGTAGCTGTCAACATATATTTCTCATTGAAGCTATAATTGGCTCTTGCGTATAAAGAGATCAGGCGACTTTGCCATTTCTCAGACTCCGCGTCTCCGGGGTTCAGGTTTTGTCCTGCGGCCAAATTGTTAGCGCCTAATAAATCAGTGACGAAACCACGGGTCTGTACGTGAGTCTCCTCATAGTTCTCCTCTTCCCAAGAATAACCGATCAAGGCATTGATCTTATGCTTATTGAACTCGGCCGAGTAATTGGCGGTCCATTCCATCAAATCCTTATCACGCAATCTCGACCAACGTTCGGCCTTACCGCCATCGTTGTAGCCGGCTTGAGACTCGATGCTACTGTATTTACTCTCATCTTCCGTGTTCCGGCTTTTAGCTAAAAGAACTTTAGCCTCTAAGCCATCGATAATCGTATAACCGACATCAGCGGTTCCATAGAAATTATTGATGCGGTTCTTATGTGTATTCTCTTTCTGGTTACGTACCGGGTTTCCTTGGTCGTATTCACGTGTGTCGAACCAAGATCCATCCTCTAGCTTAACCGGACGTACGGGAATCATATTGTAGGCAAGCAAGAAGTTTGTCGTATTTGTCGGTGCGTTATCCGTAACGGTAGCCACGCCGGTGATGCTTACTTTCAAACGATCCTCCAGCGCACGTTGGGAGAATTGGAAACGGGCGTTGTAACGGTTCATGGAGTTATCGCGTGCGATACCTTCACGTTGCATATAAGAAAGGGAACCTCTATAGTTATGGTGTGAACCACCTCCTGATAAAGACACGGCATGATCCTGTTGGAAACCGATTCTCGTGATCTCGTCGAACCAATCCGTGTTCGCTCCCATGTCAAAATCCTTACCATCCTTACCCGGGGTAGAGGAAGTATAGCTACGCCATTGGTCCGCCGTCAGCAGATTCGGCTTGTTGGCCAAGGTAGATACACCGAACGCTCCATTATAAGCGATGGTCGGTTTGCTGGCGTAACCTTTCTTCGTAGTGATAAGGATAACACCACCCGCTGAACGGGAACCATAGATAGCGGCTGAAGACGCATCTTTCAAGATAGAGATAGATTCGATATCCTGCGGATTAACCGTAGACATGTCCATGCCCGGTACATTATCGATAACAACCAACGGACCTTGGTCCTTTTGCAAGGTTGACATACCTCTTAATTGAATCGTCGAGTTGCCCGTTACGTCGCCGGAACCCGTATTGATCGTTAAACCTGCCACCTTACCTTGTAACAAATCCGCTGCGTTACGAGTCAGACCTTGGTTGAAATCCTCAGCGGTCACATTGGTGATAGAACCGGTAATCTCACGTTTTGTCTGTGTACCGTAACCTACTACGACTACCTCGTCCAGTTTTTGAGTGTCCTCTTTCAGGTTTACATTGATCTCGTTTTTGCCGCCTACCGGTTGCAACTGTGTCATGTAACCGATATAGGAAAACTCAAGGGTCGCGTTTGAGGATACTTCCATCATGTATTTACCGTCCAGATCCGTAATCGTACCGTTGGTCGTGCCTTTCTCGACAACGTTAGCGCCGATAATAGCGTTTCCTTCCGCATCTTTAACGACACCGGTAATACGTTTTTTAGTTTGCTGGGCGACAATGTTTTTATTAAATACATTGATATTTCGTCCTTCGATCGAATATTTCAAACTCGTGTTGCGTAGTGCTTGCGATAAGATATTTTCTATGGACTTATCGGTTGCGTTCACGCTCACTTTTACGTTCTTTACGTCAGAATCCACATAGAAGAATAAGAAATCGCTTTGTTTTTCTATAATAGCGAATAGATCGGTTAGCGGGGCCTGATCCGTCTTCACGGAAATCGTTACAGATTGTGAATAGGAATTAGTCGCTACCGCTTGGAACAGTGTCAAGAAAAGTAAAATAAAGGACATTTTTAGGACCGAGAGCATTTTTTTTAAGTCTTTGGACCTAAAAGACCTATAATACGAAACATTTTCCATATTTTTGTACTGATAAAAGGTTGATAATATGCGTCTGCCACAAAATTTGGTCGTGGAGTAGCAGAAGCAGGAATTAATTCTTTTTAATGGGGCCGGCTGTATTTTTGCAGCCGGTTTTGTTTTTTTGAAAGATATGATCCGTGTTATCTCATAGGCATTGCTTGTTTTTTTAAGATGTGTTGATATTTTTATTTTATTGAATATAGTAAGTTCCATCTCTTTGTGACCATTTGATCGGCAAACTGCGAGATATTACTTGTAAAATCTCCTTTAAAGATTGATCCTCGCTGAATGTTCCGGATACAGTGACATTCGGGTCCAGCAATCTCTTGTTTTCTATATGGATCGGGATCTCGTATCTTTTCTCAAGCTCATTCAGCAAGGTACAAAGCGCTATTGATTTATACTTTAGCAAGCCGTCTTTCCATGCCAGATTTTCTTTTGCGTTGACGGATTGGATATCAATCTTGTTCGTTGAACGGATGAATGTAAGTTGCTGGTCGGGAGCTAGTAAGACTTGTTGTGTCGGGCTTTCGAAACGGATAGACCCTTCCAGCAGGACGGCCGTGATCTGATCCTTCCCTTTATCGGCTTTTACACTAAAGGTCGTTCCTAATACCCGTATGGAGGCATTTCCCATATCGACGATGAAAGGTCTTTCCGGATTTTTCGCCACCTCGAAATAGGCTTCTCCTTCCAAATTAACCTTTCGCTGATCCGTACCGTATGCGTCAGAGTAGGTAAAGCGACTATTCCGGTTCAAAATGATCTTCGTACCATCATCCAATGTAAAATGAGATTTATTTTTATCGGTTATATAGGTATAGAATTGCTGAACCTTCCCTTCCCGGGTATTTAAGTGCGTCGTAGCGAAAAACAGAACAAGAAAGGCGATTGCCGCCGCAATGGGAGTAGCGATGAAACGGATCAGCCTCAATCTCTTTTGCCTGCTTTGATCGTCGATCTTCTTTCTCAAATTATCGAGGGACACATTAGGCATTAAGGAATGGCTGAACGAGACTTCCGCATCCCAATAACTCTTTAGCAACCGAAATTCTTTTTTGTTCTTTTCGTCTGCGTTCAGCCATTCGCTCAGCGAAAGAAAATCTTCCGAGGAGCTGTTGCCACTTAATATCCTTGTGATAATATGATCTATGCTATTCTCCATTTTAAGTTGTTTCTATACTAATAGTCGCAACCAAATTTGAAAACCCTTAGTGGGAGCATGGATTTTTTACTTATTTTTTTCGTAGCTCATACACGAGTTCTTTGTATTCGGGTATCGCGTTGAATGAGGGGCATTGTTTGATCCATTCATCCGGCGAGATCGTCCCGTCTCCGTTTAAGTCCTCCGAGAGATCCCGGTGCCCACAGACCCATGAGCCGGGAAAGCAGATTAAGAGATGCCGGATCAAACGTAACAACGAGGTCTTTTGAGCCTGTGTGCGGGTATCCCGTGGCTGTCCGGTGATGTCCAGTCCACCCTCGTAGCAAATCCCGATGCTGTGTTTGTTGTGTCCTCTCGCATGAGCCGGAATTTGCTCTAGCGGGCGCAGGTTCACTACTTCTCCCGATTTACGGATGTAGAAGTTGTAACCGGCACGGAGGAATCCCCGTGCCTTGTGGTCACTCTCCAGTTGCTCCGGGCTATAATCCGTATTCTCACGGGTTGCCGAGCAATGAATCACGATCAGGTCAATTTTTCTCATATCTCGTCCGGGCTTTCGCTATCAGAACCTGCGCTCTTTTTCGTAACCTCCAGAGGCTCGAAATTCACCTCATTGCGGGTAGTCCGCAGGGCCGAGCCCGGGAAAAAGATAATACGTGCCCCCTTTATCTTGGTGGCGTCGAAGTCCTCGGGCGTATTCGTTCCTTCGGAGTTAATAGACATACGGAAGTTTCCAAATTCTCCCAATTGCACCACGTTGCCGGAGGAAAGTTCCAGATCCATCGCCCAGTTTAATGAATCGAGCACCGCTTTCACGTCCGCCGACGAAAGCGTGGAGCGAGAGCAAATCAGTTTACATAATTTGTTGAGGTCCGAAGTCCCCGACGTTTTAGCGATCGCGTAGTTCTTTACTGAGTCTTTCTCTGCGCCGTTCAATACCTTACGCTTTACTACTTTAAATTTCACTGCCATAATTTTGAATTTTAAAAGGTTAATTACTAATGACAATGCAAAGATAGAGCCTCTGAAAAACGGGAATCGGCGAGTGTCGGTGAGTGTCGGTGAGTGTCGGGATATGTAAGTAGTAGTCGGTTTACTTGTTATTCTGGTTTTTTATTACGTAATTTGCGTTACGTGAATTGCGTAATGCAAATAAGATGCTGAATATGAATAATCCTTTTTTAATAGTTGGTTATCAAGGTCCAGAATATTTTTGTGATCGGGAGAAAGAGACAGAAGTGATTTTATCCGCTCTTCATAATGGGAGAAATATCACGTTGGTAAGCCCTCGCCGTATGGGAAAGACCGGTTTGATCAAGAATGTTTTTTATACGCTACAAGAAAAGGAGAAGAATGCCAAGTGCTTCTACTTAGATATTTTCTCTACTCAAAATTTGCGTGAGTTTGTCGCTTTGTTGGGAAGGGAGATCTTAGGTAAGCTGGATAGTCTCTCTCAATCTACGCTGAAGACCTTGCTTTCTTTTTTTAAGAGTTGCCGTCCCGTGATAACAATGGATGAGTTATCGGGCATTCCGTCTGTATCCTTGGATATCGTCCCTTCGAAAGAGGAGGAGACGCTGAAGGAGATTTTCGACTACTTGCGGCAGTCTGGAAGAGAATGTTATCTGGCTATTGACGAGTTCCAGCAAATCATGGAATATCCGGAGAAAGGGGTGGAAGGCCTATTGCGTTCTTATATTCAATTTTTGCCGAATGTTCATTTTATCTTTTCGGGGAGTAAAAAGCACTTGATGGAATATATATTCTTCTCAATCAAGCGCCCCTTCTATCAATCCACCCAAAAATTATTTTTAGACAAGATCAGCAAGGAGGTGTATTTTTCCTTTGCCCATTCTTTCTTCGAGAAGGAAGGGAAGGAGCTTCCGGAAGAAATATTTGATAAGGTGTACACATGGGTAGATGGGCATACTTGGTATGTGCAATATCTTTTGAACCGTCTCTTCGCTTTACCGGAAAAAACACTTTCTCCGGAGCTTCTTGATTCTCTCATGATGGAGATCTTACGGGAAGAAGAATATACCTACCAGACTTATTTCCAATTGTTGACATTTAATCAAATCCAGCTATTGAAAGCGATCGCCAAGGAAGGGATCGTCCGGGAGGTCAATGCTGCCGCCTTCATCAAAAAGTATGATTTGAAGGCGGTGAGTAGCGTGAATACTTCCTTAAGGATATTAATAGATAAGGAGTTTATATTGAGGCAACCGGATGGGTATATCGTGTATGATAGGTTCATGTCTATTTGGCTCAGCCGGATATGACAACGGATGAAAAATATTTAGTTGACACAGTTCGCTCGTACTACCAAAAATTATTCCATTAATATTATGATGGGATTATCTTCTTTGCCCAAATGCCAAAATATTTGTTCTGAAGGAAGTAAGCAGTTCTGACGCCCATCCTTGAAAGTCATATAGATAGCGCCATATCCCGTGTCCGGGTGTTTGTATCCATTTATATATACTATATTTGTAATGTGATCTTTTTATTGGATATCACTTCTTTTTTCTACACAACACGATCAGTTGATTTGTGTCCTCTCCCCAACTTTCGAACTGTTTTTGCAAGGTAGGGGATAGGGTGCGTTTCTTATCCTTTATCCATTGCGCTAGGTCGAACCATTCCATGGTCGTAATGTATAGGTCGTTAGTACTCCAACGAGGCCAGAAATTGGGGCCACCTAAAATATCGTCGGTGATTTTCATCCCGTCCTCATTTTTCACAACAAAACCCTCCCTCTCTTTTTTATCGTAAATCACGAATTTGTAATCATTCTCATTCTCTCCCCGTTGAGTCTGCTTTTGCCTGACTGCGGTGAAAAAGAAGTAACGATCGTCTTCCTCCAATCTTGGTATATTCCAATAATTAATCGCATTTTTGTTATATGCGTCCTCGGAATACCAAGCCTCGTACTCTATGGGCATCTGGTATTTACCCATATCTAGATAGAGATAAGGTCTCCATTTTGTTCCCGATAACTGATATACGGTATCTCTTGACGAGCGGGTTTTCATATAAACATTCTCTTTATATTTCGAGAATTCTCTCAATTCAGAGGAGGAGACAAAAGAAAATCCCTCGTTGAGACTCTCTATCCCATAATTCGGATTGGGCATGACAGTAACGGTATCACCCGCTAAACTCAATGCGCAAGCCATATATTTATCTATATGCATACAAAGATTACAAGTCCATAATACAGAATCCACAAAGACTATATTAAAAAAGTAATCATTAATTTTCTCCTTCCGAAGAAAATTTCCATCGTAATCATAATATAAGATCTGTTGCGTATCCGCATGGATGATCTCTTTTCGAGTAGGATTTATATCTATGCCTAGAATATAGAGATATTCGTCGGGTCCTTGTCCTTGACGGCCTATCTGTTTAACGAATTCACCGGTTCTCGTAAATTTGTAAATTCCTTGCCTTGTGTGAATCAACCAGAAATTATCACCGCAGACAATGTTTAAGATGCGGGAGATTACGATATCATGTGGAGTCTTCAACTCTAAATACTCAATGGTATCGGCTATCTCGGAGATTTTCATCTTTTGCTCTGTCTCTATGCATCGCTCGAAAAGTATGGTTCGCAACTTATCCGGATTCTCTGGGTTTCGATTGCATCCTACCGTTAAAAGTATGCATATCGCTGAGATTGTGATTATGGCTTTCATGTTTCTTTTATTTTGTTTTCAATTTTCCTATAAAGACGATACAATTATCGTCATCGGTAATTCGATTATTCAACTCTTTTACTTTTCTCAACACCTCCGGAGATAGTTTTTGATTGGAAGTCAAAACCTTTTCCAATTGCTCTTTTAATGCGTAAGGTTCCATGATCGCAGTGAAATAACCTCGATTGAAGGACGGATTGGTAGGCCCATCTATATTCCCTAGCATATTCCATTTCAAATTCACGAAACAACCTTTAAGGCTTTGTTTGTCTACTAGGATTTTCGGGAAACGGGGTAACTCATTATTCCATGAGGTCTGTGTATACCAAGTGACTAGAAAGTGATTGGGCAGCTCCGTGAAATAATGGCAGATCGGCTCATGACCCGTATGCATCGTAAAAACAGGGTGTAGCGTATTTGAGTCTATGTCATAATGATAAAGTGTGTCTTGCGAGGCTATACAATTATGAAGATAGAAGTCGGAAGCGTTGGTATTCAAGGATTCCCGTACCTCATAATCGTAAGTGCTTGGGATCAACATGAATTGGTCGGAGACCGGATATTCTTGGATGATATTGCCTTCGAAATCCTGTGTCCAGATCAATGCGGTGGGAGTTCCCTGAAAAGGTATGCACATGACGGTTACTGTTTTTTTCTCGTCATTGATAACAAATCGTCCTTTATGGGTTATATAGGCCAGAGGAATGTGTTTTTGTGGCTGCCCGTCGAGGTCAAACACTAATATCTTAGAGGCACGAATCTCCATTAGATAGATTTTATTATTATTTTCATCTAAATACTGATCATAAATAGATAAGTTATATTCATCCGGCCCTTGTCCTTGGGAGGAGATCTTTCTGATGAAATCCCCATTACGGTTATAGAGCTTACAGGAAGAGCCTGCCCTAAAAGATTTCACTAAAATATAATGGTCACTCACGGCTATATGGGTATCTTGTCCTGCGGCGGTCAGTGCGTCTTCCGAATTTTCTAGGCGAATAACTTGAAAGGAAGATAGCAAGGAGCTTAATGGTAAATTGAATGTATCCTTTACGGAAGAAAAGTCTAAATTAGTCACCGGATCTCCTTGCAGATTAATAACCTGTGCTATGACCGGGCAATTATCCAAGGTCAACTTTCTGGATACATTTGTCTCTTTATTTCCGCATGAGGAAACAACCGTTAGTAACGTGATCGATACGTAATATATGATTTTATTCATGCGTTTTATTATTTAAACAATGAATATTACACAAGTTGAATCATTCCATGAAAATGGAATGATGATTTGTGTTTACAGAGTCCTCACGACAAACATATACTTCTTCCTGTATATAAGCAAATAATATCTCCGATATTTTCGTAAAGGTGTTGTCTAGCATTTATTGAGGCTCTTTTTGTTGGTAGTAAAGCCCTCTATGTTCACCTCAGATCGTTCCAATGCCTTATCCGGATGACGGCATCCTTCGTGTTGGCGTGATTCCCTATGACCACCAGCTGATGAATTGTTTTCCATCACTGTTGATATTTTTTTACTTTTTAGATTTCACCAACATTACCACCCGATTGTCATCCTCTTCCAATGTCGCGGCCACTTCTTTTAGTTTGCCTTTCAACTTTCCCTTTTGATAGTCCCGGCAAAGATCGAAAGCGTTCAGGGTAGCCCATGATTCACCTTGGGCATTGATAGGGGTCAGCATAACCATATAGAATTCATTTTTAGAAGTATAATCTCCATTGTATATAATATACCTAGAAAACTCCTTTTCTTGGGTATCATACACAAAGTAGGTTTTAGGGAATCCTTCTTCTTTCCTGAAATCATATACGTTTTTTATACCTTCCATGAAATAATAGCGATTGGATATCAACCTCGGAATCAAGAACACTTCCGGATCCATGGTATGGATAGGTGGCGTTCGTGCGATAAACGGACGTAAACTGCAATCGGGCATCAATGTGTAGATCGTATCTGATGAGGGTTCTAATAGAATCCAATTACCATTAAACGGAGTGATTCTGCTGTAAGATCCCGGTCCGGCAGCTCTTGTACTATTTTCCATCCGTAAGACTTGAAAAAAGTACTTCTTCTCTTTAAAGGAAGGTCTTATTTCCTTGGTTATGCTCCCGTCCTGCTTCGATACGAGCAGGAAGGGTATCTCAGCATTGATTTCATCGTAACAAATCAGATTTTCTTTGTCATAATTGAATATTTCCCAATAGAACTGAGAGTCACCTTCTGTTTTCTGCTTCAAACTGCGTTTAAAATTTCCCTCTAAATCATAAACCTTTATTCTTTTCTTATAGTGATCATTTATAAATATTTCATTGTTTTCTTCGTCCAACGTAACACATCTAAAATTTATATATTCTTCCCCTCCTTGTCCTTTACGGTTTATCTTACGGATGGCCTTTCCGCTCCGGTCATATACGAATATATTCCCATCATTATTATAATTTGCCACTATTATGTATTTTTCACCAACCGCTTGTACATATCCCTGATTAATAAACTCATCGTTTGTTTCCAGAGGAATGTATTCCACATCCATGAAGTCTTGCAGTACCAGTTCTTTTTTGGTTGAATAACTTTCATTTACATCTACGGTAATAAACTCATCGGTCGATGAATGACTGCCTCCACACCCTGTCACTACAAACAGGATGCTTACTCCTATAAAACTGAATGTTTTCATTTGCCTATTATTTTATTTATTGTTTATTCCGCTATTTTTTTACATGACATAGGTTAGAACGTCTTTTCTTTTGCTCAAGGTTATACATTTATTCTTTTCTGTTTCCAGCTCTTGTTCCAGACGTGCTTTTTCTATGGAATCATGCGATAACTCATAGCGTTTGGATAATAAAGCCGCTTGTTCCCACTGTTTTTGTGCCAAGGCGCTATCCGGATGTTGGGGCATTAATCTCTCTACCTTCTGGAAGATTGAAGGGTGATGGTTTGGCCTATCACAAGAAATAAAATAGGTTAAGCCTAGTATTAAGAGGTAAACAAAGGTTTTTCTCATAAGTCCATTATATGTAAGGGGTAAAAGTAATAAAAAAATTTATACTATCACCTACCGTTTTCTTATTTCTTAATAGTTCCTTTTCTCCTTATATTTGTAATCCACCCCGAATAGGGCGCCGGCGAAAGTGGAGACCTCACCGAAGCCGATTAATACGGAATTATGGATCTCTCCCGTGGGGCTACACCAGAATCCCATGAACAGCAGCGAGAGGCCGGCTAGGCATAACATCACGGCTACTGTTAATTGTATATTTATTCTTTTCTGATACTTATTTCTTTTATGGTTCATAGGATGAGTTTTTATTTTGTCGAGGTCGTTTTTTTGAGAATCACGATGAGGGCAAGGCCCGGCGCTAGCCATAGCCACCAAGGGGTCGCCTGTCTTTTTCGCTCCTTGCTCTCCTGCGATACGTGCGTGGCGGTACTGGTTTGCGTGGATCGTTGGGCGCTGGATAGGGAAGAGGTGTCTGTTGCCGATCGCCGGGATTGTTCTTGCAGGGTGGCGGTGGTCACGGACAGCGGATATTGCCGCCCGGAACTGTCGGGGGAAGAGAAGGTTACTTGGCGCAGGGTGGCCGATAGGTGATTCCGGCTGTCGCTTTTGGCTTGGCGAAAGAGATGGTCGATACGGATTGCCGAGAGGGAGTCTTTCTCGTGTTTATACAGCCTTTGCTTGTTATCTCGTGAAACCGAGCAAGACAATGCGGATAGGGTAATTAGCCCGATACATACAAGTTTATTCATCATTTCTTTTTTCCGCAAAGGTAAGAGACTGAAAAAAGGGCAGTCGGTCAGTGTCGGTCAATGTCGGGATTTGTACCCGAAAAAAAGACGTACGTGTTTTCGGAAAAAGTCGTACGTGTTTTTCGAAAAACATGTACGTGTTTTTTTGAGAACATTTACGGCCGTGATTCGCTCGAAAAAAAGAGTTGGATTACGGGAGAAATCACCGTTATGCCGTTAATAATGGAAAATTGATAATTGAGGCTTGGAAATTAAAGATTCCAATTCTCGGGGTCGCCCATATGATCGACGATGGTCCGCACTTGCAAGGGCGTGTAAAGGCGGATGCCTTTACGATAGCCGATGGCTTCGAGGGCAGACAGTAGCTCCGGGTCCCGGCGGATGAAACGGGTCAATTGTGTGGAGGCCGAGGAGGGGAGTACGTTCGGGAAATATAAAAGGGCCAACTCTTGATGGCCATAGATTCTATTCGTGTTCATGGTGTTGCTGTTTTTGTTTTTTTAATCTTAAATACTCTTCATACGTGATACCACTCGAGGAGGGGGTGGTCGTGGCGGGAGCTGCCGTGTCCGGTTGCCGGTAGCGGACGCTCTCTTTCCGTCGCTCGTCCATGAATTGCAGGAGCGAGGTCGTGATGGTCAAGGCATCCACCGATCCGTAGAAGCGTCCGTACCGCCCGCATTTCAGCCGGTGGAAGAACAGGAGCATCTCGGAGGCTTTTAAAAATGGATACTCGGTGAGAATCAAGGCCGACAGCTCTTTTTGGCGGCTGACGGGCATTTTTTCTTTTACCCCCGCGAACAGGTTCACGTTCTCCAGTTGGATGCAGATCCATACGATCGCTACCGGCTCGCCGTAGCCGACGGCTATCGTGGCCAGCGTAGGGGCCGTGCCCGTATAGGTCCGCTCCGGGTGACGGGCGGCGGCGATCTGTAGATCGGGGGTGAATATCGATAGGAAACTTTGGGCGTCGCCGTAGCGTTTACGCATGTCGGCTAGCGCTTGTGGCGTTGGCTGCCATTTGGAGTAGCTCGACTCTGCGGCCTGCCTCTCCGTTATCATTTGAGGTCGAATGTTCATTTCTAGCTTGAATTTTTGTTACCGTGTTTGTTTTATTTTCTTTTCCTTTTCCTTTTGGGGAGGTTTCTGGCGCGAAAACCGGGGTTTCCGTAACAGGAACCGATATTTCTACCGTAGGAATAGGGGCGGTCTCTTCCCGGATTTCCCATTCGGGGGAGATACGGGATATGCTCCGCTTGTTGATTTCCCGATAGCGGGATTGGATTCCGAAAGAGGTGAGGATTCCTTGCCGGGCGAATAGATCCCGGTTAAATAATCGGATCTCAACGCAAAATCCGATGATCTCGCGAACTCGCTCTTCCTTCAGGTTAAGCGTAAATCCGATGTCAAAGCAGAAATCGTCCGTGTATCGGACGTAATAGCCCGTGGTTCCATACGCTTCGCACAGGATCGCCATGTAGGTGGAGAAACCTTCGCATCCATAATTTTGAAATAAACGACGTGTTTTTCGGTCGGACAGTATATCGGTATCCAGCGGAAAATAGCTTAATCCCTTTTTGATTGGTCTCGACATAATTTTTTTAATTTTATTGGCATTCCGGTTCGTTCTCCCGTACGAGGGATGAAGAAGTAGGTTTAAGGTTCGGCTAACAAACTCGAAAACGAAATTCGACTCTCTCTTCCATCTCTATTTGGATGCGAACTTAATTATTTTAGATGAATTTGAACGCTAAATAGGGTATCCTATAATATAATGTACCCGATATCCGTTGCCGTAAAAAACTTGCAAA
>NZ_QTLI01000025.1:0-84073 GCF_003434625.1 Parabacteroides sp. AM17-47
AAAAAGTGTCTAGATAAATCAGGAAAAGACATTTCTCTTAGGAGAACAAAGAGTTTCTCTTAGAGGAAACAAAAGTTTCTTTAGGAAGAAACAAAAGTTTTATTAGGGGAAAACTTTTGTTTTTCTATAGAAAAAACTGTAAGCATAAGTTATTCAACTTCTTAAATAATATATTAGACATGAAAATAACCAAGCAAACAGCCTATCGACATACCGTCGCGCAACGGGCGATGCGTATGGAGGAGATCGTGGCATGGGTAAAGGATGAGCGGACGAGGGATAAGCTTGCGCTCTTTCGAGAGAAATTAAGGCGGGCTTATCCCGACAAACGGTATCCGTTTACCCGGAAATTACCTCAGTTGCTCTTTGCCGGAACTTTTCGAAAAGGCGAGTTGAAGGAGTATAATGGCTGGATTTTGCTGGAGATCAATCGATTGAAGAGCATAGAAGAGGCTTTGTCCTTGAAACAAAAAATAGTGGAATATCCGCAGACACTGTTCGCTATGATCGGCTCTAGCGGACGGAGCGTGAAGTTCGTGGTGGCTTATACCTATCCCGACGGGTCGCTTCCCCGTTCGCGTACGGATGCCGAGGTTTTTCATGCGCACGCTTACCGACATGCGCTCAAGACGTATGAGCCTCGCCTTTCTTATCCTATCGAGCTGAAACGTCCGGTGTTGGAGATGGGCTGCCGCCTCAGTTATGATGCCGATGTGTATTACAATCCGGACGCCCTTTCCATTCATCTGGAGCAGCCTGTGGCTATGCCCGACGAAAGCGCCTATCAGGAACGGTTCGAAAAACGGGTGCCGGTACCGGTAGAGAGTGCCGGACAGACGCTTTATGACCAATACCGTTACGTTGCCATCCAATATGAATTCGCTTTGCAGCGGGCTTTGGAGGAACATGGAAGTTTGAGCATAAAGGTGGATTTCAAACCTTTGTTGGTCACTCTAGGAAGACTTTGTTTCGCGGCTGGGGTAGAAGAGGAGGATTGTGTGAAGTGGACGATGCTTTATTTGGGGAATCTGATCTCGGAAGTGGAGATCCGGGAGACCTCGAGGCAGTCTTACCGCTTAGCCTCCGATTCTGATTTTGGCAGTACGTCCCTTTACAAGCCGGAGCAGCTACAGAGCTTGAAAATGGAGGAGTTTATGAACCGTCGTTACGATTTCCGGTACAATCTGATGTCTGGCGGACCGGAATATCGGGAGAAAAACACCTTCTGTTTTGACTATCGCCCCGTGACGGATCGTGTGCTGAACAGTATCGCCTTGAATGCCCAGAAAGAAGGATTGCAGCTATGGGACAGGGATGTACGGCGTTTTGTCTTTTCAGATCGCATCCCGGACTATGCGCCTATCGAGGACTATTTGATCCGCTTGCCCGTGTGGGACGGCAAGGATCGCATCCGTCCGCTGGCCGCACGCATCCCTTGCGACAACGTACGGTGGGAACAGTTGTTTTACACTTGGTTCCTGTCGATGGTAGCGCATTGGCAGGGACGTGACAAACAGCATGGCAACAGCCTTTCCCCGCTTTTGGTTGGCGGGCAAGGGTGCGGGAAGTCCACGTTCTGTTTCAACCTGTTGCCACCGGACTTGAATAAGTATTACACGGACAGCATCGATTTCAGCAAGAAGCGGGATGCCGAGCTGTATCTTACTCGTTTCGGATTGATCAATATTGATGAGTTCGACCAAGTGAGCGCGAGGCATCAAGGCTTCTTGAAGCATCTGTTGCAGAAGCCGGTCGTAAATGTACGCAAGCCTCATGCCACGCAGGTGGAATCGGTGAAACGTTACGCTTCCTTTATCGCTACGAGCAACCATACGGATTTGCTGGGCGATCCTTCCGGCAGCCGCCGTTTCATTTGTATCGAGGTGAAAGGGATGATAGACAATGCCCAGCCTATCGATTATCTCCAGCTCTATGCGCAAGCGGTTGCCGCCTTGAATAATAACGAGCGTTATTGGCTGACGCATGAGGAAGAGGCCTCGCAGATGCAAGCGAACGAGGCGTTTCAACAACGTCCTTTGTTCGAGGATCTGTTTTTTCAATATTATCGTCCCGCTTCGCATAAGGAGGAAGGTTTGAAGATCTCTGCCGGAGAGATCTACCTATCGCTGCAAAAAAAGAGCGGCGTAAAACTTCCGATGAGCAATGTCTCCGTCTTTGGTCGCTTCTTGAAAAAGATAGGGCTTAAGACGCAGTTAGCGAGTAGGGGACGGTTGTATTTAGTGGTCGAAAAGTAGTAAATGGTGGTAGATGTAAGTTGTTGGTGGTAGATGTTTTATTATCTACCACCATTAGATAAGTGATTTATCCCACTTCTGGATCTTCCCAAACACCTGTTTTGTTCATTCGATAGCTTCTCTCTATCTTTTGGGAAGAGTCTGCCTCCAGCGCATAGAGTATTTCACGACAGAACTCCAGAGTTGCAAATCCGTTGGCGGTAATAATGTTTCCGGCTCTGACAGCCGGTTCATCCATATAAAGATTTTCACCTGTATAATTAACCCCCGCAAATTGTTTGAGGTAATCCAATCCGTTGCTGGTATGATTTACATGGTTCAAGAAACCGTGTATACCAAGAAAAACGGAGGCGTTACAAATACCGGCCACCAGCCTCTTCTTCTCGATGGCCTCTTTTACCAGAGGAACAATGGCTTCGGCTTCCGGGGTGAACCAGCTCATGCCTCCTATTAATACGATCCCTGCATAATCGGCCGGAATGTCATGGATCCCATAGTCGGGCAGCACCTTGAACCCTCCGATCGATACAACCGGCTCTTTCCTGACAGATACGGTTTTAACTATATATTTGCTTTCACTTCCGGGCTCAACACCTAAATTGAGGTTGGGAGCGATATAAGCCCCTTCCCAATCGGCAAAGTCTTTTAACAAGACGAATAGAATTTCTTTTTTCATTATTTATTGTATTTATCGAAGTTATACTTCTTTCTAATCTCGTTTTGCTCGTCAGGCGAAAGAGATTTGAAATATCCTTTCCAGCCTGGGCAGAAGTTTATGTGCCAACGCCAAAAGCGTCCCATTAATGACTGAGGGCTTTTATCGTATTTTTTCCTTAGGGGGCAGTTGTTGCAGTTACTTTTTTGCATGGATGTTACAGAATGCTTGTTGTTTACAAAGGTAATGCTTTTATTGGAATTGCTTTATTTCAATCTTTGTTTATTATGATAATATACCCCATCTGATATAATTGCCAATATTTATCGTAATTTTGCATTATTCGTGAAGATGGTAGTTGTTATGAGCATCCTCATTGGTTTGAATTAGCAAAGGATAAATGGGCGCAGGTTTATAAAACTACGGGAACTCCATGTAGTTGTTGGATGTGTAGAGGGGAGGAGTACGACCGCAAAGGATATAAGCAAGAGACTTTGCGTATTATCAAAGAATCAGTTCTCTCCAAAAAGCATACAAGTTCGGTAAATTTGGTGCAGTTCCTAACCTATAATCAGTAACCTTATGAGAAAAGTTAGAAAGAATACAGCAACTAGACAGGTCATTCATATTGTCGGTGAAGGATTGACTGAATTATTCTATTTCAACCATTTGAAAAAGTTGCTTGGTTATAGGTACTCTATTTCTCCACGTCTGTTTGACAATAATAGTATTATAAAGCTATCAAAAAGTTAGCGAATAGTTAATTGGTTCTCAAGAAAATTCAGTATTTTTGCACTCACAATTGAATAAAAACATTAAAAAAATTACAATGCTGCAGAATAGAGTGAACATATTAGTAAACACATTATGTCGAAGCACAGTATGCTTTGAGAGTATGTCGTATGTTCATACTTTAGGCATTGAGTCATTCGGTAAATGCAAAAACACTTTCCAGCGAACGTTTTATAGACAGGTAGGAGTACATTAGGTGCAGGTATTCCTATTAAAAAGATAAATTGAAGCCGTTGAAAAGTCCTTACTAAATTTTTCAACGGCTTTGTTTTTGCCCATTGGTGACGTTCGCATTATGCGCTCTACTCCGTCATTTCCGTCCATGGGCATTGAAAACTTCAGTTTTATTAACCAGCGCAGTGATGTGCATAAAAAAAGAAGATTATGGATTACAAATTCAACGGAAGCGGGGTGTTCTTTACATCCGATACCCACTTCAATCATACCAATATCATCAGGTTCTGTAGCAGGCCATTCAAGGATGTAGAACACATGAATGAAACACTTATTGCCAACTGGAACCGTGTGGTCGGTCCGGATAATATCGTATTTCATCTTGGCGACTTCTGTCTTGGTGGCTCTGCTGAATGGACAAAGATACTCAAAAGGTTGAATGGGAAAATCTATCTCATAGCCGGTAATCATGACATGAAGAACTTGAGGCAGAATTATACAAAATATTTCGAACTGATCACGATGCAGATGTACATCGAGGTGGATAAACAGAAGATTTATCTGAATCATTGCCCGTTCCTTTGCTATAGCGGCTCATACGATGATACCTGGCAGCTTTTCGGCCATGTGCATACAAGCAGGAATAACATCGGAAAAGATAAGCCTCGCCTTCAAATGCTTTTCTCTACACAATATGATGTGGGAGTTGACAATAACGACTTCACTCCGGTTTCATTCGCACAGGTAAAGGCAATCATAGAGAAACAGGTTGAACTATCAAAGAAATGAGAATACAATACATGAGTGATCTGCACCTATGCCCACTTTTTAGGTAGTTGCACCTTGCCACAAAGATTCGGTGCTGAACAGTGCCTTTGCGAGTGACGATGGAGACTTGGTAAGCAACAACCGGATTGATGTCTGGATATACGGTCATTCACATACGAATATTGATGCAGAGATTGGTGGAACCAAAGTATTATCCAATCAGATGGGATATGTTTTCCAGAACGAGCATCTTATGAATGGGTTTGATTCGGGAAAGTATATTGAAATTTACTAAGAATGAAGATATGAACGAAAATAAGATAATAGATAGAAAGTTCTTTGCCGATTTGGCTGAAGAATATGCCTTGAATACCTCTCATTTTGAATGGTTGGGCGGGGTGCGTCATCCGGAGATTGTTGTTAAGGGTGATATGTTGGACAGGCTGATTGAACTCCAGTCCCAGTTTAAAAGATTGGAAGTGATGGGTGATATTCAACCCGATGGAAACACGCTGGTTTCATGTCGCTTCCATATACATGGAGCGAAGAGCAATCCGGTTTACAGACCGGAAATATACCCGTTTCGTTGTTTCAAATTATTCTTCGTATGTTTCGGATAATAATGAATACTATAACGATGAATGGAGCAGGGAAACTATTACCCGTATTTTTGCCTATCTGCGCAGACTGGTGGATGCCATTATTAGTGTATGAGTCGTTCTACAGAAATTTGCCTGTCAGTAAATACAACCAGACTGAACAGACTTATGGCCCTAATGAATTGCATGACGTAGCTTATTATAATCGGATGAAGTTTGCAAAAATTGATGAGCAGTACGATATTGATAGTCCGGATGATTTCATCTGGTTTGCCAAGGATCATTATGGAGAACTGGGGCTTTCCCGCCTGAATATCTTTGCATCAGATACAGAACGGTCAGGATGGGTGATTGTCGTTTCCAACAGTTATTCTGCGAATGCCGGTCTCGCCATTGAAGTTGCCACAGCTCTATATAAGTCCGGTGTTCCATTAATAATCCACGATGCTGACAAGCTTCTGAAGATTCTTGAGGAAGAAGATTATGTCAGGTTGGTTCCTTATTCATACCATAACTATATGGGCTATCAAGAAGAAGGCTCCGTTTATGAGCTACCGTGGGAATACGAATGTAGTGAAGATGGTGGATCATCTCTGACTGCTGAGCAATACAAAGAGATTGTCTCGTTTGCTGAATGGCAGGAAGAGGAGAGGGTGAAGGTAAACTAATGTCATATTTCATATGTTAACGCACATCTGGCAATCCGTTTGGTTAGTCAGTAACATGCAAATTATCGGCACTGATTCGAAATAGTACCGATAATTTGCATAATTCTGATATTTCAAATATGACTTAATCAAATTCTAACTAACAGGCATTGTTCGATGCAATAGAATTCCCTACGATAGATGAAAGAATAAGAAATCTTTCTAATATGATGGATTGGATGAGATATCTTCCATCAGTTTCATTAGGTGGAGATCAAGAATTGTATTCAATAACGAAATAATAAGTTGTAGAGTAATGGTGTAAGATTCTATTAGCATATCGAGGATAATTTCAATAAACTTGGAGTTCGTTGATAACAACTTCTAGAGTTGCTGAAATAATTAACGAGGATATTTTTCTAACATTCTAAACGGAATATCATTTGTAGTAACTTTATCTATAGATATTTTGTTTATATTTAGCTGTATATCATTATTATAACATTTGTATGTATTCACAAATAAGAGATCCAAACAGCTTTGTGAAATGATAATTGTCGATGCAGCATATTATGCCAATTGATTATCAATAGTTTACGGCTTAAAAGATAGACTGCTCAAAAATTTACTTGTTTTTCGCCGAAAATCGAAGATTTAACGTTTTTAACCTTAGTTTGTCTTCAAACGAAGGGAAAAAGAGAAAAATGGCTCTCTTTTGCTCCGAAACATCCGGTTCGCAAAGATAAGGCATATCGGTGATTATTTCGCCGATTCGAGTTGCAAAATCAGAGATGGTTTTACGGATTTTGGGGTTGGCTCTTGTGTCTTACAATGGCTCGAATCATGTCTGTTTTGTGAGCAGGATTTCTGTGTCTTTTGCAGCCAAAAAAAAGAAAGTCGGCAGATATAGTTCGGTTCGGCTTTGGCGAAGCCATTTTTTTTCTCTCCCTCTGTTAGCTTTACTTTAATGTACGTATATATGAATACGGAGATAAAGTAAAGTTGATTTTCATTTTGAGGTGCAAATAAATTCTGAATTTGGTGGTATATTCAGGAATAAGTCTTATTTTTGTATTGAATAATATTTTGTTTGTTGATTGGCAGATATGTAAACTATGAATAATATAATAGCTTTTAATGTTTCAAGTCCCAGTGATATTGCTTTGCAAATTGCAGCAAGAGTCAAGGTTCGGAGACTTGAATTGGACTTAACTCAAGAAGGATTGGCAGCAAGAGCAGGAGTCAAGTTTGCTACTTATCGCAGATTTGAGCAGACGGGAGAGATTTCATTAAGAGGATTGCTTCAAGTAGGCTTTGCTTTGAATGCGCTTTCTGATTTTGATGCTCTTTTTGCGCAGAAGCAATATCAGTCATTAGATGATGTATTGAATGAGCAAAGTGTTATACGTAAAAGAGGGAAGAAAAATGAATAGCATAAAGCGGATAGAGGTAATATATGATAATAGACTGGTTGGCAGATTGGCTTTAACCAAAGAGAGTTTATGTGCATTTGAATATTCGGCAGAGTGGCTCAATTCTGGTTTTTCTATATCTCCGTTTGAGTTACCATTGCGCAGTGGGGTATTTATAGCAAAACCTCGTCCGTTTGATGGTGGATTCGGTGTTTTTGATGATTGTTTGCCTGATGGGTGGGGATTGCTAATTCTTGATAGATACTTGCAGCGGAACGGGGTCAATCCACGAACACTGTCACTACTTGACCGTCTTGCGTTGGTCGGTTCTACTGGACGCGGTGCATTGGAATTTCGTCCAGACAAGAGTGTTGTATCAAAGCAAGAATACGCAGATTTTGAAAAATTGGCATTGGAGGCGGAACAGATTCTTGATAGCGACAATTATAACGGAGAGGGAATTGAGGAGTTCCAGTATAGAGGTGGTTCTCCGGGTGGAGCCCGCCCCAAAATCTTTACTCGTTATGATGGGAAAGAATGGTTGGTGAAGTTCCGGGCAAAGAGAGATTCCAAACATATTGGTGAGGATGAATACCGTTATTCGCTTCTTGCCAAAGAGTGTGGAATAGAGATGCCTAAAACACGACTTTTCGAAGATAAATATTTCGGAGTGGAGCGTTTTGACCGTACCTCAAACGGTAAATTACACGTTGTAAGCATTGCCGGACTTATCGGGGCAGACTATCGTTTGCCAAGCATAGACTACACTCACATATTTCAAGTATGCGCAACTTTGACGCATAGCGTGGCGGAAATGTGGAAAGTGTATCGTCTTATGGTATTCAACTACTTGATTGATAACAAAGATGACCACGCAAAGAATTTTGCTTTCATCTATCGTGATGGCAATTGGCATTTCGCTCCGGCATTCGATCTGTTGCCAAGTGATGGCATAAATGGCTTCCGTACGACTTCTATCAATGATCGCATTGAACCTACAAAAGAAGATTTATTTGCTGTGATGGTAAAAGTTGGGTTAAATGAAAAGGAGGCAGTGGAAATTTTTGAGGAAATACAAGGTATATTATCAATGACATTTGACCAGAGTTTCTAAATGACCTTGGCTTGATTTAATAATTGTTTATTGGAATCTATTTATATTATAACAAATGAAACATATTTCTATACGTGTTCCTTGGCACGATTCTAATTGGAATGGCCATGTATGCAAGAATCCTGCTTGTAATACATTTTGTAAGGTTCTCCCAAGAATATCCATGTCGCGGGATACTGCTGATTGCTTGCATGCTTCTGAGGATTGGAGTTTACTTCCACAGCATGAACGTCCCGTTTGTGCAAGCGAAAACGGTGGTTTTATGAATCAGCACTCATATAAACGGGAATTTAAGCACGTGTATGCGGGCAAAGGAGGGCGACATGACGTTTTAAAGCCAACAACAATTGAAATCCCTGCATATTCTGCTTTAGCTATTCCATTTAGATATATGTCTCTTGATTCTCAATCGTGGTTGAGTGATAGACATCCGGAGTTTCATGACGTGGAAAAATCCCCGTTCAATTCATCGTGGCTATATGGTGCAGAGCGTCAACTCGATATTCTGAAGTGGTTTCGTGGGAATATTGAAGCCAATGAGTCAATCTGTGTCTTTTATTGTAAAAACGGTAATCCTGTAGATGATGAAGGCCGCCGTATGATTGTCGGTATGGGAGAGGTAACCTCTGTGGCATCTATAAAATTATACGATACAGAGGCCGATTACACATATCCTTTATGGGAAATGGTTGTACAACATTCTATAAGGCAGGAATTACAGGACTCCAAAGGCTTTCTATTGCCATACAACCAATATCTGGAATTTGATGAGGACTATATTCAAAAGAAGACAGGATTAACAAAAGAGGAAGCCCTTGACGAAATTAAAATCTCTCTTGATAAGCTTGGAAATACAGAACGTATCTTCAATGAACTATCTTACGGTTGTGAATTCATTAGCAATCAATCAATGCTCATCATCCTTGAAAATGCAAGGCGGGCATTGGAGGCCGTTATGAAGCATGGATTAGTGGGAGGCGACTGGCAGTTACAATTACGCTGGATAAATGACAGCATAGCCAAGGTTAAGTCTTCGATTTCGCCATTCCCTTCATTTGCAGAATGCCTCAAAGCGATAGGCGTAAACTATTCATATCTGATAGAACGGGATATTCTGACTGCCGGATGTGGGAAAAAAGACAATCCGTGGAGATACTACAATGACTTAATGGCAGGGAAGCTACCTGTTCCCAATACAGTTTATTTTTCAGAACTACCCGCGTATAAGAAATCTTGGGAGTATCGTTCAGATGAAGGGAAAAGAGTGCTTGAGCTACTTTCCCGATTTGAACTCGATGCAGATATCATAGGGCAATATGCCAACAATGCTGAGACTTATGAAAAACTTTTGACTAATCCCTATATCATAAGCGAAAAATGTGCTCAGGATTACGATAATCGTGTGAACACACAAACTATCGACTTTGGTGTGATTCCTGATGTAGACATTCAAGGTGAAAACATTCCAACGGCACCGTTTGCTGTTCGTACTTTGATAGATGAACGCAGATTACGTTCCATGACTGTTGAACGTCTTTGCTCTGCTCTTGACGATGGAGACACGTTACTATCCATTGCCGAGTTGGGACAATATGTAAGTGATACTCTTTCTGATACAAATTCTTTATTACCAAACGACTATTTCTTAACCGTCCGAGGTTTTTTCTCCGATGAGTTGGTCTATCTCCCTGACGACAATCCTAAGGCACTACAGCTAAAAGAATACGCAGAAATGGAGCGTTGGTTGAGCAAACGATTATTGGCCAGAGCCAAAAGCTCTGTGCGTAATAAGTTGAACGTTGACTGGGAAACTCGTGCCATGTCATCATCACATTATGACAAAAATAACGAGAATAGTCGTGAAGCAACGAGACAGCAGATTGAAGCGTTGGAGATGATGACGGATAGAAAACTCTCTGTCTTAACAGGTGGTGCCGGTACCGGCAAAACAACCGTAGTAGAGACATTTCTTTCCTGCTCACAAATAAAAAACGAAGGCGTGCTTTTACTTGCCCCTACAGGAAAAGCGAGAGTTCGATTAGGCAAAATGGGTAAGGGTGTTGAAGCCCAAACCATTGCTCAGTTCCTCGTTCGTCAAGGTTTCTTTGATTGGGATAGAATGTTAGCTATTGACAATCCGAACGGAAGACAGTATGCCAATGCTGCCAATGTGATTATTGACGAATGTTCTATGCTGACAACGCGAGATTTGTATATTCTTTTAAAAGCGTTAGATCTCGCTAAGATTAATCGTCTTATATTGATTGGTGACCCTTGCCAACTTCCTCCGATAGGGGCAGGCAGACCATTTGCTGATTTGTGCTACCGCCTTCAAAACAAGGACACTGTTCCTGTATTAAATTCAGCAATCACATCGCTCGAAACGGTAGTACGTACAATTACTACCGGCGAATCTGATATTTTAACACTTGCATCATGGTTTAGTAGCAAGAAACCAAAGAAAGGGGCTGATGAAATATTCAATAAGATGGCTACCGGAGACCTTAATGGAGATTTGCAGGTAATGACTTGGACAGACGAAAGCGACCTTGAAAAGTGTCTGATGGAAGCATTATGTATTGAATTGGGGTGTACTGAAGATAATCTATCTGCCGTTCTTCAGCATCGGTTAGGTATTGACTCCATCAAATCGCTTGCGGCAAATCCTAACACGATTGAGTCTGTGCAAGTCCTCACCCCTGTCCTGAATCCTATCTGGGGGTCATTGCATCTTAATGAATGTGTTCAGAAATGGATAGGAACATACGACAAGGAATTTATACAATTCTCAACACAGAAGATTTATCCCAAAGATAAGATAATGCAACTTAAAAATGAGAAAGTGGAAGCATACCCATCCCATCAAAAATATCAGTTATCTAACGGTCAAATTGGTTTTGTGCGATCTATTTATAAAGGATATGCGAATTTGATTTACGCCGGTATTCCCAATGAATCTTTCGGTAAAAGAGGCGTGTCTGGAGAAGATAGTGAAACTCCAATAGAACTTGCATATTCTATCACGATTCATAAAAGCCAGGGTAGCGATTTCAACACTGTGGTGCTGGTATTGCCTAAGTTTGGTCGCATTCTCACACGTGAGTTAATTTACACTGCATTGACGAGAGCTAAAAAGAAACTGATTCTACTCATACAAGATAATGTCTATTGGCTTTGGGAAAAAACGAAGCCTCAAGCCTCTATTCTTGCGCAAAGAAATTCAAATATGTTCGAACAACTTGTGGCAAGAGAAAATAAGTCCTCAATCCCTTATGTTGAAGGCCTGATACATCGGACAAAAAATCCCAACCTTATGGTTCGTAGTAAGTCAGAGGTAATTATCGCAAACGAACTTATCTCTGCCGACATCAAGTTTAAATATGAAGAAATGTTTAATAGAGATGGACATCAATGCCTTCCCGACTTCACTTTTGTAGACCTTTCTGATGAGATTATTATCTGGGAACATCTGGGTATGCTTACAGTTCCAGAATATAAGACTTCATGGGAAAAGAAATTGAAATTCTATAATTCTATAGGTTTCATAGAAGGTGAAAACCTTTTCACGACTCATGACCATGAAAATGGGTCTATTGACACTACTGAAATCATGAAGGTAATTGACAAGATTAAAAATCTTGTAGAATAAATACCAAGAACAGAAATAACTATGAGTGGAGGATATTTTAATCGGCATATGATTGCCTTCGGAGAGATAGCTAATTCTATCGAGCGTGATATTGCGAGAACTTTACAACCAAAGCCGGGAAGATACATAAAGATTATTGGACTATTTACGAGAAAGATAGCTTTGGCTCATACCATAGCTATATGAGTTTTGCCAGTTATGAAGATGCGGAATCTTTTCTTCTGACAGATAAAACTATCGTCAAGGCAGAACAAAAATATTCAGAGCAGCATTTTTTCGTAGATGGAGTAATATTCCAATCAACAATGCGATATATGTCTGGCACTTCTGACGGTGAACGAATTCCGGTATTATACTCAATTCATCATTGTTATTATGGCCGCTATCCAGATGATGCTGATGTATTGGAACTGTCAGATGAAACGATAAATGTAATGAAGGAGGCATGTCGGCAAATTCGTATAGCAGAGATATATGCAACTCGCGTAGATTGGATGATGAGTGGCAATGATAGCGAAGAGAATTTTCGTGAGCGTATAAAGGAAGATTTGGCAGAGTTTGAAAAGGAATATGCGTCTAAAGACTGGATTTTTTTCGATGTTGACTGAAAAATGTCAGATATTGTATGTGTAATATATCATTAAGTAAATCAAAATCGCCATCTTTGCATATTATATGATAGATTGACTATGGTAAAGTTATCGGCACGGTCGCTTTGCACCTTAAATAGATAAAGATATGACAAAGAATACAATGGGAACCAAACTGCCTCGAAAATTGGTGCAGAAGATGTCGATTGTAGGAGAACAGATTGAATTGGCTCGCCTACGAAGGAATCTGAGTGTGGCTCAGATTGCAGAACGTGCCACCTGTTCTCTGTTGACTGTGTCCCGAATAGAAAAAGGCGCACCGACAGTTGCAATCGGAATTTATTTGCGAGTGCTGTATGCCTTGCAGCTTGACGATGATATTCTGTGGTTGGCCAAAGAAGACAAACTGGGAAAAGCTTTGCAGGATTTGAGTTTGAAGACAAGGAGGCGAGCTTCGAAAAAGGTATAGATGCGTATGTTCTTCCATAATATAAGTTGCCTTTTGTTCTGGTGGGATAAAAAACATGGTTTTAAATTTTGTGTTATGCTGCAAAAACATTATGTTTGTATTACATAATAAATAAGGCGTATGAAATTCGTTGATAGAATAGATGAAGCGGCACGACTGAAAGATGCTCTTGCGAGAGAGAAATCCTCGTTAGTCGTGATGTACGGTCGCAGACGGCTGGGTAAGTCAACGCTCATTAAAAGGGTGTTGTCAGAAAATGATGTTTACTTCCTTGCCGACCGTTCCGAAGGTCAGCATCAGAGAATATTGCTTGCAAAAGTGATTGCACAAGTGTTCCCGGATTTCGACAAACTGACATATCCGGATTGGGAATCTATGTTTCGCGCGGTCAATTATCGAACAGACAAGCGTTTTACTTTATGCTTGGATGAGTTTCCGTATCTTGTAGAGCAATCTTCTGAGCTGCCGTCTGTGCTGCAAAAACTGGTTGATGAAAAGCAGTTGAAGTATAATCTTGTGCTTTGTGGTTCGTCACAAAATATGATGTATGGGCTGTTTCTTGATTCTACTGCACCTCTCTATGGTCGTGCTGATGAGATCATGAAACTTGCACTGATACGTTTGCCATATATTCAAGAGGCTTTGAGCCTTGATGCGATGAATGCCATTGAAGAATATGCTGTTTGGGGAGGTGTGCCGCGTTATTGGGAACTAAGGGAAAACCAAAATTCACTTAATGATGCTTTGTGGCACAATATCCTTTCTGTAAATGGAACTCTTTACGAAGAACCGATAAAATTGTTTCAGGACGATGTAAAGGATATTGTCAAGACTTCGACGATAATGTCTTATATCGGTACTGGCGCAAATCGGCTTTCTGAGATTGCCGCAAGATGCAATGAGCCGGCAACCAATCTGTCGCGTCCGTTGAAGAAGCTTATTGATCTCGGATTTTTGGCGAAAGATGTTCCGTTCGGGATTGATGAAAAGAATGCGAAAAAGAGCCTCTACAAGATAGCTGATCCGTTTATGGCATTTTATTATCAGTTTGTCGTACCTAATCGTTCGTTTATTGAACTTGGCCGTCGTTTACCCATAGAACAGGCTTTGACTGCTCATTTCTCGGAGTATGTGAGTATGCAATGGGAAAAATTATGTCGGGATGCCGTAACAGGAAATCTTGTCAATGGAGTGGTTTACGGCAAGGCAAAACGCTGGTGGGGTTCTGTTATCAATGAGGATAAGAAGCCGGAACAGGTCGAATTCGATGTGATGGCTGAATCGCTTGATAAAAAGTATCTGCTGGTTGGTGAATGTAAATGGACAACTCAAGAGAATGGTAAACAGTTAACAACTGAACTCCTCCGCAAGGCTAATTTGCTGCCGTTTGCCAAGAAATACACCATAGTTCCGATGCTGTTTCTTAAGAATGCTCCAAAAGATGAGGCAGGAAATACTATGTTGCCGGAAGATGTTGTCAGATTAAGTTACTAATGTTTAATTAGCTTTACTGTATAAATTTTATGCCTGAAACACTGAATTATCAAAATCGTGCCATAGCTTATAGTGTGCTTGCACATATCTATGATAAAGGGACATTAGCTCATGGTCCATTAGATATTTTTATTCCTATAGTAAAAAATGCACTATCTGAACTATATCCATTAGGAGTGGTGAAGGGAAATAGCATGAAAGAAATTACTGATGCTATTGAGAAAAAGTTTTCATTGGTCATTCCTATATCCGTCTTAAATAATATTTTAAAAGTTATTGCTTCAGAAATAAATAAGACGAATGGTCGTGAGGACATGCGGATATTTAATGATGGCTCATTTTGGATTGATAAATTTATATTTGAAGACTACTCTGAATTGATACAAAAAGGTAAAGAGGATGTGGCGAAAGTTGTGCATATGTTTAAAACTTTTTGTAAAGCGTATAATGTAGGTACTACAAATAATGACGTTGATTTATTTAAGTTTGTAGAACAAAATCGTAGTGAGATATCATATTATTTGGCAAATGGTAGTAGTGAAGCTACGATAGATTCTTCTCACAATGTTCTTATAGCGCAATTTATTGATACATTTAAACAAGTCCCTGAGATTTTTGAAAAGATTCGTGATATTTATTTGGGTTCAATGCTTTCATGTTATTTGGACTATCAGCCGTCTGATGCCAATATGAATGTTGAACTATTATTAGATACAAATTTCATTATTAGCCTCTTGGATTTAAATACTCCAGAATCAACCGAAACTTGTAATACTCTTATAGACGTAAGCCGAAAATTAGGTTATAAGTTTACAGTTCTGAAAGATACAATAGAGGAGATTCAGGCATTGTTGTTATTTAAATCTACAAATTTAAGCAGTGCAATTATTGCTAAAAATATAAATCGTGAAGATATTTATAATGCTTGCGATAGAAGACACTTATCTAGCACGGATTTAAATAGAATATCGGATAATTTAGAGGATACACTTGTTAATCACTTCAAATTCCATGTTATACCACAAACAAAACAATGGCAAGGAAAGGCGAAATTTAGCAAGGAATTTTCTATAATTCGCAAATATAGAAATACGGACAAAGCAGCCTTGCATGATGCTATGGCTTTGGTTTATGTTAGGGAGAAGCGAGGGGAAAAGTATATCCAAGAGTTTGGTAAAGTTAACTGTTGGTTTGTCAATAATGCGATAAGTCATGATAATGATTATTCGGATACAGAGTATAAGGATTTATATAGCTGCAAGAAGCATCAGCCAGAAATTATTAAAGTAGATGACTTGTTAAATATTCTTTGGTTGAGTAATCCGACAATTGATATTACTAGTGATGATGTTGCTACAATGGGGATAACATCTTTAGTTTCATATACTTTAAATTCATCTTTGCCTAAAGCAAGGATTATTAAAGAATTAGATGATAATATCCAAAAATATCGCGAAATCTATAAAATTACGGATAGGGATGTTGTTAACTTATCAACTCGTATCGCAAGCAGGCAAATAAAAGATGTGCAAGAGCTTAATGAACTTGCACATAAAGATGAGGCTGCATTTGCGGCAAGGGTCAAAGATGAATCTATGCGGCAGGAGCAAATTGAGGTAAATCGTGCCCAAAAATTTGATAATCTATTTCAAATGCTTCAAGGTGAGATAAAAGAAATTAAGGATAATCAAGTAAAAATGCAACAAAAGTATAATGAACGTATGCACGAACTTGAAAGCAAAGAAGCCGAGTTAAAAAATAGTGAAAAAATTATATACCAAGAAAATGAAGTTCTAAAAGCAGACAAAGATCAACTTGTTTCAGAGAAAGAAGGTATAAAAAAGGAAAAGGAGATATTTGAGATGAAAATCAAGAATTTATGGGAGCAAGAAAATAAACAACGAGCAGAACAAAAAGAAAAAATTCTTGATTATGAAATTGCAAAATCAAAAACTCGTTCTACAACTTTATTTGTAGTTGGTTTGTTCATAATGATTATTACGTTAGGGGCAATGTCTTATTACTATTTTGTTGCTGCAGATGATACAGTACAAGTGATTAATGATTTTTGTAATTTCAAACCCATTTCTTTTGTGATAACGTTCATTCTTGCACTATTTAATTACTTTACTATTTCAAATTTTTATAATTGGCATTACAATCCTTCATTCGTTGTCAACAAAAAGAAGTTGGTGAAAATTCCTGATTGTTATAAACCAATTAGTTTTGAAGACTATATGCATGAAAAATAGTGCTAGGGTAATGATTCCAACTTAATGATCAAAAATAGTATGGCGATTTAAATTTAGTTACTTGTCAATAAACAACCTGAAAGTTGTGCCGTCTCAATTATTTATAGTACTTTTGCCTACAAAATAGGGCAAAGGTATTTTTGATGCATATAATGGCAGAAGAAAAGATAGGCAACGCATTGGAAGTAAAAGAGGAAACGGTGGAATGCAAAAGCAAAGATTGGGTTTGCCATTCGCAGGCTATAGCAGCAATCATGTCGAACCGAATGGGAGAACTTAGCATGACACAACGAGCGTTGGCCGAGAAGATGAATTGCACTCAGCAATATGTTTCCAAGGTGTTGAAAGGTCGCGAGAATTTGTCATTGGAAACCTTGTGCAAGATAGAAAATGCATTAGGTATCAAAATATTGTAAGCCGGAATAAATAAGTAATAATACCATAATAGGGCACAAGAATATGTCAATACAGAGCGAAGCGGCATTGGAAGCTGGACTTATAGCCACACTTCGGCAAATGGGCTACGAATATGTCCAGATTACTGAAGAAGACAATCTTTATGCCAATTTCAAACGGCAGTTGGAAATTCACAACAAGAAACAATTGGCGGAAGTTGGTCGTAACTCATTTACGGATGAAGAGTTTGAGAAGATAGTGATATATCTTGAAGGTGGTACTCGCTTTGAAAAGGCAAAGAAACTTCGTGACCTATATCCTCTTGATACTGCTAACGGACAGCGCATTTGGGTAGAATTCCTTAATCGTACCCAATGGTGTCAGAACGAGTTTCAGGTGTCGAATCAGATTACGGTGGAGGGACGAAAGAAGTGTCGCTATGATGTGACGATTCTTATCAATGGCCTCCCTCTGGTTCAGATTGAATTGAAGCGTCGGGGTGTAGAACTCAAGCAGGCATACAATCAGATACAACGCTATCATAAGACATCCTTTCATGGGCTGTTCGACTATATTCAGCTATTTGTTATCTCCAATGGCGTAAACACTCGTTATTTTGCCAATAATCCCAATGGTGGATATAAATTCACGTTCAACTGGACGGATGCGGCAAATATGCCATTCAATGAACTGGATAAGTTTGCTGTATTTTTCTTGGAAAAGTGTACGCTCGGTAAGATTATCGGAAAATATATCGTATTGCATGAAGGGGATAAATGCTTGATGGTACTTCGCCCATACCAGTTCTATGCTGTAGAAAAGATATTGGATCGGGTACAGAACTCCAACGATAACGGTTATATCTGGCATACTACAGGCGCAGGAAAAACCTTGACTTCATTCAAGACAGCACAGCTTGTTTCGGAGTTGGATGATGTAGATAAGGTCATGTTCGTTGTTGACCGTCATGACCTTGACACACAAACGCAGTCGGAATATGAAGCCTTTGAACCGGGAGCTGTTGACGGTACGGACAATACGGATGAACTGGTAAAACGGCTGCATAGTAACTCCAAGATTATCATTACCACTATTCAGAAACTCAATGCTGCCGTAAGTAAGACATGGTACAGCAGCAAGATAGATTCGATACGCCACTCCCGTATCGTGATGATATTTGATGAGTGTCACCGCAGTCACTTCGGGGAGAGTCATAAGAAGATTATGCAATTCTTCGATAATGCCCAGATATTCGGATTTACTGGAACTCCTATTTTTACAGAGAATGCAGTTGATGGGCATACGACCAAAGAGGTGTTCGGCAACTGTCTACATCGTTATCTGATTAAAGATGCCATTGCCGATGAAAATGTTCTCGGTTTCCTTGTAGAATATTATCATGGCAGTGAGGAAGTGCAGAACGGCAGTGCCAATCGCATGACGGAAATCGCCAAATTCATCCTTAATAATTTCAATAAGTCAACATTTGACGGAGAGTTCGATGCATTGTTTGCTGTACAGTCCGTACCGATGCTTATCCGTTATTACAAGATATTCAAGGAACTGAATCCCAAGATTCGTATAGGTGCAGTTTTTACTTATGCAGCCAATGGAAGTCAAGATGATGATCTGACAGGAATGGGTACAGGTTCTTATCTGAATGACAGTGCCGGTGAGGTTGATGAACTGCAAGCCATCATGGATGACTACAATGAAATGTTCGGGACATCGTTTACGACAGAGAACTTCCGTGCATATTATGATGACATTAACCTGCGTATGAAAAAGAAGCGAGCTGATATGAAGCCGCTTGATCTTTGTCTGGTCGTCGGAATGTTCCTTACCGGTTTTGACAGCAAGAAACTCAATACGCTTTATGTAGACAAGAATATGGAATACCACGGCTTGTTGCAGGCATTCAGCCGGACAAACCGTGTGCTGAATGAAAAGAAACGCTTCGGAAAGATTGTGTGTTTCCGTGATTTGAAAAGCAATGTTGATACCGCTATCAAATTGTTCAGCAACAGTAACAATCCGGAAGAAATAGTGCGACCTCCGTTTGAAGAAGTCAAACAGGAATACAAGGAGCTTGCTACCAATTTTTTGAAGAAATATCCGGATACAAATTGCATAGACCTTTTGCAGAGTGAAAAAGCTAAGAAAGAGTTTGTTTTGGCGTTCCGTGATATTATCCGTAAACATGCTGAAATACAGATATACGAGGATTATAATGAAGAGTCTGATGATCTCGGCATGACGGAACAGCAATTTATGGATTTCAGAAGTAAGTATCTTGATATCCATGATACTTTTGCACTCGTTGATCCAGCACCGTCACCCAAACCGGATGATGATACAGATGTTCCGGATGACGGAGACCTCGGTGATGTGGATTTCTGCCTTGAACTCCTACATAGCGACATTATCAATGTGGCATATATCCTTGAACTCATTGCAGAACTTGACCCATATAGTGCCGATTACGCAGAACGCCGTCAGAATATCATTGATACGATGATTAAAGACGCAGAAATGCGCAGCAAAGCCAAACTTATCGATGGTTTCATTCAAAAGAATGTGGATGACGATAAGGAAAACTTCATGATTCAGCGAGGTAAAGCTGACGGTACAAGCGATTTGGAAGAACGGTTGAACCACTATATTGCCGTTGAGCGAGAAAATGCCGTCAACTCATTGGCTAAGGAAGAGGAAATATCGTCATCGGTATTGAATCACTTCCTCAAAGAATATGACTACCTGCAAAAAGAGCAGCCGGAAATCATACAAAAAGCATTGAAAGAGAAGCATCTCGGATTGATAAAGACGAGAAAGGCGTTGACGAGGATTTTAGACAGATTGCGTAATATCATACGCACTTTCAGTTGGGATTAAAAGAAATACTGATATGGTAAAGACAAATGAACCCGGATATGTGTATATCTTGACTAATCCAAGTTTTCGTGAGGATTGGGTCAAGATCGGTAAAAGTGCGCGGCCTGTAGATATACGTTCCAAGGAACTTGACAACACGGCTGTTCTGTTGCCTTTTGAGATTTATGCAACCATTCAGACGGTCAAATATAACGATGTTGAAAAGCATGTACACAAGACTATTGATCGGTTGACGGATTTGCGTATTCGTCAGAATCGGGAGTTTTTCAATGTACCGCCTCAAATAGCTTTGGATATATTCAATGACATAGCCAAGATGATTGATGATGCGGTTGTTACGGTCTATGTAGATAATAAACCGGTTTGTCATAACGAAAAAGATTCATTGCCTGTCGTGCAGAAACGAACCGTAAAGCGAGGACGTTTCAAATTCAGCATGGTCGGTATTAAAATAGGGGAATGTGTTACCTTTATTCCTACGGATACGGAAGTCAAGGTAGCAAGCGATGATTCCGTTGAATACGAAGGTCGTATTTATAAATTGTCCCCTTTTGTCGGTACGTTTATGCCGGAAGAGAAACGAAATACATCGGGTGCATATCAAGGGGCAAAATATTTCTCATATAAAGGGAAAGTGCTGGATGACCTGAGAAGTATAATAGAGAGCAATATACCATTGCCGGAAAGTGATGTAATACAAGATAATATAGAGCAATAAAGATATGAGCGAAGAACTGCAACAGAAACTCCGTGACCAGCTTTGGGAGGTCGCAAACCGTTTGCGTGGCAATATGTCGGCAAGCGATTTTATGTATTTTACCTTGGGATTCATCTTCTACAAATACCTGTCGGAGAAGATAGAAACATACGCTAACAGTGCGTTGGATGATGATGAAGTTACATTCAAGGAATTATGGGAAATGACCGATTCGGATGCACCGGAATTGCAGGAAGAGGTTAAGAACCAGTGCTTGGAAAATATAGGCTACTTCATTGAACCGAAGTTCTTGTTTTCGTCCGTAATTGAGGCTATCAAGCGGAAAGAAAATGTTCTTCCTATGTTGGAACGCTCGTTGAAGCGTATAGAAGACAGCACTTTGGGACAGGATAGTGAAGAGGATTTTGGTGGATTGTTCTCGGACATTGATTTGGCTTCGCCTAAATTGGGAAAAACAGCAGATGATAAAAACACGCTCGTCAGCAATGTGCTTCTTGCATTGGACGATATTGACTTTGGTGTAGAGGCCTCGCAAGAAATTGATATTTTGGGCGATGCTTACGAATATATGATTAGCCAGTTTGCAGCCGGCGCAGGCAAGAAAGCCGGAGAGTTCTATACTCCGCAAGAGGTCAGCCGTATATTGGCGGAGATTGTTACTCTTGGGCATAACCGTTTGCGTAATGTTTATGATCCTACTTGTGGTAGTGGTTCGCTATTGCTCCGTGCGGCAAGTATCGGTAAGGCAGCATATATCTACGGACAAGAGAAAAATCCGACTACCTACAATCTTGCTCGAATGAATATGTTGCTACATGGCATCCGGTTCAGCAGCTTCAAAATAGAGAATGGTGATACGCTTGAATGGGATGCATTCGATGATATGCAGTTCGATGCAGTGGTTGCAAATCCTCCGTTCTCTGCCGAATGGAGTGCAGCCGATAAATTCAACAACGACGACCGTTTTAGTAAAGCAGGTCGACTTGCGCCTAAGAAAACGGCCGATTATGCTTTTATCCTGCATATGGTCTATCATCTCAATGAAGGTGGTACGATGGCTTGCGTTGCTCCGCATGGAGTATTGTTTCGAGGGAATGCAGAGGGCGTTATACGCCGTTTCCTGATAGAGAAGAAAAACTATATTGATGCCATTATCGGGCTGCCTGCCAATATTTTCTATGGTACAAGCATTCCGACCTGTATTCTCGTATTGAAGAAATGCCGTAAGGAAGACGATAATATCCTGTTCATTGATGCCAGCAAAGAGTTTGAAAAGGTCAAGACCCAAAACAAACTCCGCCCTCAGCATATCCAGAAGATTGTAGAAACCTACCGCGACCGCAAGGAGATTGAAAAGTACAGTCACCTCGCTACTTTACAGGAGGTCGCCGAAAATGACTATAACCTGAATATTTCTCGTTATGTCGATACTTTTGAGGAAGAAGAGCCTATCGACATCAAAGCAGTCATGGCTGAAATAACGGAATTGGAAGCCAAGCGAGCCGAACTGGATAAGGAGATAGAGATCTATTTGAAAGAATTGGGGCTGGTTGAATAATTACACTATGGCAGAGATAGACAACATCCCTGAAATGCGTCCATCATTCGACAATATACGCCGTCAGGATGGGGGCGGAAACGAATACTGGAGTTCACGTGACCTTTGCGCTGCTATGGGCTATTCGGCTTATTGGAAATTCCAAAGAGTCATAGACAAAGCTATCAAGGTGGCAGGTGAAAAAGGAATGAATGTTGACGACCATTTCAACCAAACGGTTGATATGGTAAGAATTGGAAGCGGCTCATTCCGTAAGGTCAATATTTTCCGTCTGTCTCGTATGGCATGTATGATTGTTGCCGAAAATGCCGATGTCAAAAAAGTGTTGGTACAACAAGCTCGCGATTATTTTACTCGAACAATTTCGACAAACGAATTGATGCAAAATTCGTTGAATTCTAACATTTTGCTGTATAAAACAGCGCAAGGCGAAGTGCGAATAGAAGTGATATTCAACAGTGAAACATTTTGGATGTCACAAAAGCGTATGGCCGATTTGTTCGGGGTGGATGTACGGACTGTCAACTATCATCTTGGTCAGATTTACGAAACAGGTGAGCTTACTAAAGAGGCAACTATCCGAAAAATTGGGATAATTCAATCAGAGGGAAAACGGGATGTGGAGCGTACACCGCTGTTCTATAATTTGGATGCCATTATTGCAGTAGGTTATCGTGTCAATAGCTATCAGGCCACTCAGTTCCGTATCTGGGCTACATCTGTATTGAAGGAGTTTATTATTAAAGGATATGCGCTTGATGATGAACGCTTGAAGCAGGGAAAACACTTTGGCAAAGATTATTTTGATGATTTGCTGGAGCGCATTCGTGAGATACGCACATCAGAACGCAGATACTACCAAAAGATAACAGACATCTATGCTGAATGCAGTGCCGATTACGATCCGAAATCGGATTGTACCAAATTGTTTTTCAAGATGGTGCAAAACATGATGCACTTGGCTGTAACTCATCGTACCGCTGCCGAAATAGTGTATGAACGTGCCGACTCGGAAATGCCACACATGGGATTGACCACTTGGAAGAAAGCTCCCGATGGCAGAGTCCAGAAGTCTGATACGATTGTGGCAAAGAACTACTTGTCAGACAAAGAGGTTTTAGAACTCAACGGCATAACTAACGCATTTCTTGAATTTGCAGAGCAGCGTGCCCAACGCCATATTATTACAACGATGGCAGACTGGAAGCAGCGTCTTGAACAGTTTCTTGCTACAATGGACTATCAAGCACAAGATTCAGCCGGTAAAGTTTCTCAAGAAGAAGCACGAGAGAAGGCGTATGGTGAGTATGAAAAATATAAAGTGATTCAAGACCGCTCGTTTATCTCTGATTTCGACCGGTTTAATGATGGTGACAAATTGTTGCCGTTTGATATCAATCCCGATAAAGAATAATGATTATGGCAGATAATAACGAAAATAAAGTCCTCAATGTTCCCCATTTGAGATTCCCGGAGTTTAGTGAAGAGTGGGAAATATGTAAAGTGTCCGAGCTATTGGACTTCTATTCAACCAATTCTTTAAGCTGGGAGCAACTTGAATATGGAACGAAAGCCATAATGAACTTACATTATGGACTAATTCATGTTGGGCTTCCTACTATGGTTGATTTGACAAGAGATAATTTACCCAATATCAAAGAGGACAATATGCCCAAGAACTTTGAATTGTGTAAAGAGGGTGATGTGGCTTTTGCAGATGCCTCGGAAGATACGAATGAAGTAGCCAAGCCTATTGAGTTCTTTGACCTTGCAGGAAAAAACATTGTATGTGGATTGCATACAATTCATGGACGTGACAATAAAAATAAAACTGTTATCGGCTTCAAAGGATATGCTTTTTCGTCATCTGCATTTCATAATCAGATTAGACGAATAGCACAAGGAACAAAAATCTATTCCATCAGCACAAAGAATTTTTCCGAGTGCTTTATTGGCATTCCGTCCAAAGTAGAGCAAACGAAAATAGCCACGCTCTTGCGACTTATAGATGAGCGCATCGCTACCCAAAACAAAATCATTGAGAAACTGCAGTCCTTAATCAAAGGACTAAGAGTATGTTGTATGCAAAGAGTTTATGGCAATAACGTGTATTTAAGCGAAATTGCACAAATATATCAGCCGCAAACAATATCTTCAACAGAATTAACAGAAGATGGTTTTCTTGTATATGGGGCAAATGGGATTATTGGCAAATATAAGGATTACAATCATGAAACGGAACAAATTTGTATAACTTGCCGTGGAAATACTTGTGGTATGGTAAATTATACAAAACCAATGTCTTGGATAACTGGAAATGCAATGGTGATAAATACAGATAAGTATCAAGATAAGGTGTGTAAGAGATATTTATATCATTATCTTTCTGCGTATAACTTCAATAGTATTATTTCTGGCTCTGGACAGCCGCAAATAGTACGTACTCCATTGGAAAAGTTAAAAATAACATTGCCCACTATTTCTGAACAAAAACAGAAGGCAATTATTTTTGATAAAATTCAAGACAAAATAGATATTAATCATAAAGTATTAAATCTTTATATAGGTCAAAAGCAGTATCTACTCCGTCAAATGTTCATATAAACATCTGGCGGAGCAAGTATTGCTTCAAATAATTATAGGAATCATACTGTGCGATTTGATTTGATAGTTTTCTTTCCAAAGATTGCATTAGGTTTGCGATGAAACTTTGCTTACTTTTACAAGGTATAGGCAACCTTAAATCCGTGAGAGTTGATAGCACTATATAAGGAGTGTTGCTTGAACTCTTTTCTATTGCAATTCTTTTGGGTAGCAGTACTTTTAACGCCCATTTAATGTATTGGATATTTTCGGAGAACAAGTCTAATACATAAGTCCTTTGATAAGCATTAAACTTTCCCTTATAATAATTGATATATCCCAAATTAGCACCATTTCCAGAGATTAGTAAAGCTTCTGTATCAAAAGCGAAGCTATCAATTTTGAATGGTTGTTCTGCACAAGTAAAAAATGGATAAATCCCATTATCTACCTGTGCATTTGCATCAAGTTTCCCTGTTGTAATTTGACAAATATCACCAAGTTTTACATATGTGTTTCCACTTGTTGATTCTTTAATGCAATGCTGTGCAATTCCTTTGATTAAGGATTGTAAAGTTTGTAGGTCTGCGATTAGTAAACATTTGTTCGCACGCAAAGATTTGTTAGAAACTACTATATGCTTGTCGAATATTGCGACATTGAAAAATGGTTACGCATTCCAGAGTGGCAAGTATAATGCACTGGGCAAATGGAAAATCCTCACAATAACAAATGTGTCTGGCGAGCGATATATAAACGATGAAGATTACAATTGCATAATCAACTTGCCGAACGATATACAAGACCACCAAGTTTTAAAAGAAGGAGATATTTTAATCTCTCTTACGGGTAATGTTGGGCGTGTTTCTCTTTGTAAGGATGGAGACTATTTGCTCAACCAACGAGTTGGTTTGTTACAACTTGCGAAAAATGTAAATCAAGAGTTTCTATATCAAATTTTATCTTCTCAAAGATTTGAAAATAGTATGATTGCTTGTGGTCAAGGTGCTGCCCAAATGAATATTGGCAAAGGGGATGTAGAAAGCTATGTATTACCATATTCCTCGAATGTCAATAACATTCTTTTGGTCGCAAAAATATTACACTCATACGATGAGTACATCATTAATGAGCAGCGGAAACTAACATTGCTAACCATGCAGAAGCAATATTTCCTTGCCCAGATGTTTATATGAACATCTGTTGCAATAGATATAGCTTTTGTTTCTGCATGACATTCTGTATTCTTTCTTCAATCTCGGCTTTTCTTTCAAGCGATGACAGAAAAGTTGAGATTTTTATTTGCCACTCAATTTTTGGTACTATTATTTTGAACATTGCCAAGTCTTTCTTCTGAATATTTGGTAAGCCAGAACCTATACGCAGTTTCATTATGGCATCCTCATTCGATTTAAGATAATGGTACAAGTACATATTATCCACCTTGTCTGCAATGTTTTGAATGGAATAACAATGACCACCGCTCCAAAATGGTGAGGTGTTGAATTGTACATACCCACAAGAGTTTCCGCCCTCACTTATTGAAATAGTACTGGCTTCTACATTGTAATTGTCATAATAGCCAGATGGCTCTGTACCGCCATTCATTACATAATAATTACCACTATCAGAGAGATTTTCCCCATTGATTTGTTTACCCTTAACAATGTCACATAGATCAGACAGTAGAACAGTAGAACCTTTTACGCTTTTGAAAAGTCTTTCTGAAATCGCAGACTTTAGTTTCTTCAAATCCTCAATGATTTTGTTTTGGGTCGCGATTCGTTCTTCGATTAAGTTGAGAAATTTTGCAATTTTCTCTTGCTCTAAGAGACTTTGAGGTAGGCAATGCCTTGTCTCAAAAAAATCTTGAATACCAACATTTAACAATCCATGATTCCTTGCTCCTTCAACTGCGATTTCAGAAATACCTTGATGCCATTTTGAAGTTTCAAAATAGTGAGTTAAAAAATCCGATGAGACATGACTATACGGTTTAAAGCAAATGTATAGAGAGGATAATGTACCTTGCTCATAACAGTCAAGTCGCTTTATTGCACCCCACGGATATTCTGAAGAATAGCTTTTATTATAGGCAAAATCTCCTTTATGTAATAAATAGTAATTCGACATATTCTCACTTGCAATGACTTTATTGAAGAATGAAATTTGGTCAACCAAGCCATATTGTGCGGAAATTGTTAGTGGCAGTTTGCAAAGATTGTTTTTATTTTTCCTTTTAACTCGCTCTACAAAATCTGATAACACAGACTCCTTCCATTCATCTGTAAACTCTGGAAATCTCAAAAGGGGAACATTACCTATTATATTTCTCTAATTATTAGAACCAATTAAATTCAAAATTATGATTCAGAAGACAATTAGAGAAATTTCGGACGCATGGCGAGAGAACAAGCGACCGTATGTGAAACAATCGACATTGGCAGCCTACATGTTGATTCTTGAAAATCACATTTTGCCAAAGTTTGGTGAGAGTAACGAACTTCATGAAAATGATGTACAAGGCTTTGTGCTTGAAAAGTTGGAAGGCGGATTGAGCATGAAATCTGTTAAGGACATTCTTATTGTCCTAAAGATGGTTATGAAATTCGGGGTGAAAAACGAATGGATGAACTATTACGAATGGGATATTAAGTACCCAACAGACGTTGCTGGTAAAAAGTTGGAGGTCTTGTCCGTGGCAAATCATAAAAAGATTCTGAACTATATTCAGAGCCACTTTTCCTTTCCGGGACTTGGTATCTATATCAGCCTTAGTACCGGTCTGCGTATAGGGGAGATCTGTGCTTTGAAATGGAGCGACATCAATGTATATGACGGGATTCTAACCGTTAACCGGACGATAGAACGCATCTATATCATAGAAGGAGAGAGAAAACATACAGAGCTGGTCATCAACACGCCAAAGACAAAAAACTCTTGCCGTGAAATCCCGATAAACAAAGAATTGCTTACTATGTTAAAGCCTTTGAAAAAAGTAATTAATGACGATTATTACATTCTTACTAATGATGAGCGTCCGACAGAGCCACGCACATATCGCAACTACTATAAAAGGCTTATGGAGAAACTTGATATTCCCAAGCTGAAGTATCATGGACTCCGTCATAGTTTTGCGACTCGTTGTATAGAGGTCGGTTGTGATTATAAGACTGTTAGTGTGCTACTGGGGCATTCAAATATCTCAACTACACTGGACTTATATGTTCATCCAAATATGGAACAGAAAAAGCGATGCATATCTAAGGTGTTCAAGTCACTGGGTAAATAAAGTTATGTATAGAGCGAGGAAATTAATGCTGTAATTTCTTCGCTCTCAATTGTTCTGTGATTCAGAATTATGTTGTATATTTGAATGTTATTAAAAATATTACTTATGAGAAAGGGTTTGATATTCTTCTTGGGAATTGTTACTGGGTGTGTATTAACAATTGCAGTACTTTTTGTTATAGGTATTACCAATTCAAATGCTAACGAATCGGATATTACGATTGCCGAGCAACAGACGGTATTTACTACCGCAACAAAATTTGAAGTTTTTCAGGTTCTTGGGGATGGTGCTTTGGCCAATTGCGAGGAGAAAGGGTATTCAACTTCATTTTTTACTGGGCCGGTCGTCTATATTGTGACAGATGGTCAGAATCTGTTTTATGATGATCAGGTAATTGAAGTACCTAAAGGTAAAAAGGCTATGCAAATAGGAACATTTCGTTATGAGACCAAACTTGGTGAAAAAGTAGTTCCTGTAATAAAGTTTCAATAACATAGGCATATTATAAAAGTCTCAACTGGTAGCAATCTCTATCCGATTGAGACTTTTCGTTTATTTACCTCTATCCAAAAACTTCTGTACTATTAACGCTATACCAATTCCTAAAACGGCAATGAGAATACAGCAGATAACTGCTTTCCAAATCAATCCGGAATGCAAAATCTCTGCATTAGCCACTATCATGCACACGAAAAAAGAAGATAGAACAACTACAATGATAATCAAAATGTAGAATGCCGTATCTGGGATGGGGATGGCATTGTCGGCTTTCTTCATTCTCCGCTCGGTTTCCTTACATTTGCTCTCAATCTGGCTGAGAAAATTGCATAGAAGGGTCGCACCAAATTCTACTGCTAAATTCTGCATTTCTTTAGAAATGATAGGTTTGCACTCACGTATAGAGCCGGACAGATTTTCAACTTCTGTTCTCAACTTGAACACGTTATCATTCAGGCTGGCAAGTTCCTTTGCGTTGATATCGAGTAACCGTTTCTCTTCCTCCAGATATTCATTCTTGGGAGTGTTTTTTATGGATTCCGCTTCATTCATTTCTGCGGAAAAATCAAATTTCGTCTTCATGTGCTTATCGTTTTAATCCTATTTTCGTTTTCTTTCCTAACGAACGACTGGCAGCACGAGCGCATCTGCGAGCCCATTGCAAATCGTCTTCGTCCTTGTCTCTCCACGGAAGGTCGCTTTGTGAACCTCCGCCACTTCCTCCGGTTGTTACATTGGGAGTATCTATCAGTCCGACAAATATAGCTACCGCCATATCGGTAAGTTCCTGACAGTTGGCAACAGCCCTGTAATCAAACTCGTCATTGAAACAGTCGAGCACTTTTTCCGAAATATAGAACTTGTGTTCCTTGTCTTCATGATTGAGGGTATAGGGAATCATATCGTGACGATATGTGAGATATTGGGTATAGTCAATAGGAGCAACCTTATGTATCGCTACCTGTTGAACGGCTTGGGGAGCATTATTTCTAATGACGGTAGCTGGCTGATGGTGCAGTTTCTTCCATGTCGCAGGAAGTTTCGAGACCATTAGATTCCTGCCGATTCCCAATTCTGAAGCCTTGTATTTGGTGTTTCCATTCATGAGAGCATATCCACGGAGAAGACCTTTCTTGTCCTCCCTTTCATGGACGGTATAACCTTTCCGTATAAGAGCATTCTTGTACTCATCCCATGACCATGATGGCATTGCTTTCAACACCTCCATACAGTCCCGGTTCACTTGTGGAATGTTGCGATTTCGGATTTGTGCCGCAGTCGTCCAGCCTCGTTTCTTTGCCACTCGTTCGGCAGCACGTTGCGCCCGAAGATGAATGTTGTGGTCATTGTTGATGTTGCCGTTCTCATCCAGACGGCAGACCGCAGCATGTAGATGGGGAACTTCGCCTTTGGATTCCGTATGAAGCCAAACCGAGTACTTGCTGCCTGCCAAATTGGTCGGATAGGAACGGACTTTTCCATCCTTGCCGGTAATCACCTGTTTGTCGAACTCCTCGGCGAAATCTTGCCAAAGATTTTGCCAATCTTCGATGTCATAGAATTGGGTATGTTCGGGCGATGGACTCAGCTCGATTCTGATAACGGAGTTCTTTATCGGTCGATGCTGGGATAGGGTCAACTGCATGGAGTTCCATATCCCCATAGCATCCGGTTCTGAGGACAACAGATTGTCCAATACCCGATAGATTTTCTCCGGATGCTTCTTATGCTGTGATTCGCCGGTAATGTAACGGAGGTCGTTTATGCCGTGCGATATGGCTTTGGCTTTCGCAATCATTCTTCTTCGGATTTAGGGGTGGACGGAATTTTGTTCTTCTCTTTTACAGCATTCAGGAACTGGCAGATATTTTCAGCCACATTACCTAATTCTTTCAGCCAGCCCACCATAAACGGAACCTGATTGAACATTGCCATGCGCTGCTTTGTGGACATTCCGTGTAGGGCGGAGGTGTATTTTACGAGGTCTGACCGACAATCGTCCAGATTCTGTAACAGTACCGCTTCTTCTTTCGTGAGCCTTGCTTTTGGCTTGAAGTTATACGCACGTGATAATATGTAGTCACTTACAGTCATGCCGCATTGTCCGGCCAGTGATTTTATATGCTCCTTCTGAGTAAGAGTGACTTTAGCTCCGATAAAGACACTTCTGGTTTCTTTCGAGGAGTCCGATGTATTTTCAATATCTTCTTTCATTTGAATCGTTTTATAATGGTTGACTAGGTGCGAGCTTGCGAGTACCGCACCGGCGAGGGAACTGAGCAGGCGAGAGCGACAATGTACAACCGTAACGCAGTGAGGTTATACCTTGGCATATCTCGCAACAGTTACCTGTTGATGCTTCACGGCAAGCCACATCGGTTGCGTATAGTGAGCTGGCACTCGGATAGGAAACATAGGATGATACTAGCCTCTAAAAGAGGGGATATGAATATCTCACATGATGTCTTCCTCCGACTTTGCTTTATTCTTATATATACGCCCCAACAATAAAGTAAAGTTGAAATCAATAATGGTATTCTGGATTGAAGGCATAATCTTTCCCTTCTTTTATAACCATTTGTTTGTCGCTGAGCAATGTTGCGACCTTTACCGCCTTGTTATAACCGAGTTTTATACCCTGTAATCCGTAACCCTCTTTCAAGCGTTCTATATAATCATCGTAATTGTTGATGTTGCCATTGGCAAAAACGGCATCCAATGCTGGACGATGTACATTCTTTGGAATCTCCTTGTCCGGATCGAACGGTCCTTTGGTTGGTCGTCCGGTCTTCTTCTCTTTGGGCAGATAGGACTCTACCGGTTCGGGCATGGCTTCCTCGTTTATGCGGAAGGCGAAAGGCTCAAACTCACTGTCACGGATATGGACGGCTTCGACCACGCTTACAGCTTTGTCCTCTTTGTCCACTTCGACCTGCATGATGGTTTCCGCTTTATTGTTGAGTTCCGTGCCGATGTGACCACGGGCATGTTCATCATTCTTGTTCTGATGCAAGATGGTATGGATATGGATTTGCCTGTCATCCGTCCACTGCATGAATTTGGAGATGATATCGGTAGATTCACCAGGAGAATTGATGTCATACAGGAAATCACGGATGCCATCAATTACCACCAGTCCCAAATCTGGTATCGTGCCAATGGCCTGTTCGACTATCGCCAGACGTAGTTTAGGGGAAAACTTGCGCAGAGCCAGCATGATCAGATTGTCCGGATTCTTGTATTCCGGTAGGTCGGCCAAACGTAAGATGCGTTTCAATACCAGTTGGCAATGATACCGCCCCTGCTCTGTGTCTATGTATAGAATCTTCCGTTTATTTTCAGGAAATGTAGACCGATAATGAAGAACGGTGCTGCCACTCAATGCCGATGCGACAATGGCCGAAATGTTGAAAGTTTTCTTACTTTTGGCTTTCCCGATGGAAGCACTGAAGTTTCCCAATGTTCCGATAACAGTATCGTCCACCATCAGAACCACTGGGGAGTGTTCGTATGTACTCGTTACGCTTATTGTAGACTCCGCTATGTAAGCGGTCAACTCTTCCGGAGAAAGAATAATAGTGTCTGTCTTTTCCATCGCTACCAGTTTTTAGGGTTCGGTTTACGGCGATGGGAGGCGAGCAAGGACTCATTCTCATCCTCGAAACTTTGCGGAGCCGGATTCTTCCGGGAAGATTCCAGCCATCTATCCAGTTCGTCACGATAGATGTAGAGATGCTTCCCTTGTTTTATAACTGGAATATCGTCCTTTTTGACCTTGTAATAAAAGGTCGACAACGGCATTTTAAGATAGTTGCAAGCCTCCTGTACGGTCATGGGGACGTGCGTGTCCTCTTTGGTTTCGTACTGCTTGGAAAGTTTCTCTGTAAGCAGGTTTTCCATACTTGCGATTCTGTCGCATAGTTCGCCTACCACAGTCGGCAGGTCGTTGAATGTCAGTTGGTCTTTTTTCATATTATGACTATTTTAATCGTTTAACATGCTGCGAACCAACTCAATGAAACCTTGCAGAACAATACAGATCGGATTAATTATTTCGTCTGCATACTTTTTCTATTGCGAGTCATCATTATCTGCATCTAAATGGAAACGATAATCGCCTTTATCGGGCACATCAATGGGAATCTGGCTTGAGACATTATCCCGTAAATTAAGTTTAAGATATTCAAGGGTTGCGTTTGCAAGTTCGTATGGAAATGATTTCTTGATAAAAACGGCTCTTTTCGCTAAGGGCACTCCCAAGCGTTCACCGATATTCCATGCCAAATGGCGAAGCCCCGGCGACCTCAGCGAATTGTCTATATTGGAACGAATCGGTTTATATGACTCAGGTTGATCGTAAGTCATATACTCTATATTGGAAATGAGGGTGGCAATATCCTCTTTGGAGAGATAGGGGGCAGTCTTGACGGTTACATATTCCCGAATCGCATCCATGATTTCCACTTGCCTTTCAATCTCTTTCTTTTTTAGTTCCACCAATATGGAATCATATTTATTCAAATGAGAATCTTGCGGACAATCAGAGTTTACAGTATCTTGATTCAACTGTTGGGACGGAGGACACCCCTGTTCAGCCAAACCCATCGGTCGCTCGATGGGCAGTATTTCAGTAGCATCCATAGATTCTATGGCGTTCTCTGATTTTACAATAGGGGTAGATGGCTCGCCAAAAGAGAAGTTGATAGGATTTTTTGTCAGCCATTTATAGAAAAATTTGTGCAGGAGTCCGCACAATATGATAGCTATTACCAGTCCAAGGATGACAGGAGTCGTTATGCGCATGATATTGATGTCATGGCAAAGGAAAAGATAAGTATCTATGGCCGCATAAATGATAACGGACAGTGCGAGGATAAAACTTATCTTTTTAGTCTGAATTTGTTTTTTATTCGTCATGGTCTGCAAGTATTTGGAATCGTTTCGCGCTAAAGATATAATCGATATTCCAGATAGTTGCAATAAAGAGACTGATAGTTACCACGTATCATGCTAAATATCACGGTCAGAGTATGATTTTTCACCTAAAATCATACTCTGACCGCAGAAATCGAGGACAAAGCAGCTGTCAGTCTTGCCGTGTCAGGGTGATTTTCTTGCTGGCTTCACGTTTGTTGGCATCCACGACTTTGATATACCTTTGAGTGGTGGTGATACTCTTGTGCGCCATAATGCTCTGTATGGTGCGGATGTCCGTCCCGGCAGCTGCTTGTAGCGTCGCAAATGTTCTACGATACGAGTGAAATGTTATGTTCTTGGTAATTCCGGCAGAACGAATCCATTCTTTCATCGGTATTTGCGTCCAACTGCGCATAAGCCCCTTGAATACCAAACCTTTCTTTTCAGAATTATAGCCAATCAATCCCAAAGCTTCTTCACTAATGGGAATGATGTCTTCCGCCTTGTTCTTTTGCGTAATGATGTGTACGCATTTCCCACCGGCAGAATAGTCCACGATGTCTTTCCAACATAGCGAGAGAATGTCACTGATGCGCAAGCTGGTCATACAGGAAAACAGCGATGCCGTTTTCAGAATAGGTTTCTTGCAAGGTGTCTCAGCCAATTTGTACAATTCCTCAACTGACAGGGCCTCTTTCATTACATCTTCTGTCTCTATCTTTTCCAAGAAATCATTGACATTGGTCTTTATCATTCCATTACGATAGAGTATTTTCAGGAAACCTCTGAAAGTAGACCAGTATCCTGATGCGGAGTTCCGTGTGATACGTCCGTTACGCCTTAGCTTCTTGGCACTCAGCAGATATTCCCGAAACTTGTTACAGAGGTCGATGTCAATCTCTTCAAAGGTGCATTTACCATGTACGAAGTTACTGAAATGCAGATAGACAAACTCCCATTTCTGGTCATGCTTACGGAGCTGCTTGCGATAATACTCCAGAAAGTCTGCCTTGAGTTTGTACTTGTCAAAGAAGTCATACCGTTCATTGACTACTGACTCGAACCTGCGGCAACGGATGGCTTCGGCTTTCTCGGTCATTACCTCGTTGAAATTCTGTTCACGTTTGTTTCTCGGATTGGCATAGATATAAATACCAAGCGATTCATGGCGGATAACTTTCATTGTCTCTTTGTCTCGATATCCCGGATAATAATCCAGATAGAAAGACATCATCCTGCCTTTTAGCGGACGTGTCCTTAATGTCACGGTCTTGCATTCATGCATAATGTTATATTTTTATGGTTATTATTAATTCGTCGGCGAAACTCTATAATGTAATCATGCAGATTACCTACAGCAGGGATTAATTTTTGAATAATTTACGGATAGTCATAAATTAGACTATTTGCGGACACCCATTATCCGGTCAAACTCCACTTTCAGGAATCTGACGAACCGTCCGTTCTTCTCACGGTTGATCTGATGGAATTGCAGAATACCGTAAACCGAATCACGAGAGAGCTTGAATTTCTCCATTGCCTCCTTGACGGTGTAGTATTCCGCCTTGCTCTCCTGTTCGGAACTCTTCGAGAGGTCGAAGTGGAGCTTTGAGTAGAATATCTGCCCATGCTCTTTCTTGGAGGGAATGTTGTTCCGATACACCTGCGAACGGATAGCGACACGTGTCATGCCGTACTTCTCCTGAATCTCTTCCGGTGTGTACCATTCAGTAAGGTCGGAATCCACCTCGTATTTGGCAAAGGCTGCATCGATATGTTTCTTGCTGTAATAGTTGAACTGGCGTATTCTCACCTTCGGCACTTTATGTTGCCGTGTGTAAGTCCACACCCATTTGGCGTTGACCTTATATTTTTCCGCAATCTCTTCGGCTGTGTAATACTCAGAGATGTCGAAGTCCTCTTTGGGCAAGACACGCTCGTAAGGTTTGGTTTTCATCATCAGTTCAATGTCCGCACGGCGGATGAGCGACTTCTTGCCGCTGATGCGCGAAGCCCGAAGTTTCGATTCCTTTACCAATTTATATATGTATTGCCGAGTTACGCCCATCAACTTTGCAGCTTGGGCAAAAGAGAAGAAATCCTGCCCCTCGGCGGCTTGTCGAGATTGCAATATTTCTTGCGACCGTTTCAACTGCCGCTTACGTTCCCGAATGCGTTCCTTGTAGCCAAGATTGGAACATTGGTGGCTACAATAACAAGTCGTTGTCTTTTGAGCTATAAATGGTTTTCCACACCATTGGCAAATCTTTCTTACTTCCATATTTTCCTTGTTTACATTGGCGGTAATTTCGCCTTATTTCTCCCGATTTTTGTCAACACATGTAAACCACTGTCAACACACGTCAACTAATGCGTCACTGTGACATTCGGACTAACCGTGAACTTCCGTCGCGGTAGAAATATGATAGAAAAATATAGATAAAAACCGTTATTCCCAAATACGGACTGGGAAGTACTAAAATATAGAAGTCGCTGATATACAGCGACTTTATTCTAAATGATTGTAGTTGGTTACGACTGTTTCTAAGCTATCACTTGCCGATGCAAAAATGCTGAAATATATTCCCCAACACCTGATCTGTCGTAACCTCTCCTACGATATCCGATAAATGGAATATACACTCCCGTAAATCTTGCGAGATGAAATCCCCGGAAAGGCTGGAGTTCAAACCTTCTTGTACCCTATGTATAGCTTCCAGCGCATGCGTAAGCGCCTCGAAGTGGCGGGCATTCGTTACGATGATGTCGCTTTGGTGGAGGGTGGGGATGGAAGAGACTTCCGTGAGGAGTTGTTGTAGCTCTGCGATATGCAGCTTGCCTTTGGCGGAAATAGCGATTTGATGCCAGCCTTCGGTGGGGAAAGAGAAGGTTGGGAGAGAGGATGTGGGTAATACATCGCATTTGTTCATCGCTAAGATAACAGACTTATTCGTTAATCTCGGAGCTATTTCTTGATAGAAAGCCTCGAAATCCTTGAGGTCACGGGTTAAGTCGTACATGAGGATGACGATTTGCGCTTGGTCTAGAGCCTTGAAACTACGTTCAATACCAAGAGCTTCGATCGTATCGCTTGTTTCACGGATACCGGCGGTGTCGATGAAACGGAAGAGCTGGCCGTTGATATTGATCGTATCCTCGATAACGTCACGGGTCGTTCCGTGGATGTCGCTGACGATCGCTTTATCCTCGTTCAACAAGGCGTTTAGTAAAGTAGATTTGCCGGCGTTCGTCTCACCGATGATGGCGACGGGAATACCGTTTTTGATCGCGTTACCTACGCTGAAAGATTGGGCGAGTTTGGAGATGACCTGTTCGATATGATCCGCAAGCGTGCGAAGCTCGCTACGATCAGCGAACTCCAATTCCTCATGGTCACTGAAATCCAGTTCCAGCTCCATGAGAGAGGTGAAATGGAGCAGTTGGTTCCGAAGTTCGGCGAGTTCCCTACTGAAACCACCTCGCATCTGGCTTAGAGCCAAACGATGTTGACCAGCCGAAGTGGAGGCGATTAAATCCGCAACGGCCTCCGCTTGGCTAAGGTCCATCTTGCCATTCATGAAAGCACGTTGCGTATATTCACCCGGTTGCGCTATACGGCATCCGCTGGAGATAAGGGATTGCAGGATTTGTTGTTGGATATACGTCGAGCCGTGGCAGGTGATTTCCACCGTATCTTCCCCCGTGAAAGAATGGGGGGCACGGAAAACAGCGGCGATCACCTCATCTATGGTTTCGTCATTGTTACCGACGATGGAACCATACGTTAAGGTATAAGCCTTTTGGGTAGATAAACTCTTACCTGCCTTCTTCGGCCGGAATATCCGATCACAAATCTTGAAAGCATCCGGCCCGGAGACACGAATCACTGCGATTCCTCCTACTCCCGGAGCTGTAGATATAGCGCAAATTGTACTCATTCCGTCTATTAAACTGTTATTAATTCATATGCTTGAGAACCCAGTCCGATTTCCTCCGCATAACGTAGGCCGGCTTGCCAGTTCGTATCCGGATGAATCAAATGGAATTTATCCTCTCCCTCAAGGTGTTCGTGAGGATGAGTCTCGGCTAATTTATTACCTCCGATGATAGGAACGTTGATAACCATATCGGCGCAAGCCTTATCCAAGGCCACCGGATCGAAAGATGCGGCGATACCCAAATCGGGGATGATGGCGGCATCGTTATGATTCCAGCAATCGCATTCCGGAGATACGTTCATGATAAAACTAACATGGAAATGAGGCTTGTCTGCTAATACGGCTTTCGTGTACTCGTCGATCTTGTAATTCAATCGCTCGGAAGTATCACCTTCGCCCATTACGGCACCGTCGTACTGGCAAAGAGCCACACATTGCCCGCAACCTACACAACGCTCGTAATCAATTTCGGCCTTTCGGTTGTTATTCAAATGGATGGCATCGTGAGCACAGTGCTTTACACAGATGTTACAGCCTTTACAAGCCTCCGTATCGATACGGGGTTGTGAGGCGCAATGTAATTCCAGTTTACCGCCTACGCTGGCGCATCCCATCCCGAGGTTTTTCAGCGCACCGCCGAAACCGGCTTGCTCGTGACCTTTGAAATGGTTCATGGAAATGATGATATCGGCATCGGCGATAGCGGCACCTATTTTCGGGGCCTTGCAATATTGCCCGTCGATCTCGATTTCCCGGTAGTCCGTACCTTTCACGCCATCGGCGATGATAACGTTGCAACCGGCGGACATGGGATTGAACCCATTTTCCATGGCGCTTTGAAGATGATCGACAGCGTTGGAGCGACGGCCCGAGTATAAGGTGTTACAATCGGTAAGGAACGGTTTCGCGCCTAATTCACGTAACAGGCTTACCAAGCGAGCGGCGTAATTAGGACGAATGTATGCCAAATTCCCCGGTTCGCCAAAGTGGATCTTAATGGCTACAAATTGATTTTTGAAGTCGATATTGGCGATACCGGCACGTTTTACCAGACGTTCCATCTTATCCAGCAGGTTGCTGCTGGGGGTCGTGCGTAAATTAGTAAAGTAGACTTTGGATGTATTCATCTTTTTATTGGTTTAGTGTTGACAAAGGTACGAAAAACACGGAACATTTTTTATATTCGCGTAAAACAGATTTGTATATGGACTTGCTTCAGCGGAATCATCAGCTATTGTTGAAAGGAATAAATTGTACATTCCTGCGTTATTTGCATGCACGGATAGAGTGGGAGGATCGGTTAATCGGCATCTTCGGCTCTCGAGGGGTTGGTAAGACTACCTTGTTGTTACAGCATATTAAGTTGAAATTTGAAGATTCGCGGGAAGCCCTGTATGTGAATCTGGATGATTTCTGGTTTGAGACACATTCATTGACCGATGCGGTTAAGGAGTTCCTGCAAGCCGGGGGGCATTATTTGTTTTTGGATGAGATCCATTTCTATTCGGGCTGGATGGAAGAGGTCTCAACTTTATTGGATGCCAACCCCGCCTTAAAGATTGTTTTCGCTACCACTTCTTTGTACTCGCAGACAGAGGTGCGGAACGGGTTAAGGCATGAGGCTGCTTTTTATACCATGCATCCGATGTCGTTCCGTGAATTCCTTTCTTACGAAAGCATTCTGGATAAAGATCCCATTCCGTTGGAGGATATCTTAGCGAACCATCATGATTTGGTGAAGGAGATCAATGCGGAGATGAATATTGTGCCGATTTACCGGAACTATCTGGAACATGGATGTTATCCTTTTTATTGGCAAGACCCGGATATGTATTATTTCCGTCTGCAAGAATTAGTGAGAAAAGAGATTTGCCGGGATTTGCCTTCGGTGGTTTCTATTTCGATGAGTAATCTGGAACGAGCTCAAAAATATTTTATGATGGTGGCTGAGTCGGCTCCTTTACGTCCGAAATCGATTGATGTAACCCGTAAGACAAATATGCTTCGTCAGCAAAGCGATAGCCTGTTGCGTTTTTTTCATGATGTGAGGCTTATTTATTACTCGGCAGACCAACTGGGAACCACTCCGGCCAAGCAGAAAGTCTTTATGGGGGATACCAACTTGCTGATCTCTTTTTTCGGAGATAAGGAGAATCGGCAATTGATGTGTGAAACCTATTTCTTAAGCCAGATGCGTTCCGTGGCGAACGTGGAATTCATGGAGAACGGAGATTTCTTGATTGGCGGTAAATATATCTTCGCCGTAGGTGATCCCTTAAGGGGATATGATCGTCTCCGCTTCGTACCCGACGCTTATGCGGCTATCTACGGGTTACCGAAAAGCGTGTTTAACCGTATGCCGGCATGGATATTAGGATTTAGTTATTGAGAATTTAAAAATAGGATTGCTATGTTAGAATGCATGAAGAATAGAAGAAGTATCCGTAAATATACGGATCAGGATATCCCGGAGTCTTTGCTGAATGAATTATTGGAAGTGGCTACTCGTGCCTCGAATACAGGAAATATGCAATTGTATAGTGTCGTGGTTACCCGCGACCCTGCGAACAAGGAGAAACTGGCTCCGGCTCATTTTAACCAACCAATGATTACGGGAGCCCCGGTGGTACTTACTTTTTGTGCGGATGCGAACCGTTTCGTGAAATGGGCGGAGTGCAGGAAAGCGGAGGCCGGATTCGATAATTTACAAACGTTTATCGCTTCGACGATAGATGCGATGTTGTTCGCCCAGAGTTTCTGCAATGCCGCTGAGGAAAAAGGCTTAGGCATTTGCTATCTGGGTACGACGGCTTATAATGCGGACCAGATCATTGAGGCGCTTTCTCTTCCCCGTCTGGTTGTCCCGATCGTTACGGTTACGGTGGGTTATCCGGCAGAGCCTATACCCGCTCAAGTTGAACGTTTACCATTGGCGGCTGTGGTACAAAACGAGACTTATACGGACTTTACTCCGGCTTCCATCGATGCCTTGTATAGTGAGAAAGAGGCATTAGAGGTGAATAAGCAGTTTGTAAGGGAGAATAATAAGGAAACACTGGCGCAGGTCTTTACGGACGTACGCTATACGAAGAAAAATAGTGAACATTTCTCCGAGGTACTCTTGAAGGTATTGAAACAACAAGGATTCATGAAGTAAGCCCTAATACTTCTACCTTATAGTTCATAAAGAGTCCACTCTCGAGTACGCCCGTAATCGACTTGAGAGTGGATTCTGTATTTTCAGGGATATAGTCCATCCATACGTCTAGGATCATATTGCCATTCTCGGTAATGATCGGTCCATCCTTACCTTGCCCCATACGAAGTTTTATCTCACCGGGATTCAAACGCTGGAGTCTGTCCTCTACATAGGTGAGAGCTTCCGGGAAAATCTCTATCGGGATCGGGAATTTAGCTCCCAGCCTCTCCACTTTCTTGGAAGGATCGACCAGTATATAGGTCTGCGGACTGGAGCTGATTAATAGCTTTTCCTTGAACATGGCGCCTCCACGCCCTTTGATCAAGTTAAAGTGGGAATCTACTTCATCAGCCCCATCGAAGGTCCAGTCCGGCTTGTGGGAAAACAGGCTGGTAACCGGAATGCCTAGCTGGGCGCAAGTCATCCGGATTTCTAATGAAGTGGGGATCGCCAAGATGGAAAGACGTTCCGTCCGGATACGTTCGGCTATGCGAATCAACGCTAGATAGGAGGTAGAACCGGAGCCAACACCTATGACTTGTCCGTTTTCGACTTTAGATGCGATAAGGTCCGCTATCTTTATTTTATCTTCCTTATGGGAGATCTGATTCCCCCATTCCAACGTATCGATTAGTGAATGATCCCACTTCATAGTCTTGATATTATTATATACGGTCTAATACAGTTTCAATCAGTTCCTCCAAAGAACCTTTATAATCCGTATTCATATGATTATCCACACGTCCGGCGATAATACAACATACGGTCATTGCCCGGTGTCCCATGAGAGCGGCCAGACCAGCTAAAGAGGAGCTCTCCATCTCGAAGTTCGTAATCTTTCGCCCGTTGTACTCGAAAGCCTCTATTTTCCGGTTCAATTCCGGATCAGTCAAGGGCAATCGGAGCTCGCGCCCTTGCGGCCCGTAGAAGCCATTGGCCGCGATAGTCGTTCCCCGGATAATATCATTACGGGTGATTTGCTCGATCAACGATGGATCTGCCGATACGACATAAGGCCATATGCCGCTAAGCCGCCAATCAAGCTGTTTTATTAATTCAGATTCCAAGTCTGCGTCACGAACGGAATTACTATTTGCGTAGAAATAAATGACTCCATCGAATCCGATCGATTTCTCCGCAGCTACGTAAGTCCCAATCGGGACAAATGGCTGTAACCCTCCGGAAGTCCCGATACGAACTAGGGAAAGTTGCTTGAATTCCGGCTTGATCGTACGGGTTGAGAAGTCAATATTAGCGAGAGCGTCCAACTCATTTAATACGATATCAATATTATCTGTACCGATGCCATGGGATACAACCGTGATACGTTTTCCCTTGTATTGGCCCGTGATGGTATGAAACTCCCGGCTGGAAACCTCACATTCCTGAGACTCAAAATAGGAAGCGACGGTTGTAACTCGTGCGGGATCACCAACAAGTACCACACGATCCGCGAGTTGTTCTGGTTTTAAATGCAGGTGGAAAACACTACCATCTGAATGGATCGCTAATTCTGAAGCGGGGATTGTTCTCATATTCGATCAGCTAATTAAGTTTACTTTTAATCATAAAAGGGCAAGGTGCGACCCTGCCCTTGGAGATAGTTCCATGTATATAACTATTTTAGTCCTTTAATGGTTTTGATGGAGTACCGGCCGGTTTAGCTATCGCTTCACGCATAGAAGTGTCCGCCTCGATGTTCTTCATCTTGTAATAGTCCATTACGCCTAGGTTTCCTGTGCGGAAAGCGTCTGCCATTGCCTTGGGAACTTCCGCTTCTGCCTCGATCACCTTGGCACGGGCTTCTTGTGCTTTCGCCTTCATCTCTTGCTCGAGGGCGACAGCCATCGCACGGCGTTCCTCGGCTTTCGCCTGAGCGATATTCTTATCCGCTTGAGCTTGATCCATTTGCAAGAAAGCGCCGATGTTCTTACCTATATCGATATCGGCGATATCGATGGAAAGGATTTCGAAAGCTGTTCCGGCGTCAAGCCCTTTGCGAAGCACTAATTTCGAGATGGAATCCGGATTTTCCAATACGGTCTTATGGCTTTCGGATGAACCAATGGAAGATACGATACCTTCACCTACACGGGCTAAGATCGTCTCTTCTCCGGCACCACCCACTAATTGCTTGATATTCGCACGAACGGTGACACGTGCCTTGGCGATTAACTGGATTCCGTCTTTTGCTACCGCTGTTACCGGAGGGGTATCGATCACTTTCGGATTTACCGACATTTGTACAGCCTCGAATACGTCACGTCCGGCCAAGTCGATAGCGGTAGCCATCTGGAAAGGAAGGTCGATATTCGCTTTTGACGCGGAAACCAGCGCATGCACTACTTTCTCGACATGTCCACCCGCTAAATAGTGCGCTTCCAGCTCGTCGCGTGTAAGCGTCTTTATTCCTGCCTTATGCGCTTCGATCATCGCACGAGTGATGATGTAGGGAGGAACCTTTCGGATACGCATCAAGAATAACTGGATCAAGGAGATATTGACTCCCGATACTTTGGCCGAGATCCATAACAGGAACGGCACATAATAGAAAAAGATTGCCAGCAGAAGTACTGCGGCCCCCAATAGGATAAGTGGCAAAAAGGTTATTTCCATATATATAAAATTAAGCGTGAATATTTGTTTCTTCTTTAGGACGGACAATTACGTTGTAACTGTCTACCCTGATCACTACGATCGGCGTGTTCTCATCGATTAATTCGTCTTGAGATTTCGCTTCCACGTTAATACCTTTAATCCGGGCCTTGCCGATAGGGGCTAAGCGTGAGAGCGTGATCCCCTCGTCTCCGGGTTCTATTCCGAGATCCCTGCTGGATATCAGCTTGGAATCGATATCTGTCTTTAAAGCGATCTTGTTAAAAGACCGGGAACGCAATAACCAAGCGAAGATTATTCCGAATGTAATGATTGATAAGGATAAAGTCAGATGCCCTACCCATATACCTACCGTATAAGCGAAAACGACTCCGCCGATAGCGAAAATAGCCCCGCCTATACCCGCGAGTGTTATTCCCGGAAGAAGGAATATCTCAGCCAGTATCAGTAGGATGGCCGCTACCATGAGGAAGACGATGATGGCTATGTCCAGTAGCATAGTTCTTCTTATTTATGGTTGTTTCTTAGGTATACGATCTCTGCGTTACGTGCCTTTTTCTCCCATTCGTCCGGTTGAGCGAGCAGGTTGTTTAACTTTTCTTCCGCATCAAGAATCGTAGGCTTCAGTTGTTCTCGCTTCGCCTTATTCCCTTTGATGTAGCTGGCTCGTAAACTCTCTAGTTTCTCATTTAGCTCCTTGATCTGTCTATGGATGGAAACTACTTTCTCGTAGTAGTTCTTCGCTTCCGGACTTTGGATATCGTCTAAGGTGTAATAAACGATATCATCATGGATCGGGAACGTGAAATCTTTCTTTATTTCTATACGTCCATAAGGAATCTCGGTATGAGCTAAATGAATAAGCTCTTCGTAATTCGATCCGGGTTTCCATGAATCCTTGATCGAGGCAATAGAGGCCCGGGCACGTTTTAGTTCGATATCCTCGCTATCTACTCGCTCGCGGTTGTCATTCGGGATGAATAGGTATACGCAGACTTTTCCTTCCGGTTGATAGCGGTCGGAAACGAACCATCCCAATTGCTTGGCTTCGTCGATCACCATCATATAATCGTTAAACGGGGAGTTATAGGGCATGCCCAATTGCTCCGGTGTAAGATAAGTATCGGAATTGATGTTGTAGCGAGTGACGAATAAATCATATCCGCCCAGAGAGCCGTTCCCTTTGGATGCGTAATAAATCGTTACGCCATCGGATAGCACGAATGGATACCCATCGTCGGCGTCACTATTGATATTCATCGGTAACTGTTTCTCGTCTCCCCATTGATCCATGAGCTTGGATTGGGTAAAAAGACAATTGTGGTTACCGTCTGTCGAGTGGGCGTAATAAATCTTATCCCCCTTCTGGTTCATGTATACCGATGAGTTGCCCGGATCGTTAGTCTGGAAGAAATCTTGGTAAGTGGTCAACGTACCGCTTTCCTCGCTTAAGGTATAGGCTGATAAGAAATCATCTTTATCAACGACCAAGCTATCGATAATCTGGACATTCTCTACCTTATCAAGCATACGGCTTGCTTTGTTCGCCAAGTCCATACGGATCTGGTAAGGCTCCACATCTTGTTTCTTTTTTGTTAGGAGGGTGATGTATTCGTCGAACATCTCCTCGGCTTCGTCAAAACGATAGGTCTGGTAGTATACTTCTCCAAGGTATCGATAAGCGTCTTGTACCCTACGCTTTACGGCAACCTTAAGATGTTTCTCCGCTCCTGCTAAATCTCCGGTCTCGAAACAGCAAACACCATACCATTGATTGTAAGAGGCATTGCTTGGCGCTTGTTTCACTAGTTTCTCGAACACAGGTTTTGCTTCTGCGTATTTCCCGTCGTTATATAATTTTTTTGCCTGATCAAGACTTTGCGCATGTAGTTGCATTCCTCCGCATAGGAGTGTAACTCCTAGCGTATAAAGCAGCTTTTTGGATAACCGTTTCATTTTGTCTATTCTAGATTATATAGTTATGCAGTTTCAAAGATAAGAATATTTTTGTAGAGGCATACAAATCGAAAAGATAAATATATAATTTTGCGCCCGTAAAGGAAGTATATGGCAAAATTGACAGAGGACGAACGTTTGTTTCGCAAGATAGAGGATAAGGTAAAGAGAGCGATTTTCGACTATGGCTTGATCAATGATGGCGACCGGATCTTGGTCGGGTTGTCCGGAGGAAAAGATTCCTTGGCCTTGGTGGATTTACTGGGGCGCAGGTCGAAAATCTATTGTCCTCGGTTTGAGGTCGTGGTAGCACATATCGTGATGACGAATATCCCTTATTGTTCGGATCGGGAATATCTTAGAAGTTGCGCAGAGGAGCATGATTTGCCTTTCATTGTCCATGAGACAAGTTTCGATCCTTCTACGGACACTCGCAAATCCCCCTGCTTTTTATGCTCTTGGACTCGCCGGAAAGCTTTGTTTGAGATCGCTAAGGCTCATAAATGCAATAAGATTGCGCTAGGGCATCATCAAGATGATATCCTAGAGACACTGTTGATGAACCTGACCCACCAAGGGGCTTTCGGAACAATGCCTCCCCGGTTGAGAATGGATAAGTTTGATATGGAGATTATCCGTCCGATGTGTCTGGTGGAAGAGAGGGAGTTGATTCAGGTCGCCGTATGGAAAGGGTACCGGAAACAATTGAAGAACTGTCCTTATGAGTCGGGTTCCAGTCGTTCGGATATGAAAGAGCTGCTGAGAAGTCTGGAAGCGATCAATCCGGAGGCTCGTTACAGCCTTTGGGGGAGCATGACGAATATACAAGAAGATTATTTACCTCGAAAAATAAGATAATATGCAAAGTGTTTATACAATTTTATTGTTGATCGTGTCTAATATTTTTATGACATGCGCTTGGTATGGTCATTTGAAGATGAAGCAACAGTTTAGCTGGTTCGAGCATCTTCCTTTGTTTGGCGTAATCCTGTTTAGTTGGTTTCTCGCTTTTTTTGAGTATTGTTTCCAAGTACCGGCGAATCGCATCGGTTTCCGGGATAACGGGGGACCGTTCAACTTGATTCAATTGAAAGTGATCCAAGAGGTGATTACGTTGGTGGTATTCGTGGCCTTCAGTACCATCGCTTTTAAGGGGGAGTCGTTTAAATGGAACCATGCGCTTGCTTTCGTATTCTTGGTAGCGGCGGTTTATCTGGTTTTCAAGAAATAAAGTCGTTGCATTTGGCTTTGATAATCAGCGGAAAACCTTGATGCCTATTGTAAGATGCTTACAATGCCTATTCAAGCATGTTTATAATGCCCATTGTAAACACCTTATAATGGGCATTGTTAAAACGCTATATGATCTGTTGGCTCAGATGTGTAAATATAGCTTCGGTCTCATCCGGATGGAACCATGTTATTTCTGGGTCCCGTTTAAACCAAGTCATTTGCTTCCGGGCGTAGACCCGGGAGTTTCGTTTGATTTTCTCCACGGCGAGGTCTAATGTCCATTCTCCGCTGAAGTAATTGAATAATTCTTTATAACCTACCGTGTTCAAGGAATTCAAATGACGGAAGGGATAAGCCCGGCGAGCCTCTTCCAATAATCCTTCGCTCATCATTAGATCTACACGTTGGTTGATGCGGTCGCATAATTCGTCGCGATCTCTATTAAGCCCTACTTTGATGATCCGGAACGGACGCTCTTTCTTAATGTTCGTGCGGAAGGAGGAGTAAGGCTTGCCTGTCATCCGGCAAATCTCTACGGCATGGATCACTCGTTTATAATTATTCCGGTCCACTTCCTCATAATGGACAGGGTCTGCTTCTTTTAATTCAGCGAGGATAGGGGCTAGTCCCTCGGTTTCAAATTGCATGTATAGGGCATCCCGGATCTCCGGTGTAACTGTCGGGATATCGTCAATACCTTTACATACGGCATCGATGTACATCATAGAGCCTCCGGTCATTACGACGGTCGGGATCGTTTTATGTAATTCGGATAGGAGGGAGACCACGTCTTCCTCGAAGTTGCTGGCGCTGTAATAATCGGTAAGCGAGAGAGTGCCTACCATATAATGCTTGACACGAGCCATTTGTTCCGGTGTAGGGGCAGCCGTGCCGATCGGAAGGTCTTTATAGAGCTGACGGGAGTCGGAAGAGATAATCGGAGAGCCGAAACGTTCCGCCACTTGGAGGCTTAACTCGGTCTTTCCGACTCCTGTCGGCCCAAGTAATATAACGAGGGAATTCATCAAAAGCGCTCGTCGTCGTAAGGATTATCCATCGGGCCTTCGCCTAAACCGTCGAAGCCGCTTTTGTCTAATTCGTCCATATCGTATTCGGAATCCCCGTAAAAATCTTCTCCTACGTCCGTACTGCCGTTCTTAGCCTCGAACTCATCGAAAGAAACTATTTGGGCGGGAGGCGTACCTACCGATTTGCTGCAAATAGGAGCATCCAAGTCTTTTCCCGGAACGATCTCACGAAGTTCCATGAAGAAGGCACGTTCGGTCATATAATCGAAAACGAAAAGTAGTTTTTGGTGCTCGTCTTCCAACAATTCTTCCAGTTGAGTATCGGCCATGACATAGCTGTCTTCCTCGGAAGAGGTATCCATCTCCACTAATGTGATCTCTGTCTTTTTACTCCAGTCATCGTCACATATGAAGAAAGAGGTCATTTGATCCTTTGTATAACCTACAGAGTCGAGGATGGCGTTTTGCAAATCCAAGAAAGTAGACTCGGAATCAATCTTGATCTCGCGCTTGAAGTCATCTGCTTCATCTGATAGGATTAGAAATCTAAATAGCATAGTCGTTTAGTTTTATTATCGCCTCAAAAGTAGTAAAAATATGGATATACCCAATATACGTCGCTATAAATAATGAAAGAGGGTGTGCGTCTGATCCCTGTATGGGATTTCTTCTGAACCTGAGGCTGAGATATTAGCGGCAGTTGTCACCTTGAATAGGAATGGATGAACTACCTTAAGGACGGAACGATCCGTCCTGACACCATGGCTCCAGGATTAGGCGAAGCTTGAGGCACGTATGGAAGGACATATGGAAGGACTGGCGGAAGGTAAGGCGGAAGCGAACCTAGAAAACGCCAAGAAGATGAAAGCCATGGGGATCGATCTTGAAATGATCCGGCAGATCACGGGAATTACCCTATAAATAACCTTTTGGTGACATAAATAGCGAATCGGCGCAAACCCCTCATCGTAAGATGTGGATTTGCGCCGATTTGTTTTTGGTTGTCCGGATGTTTGTGTCGCTTATTCGTCGATCGAACCTCTTACGATACCCCGGCTGGAAGACTTGATGAAATTGAGGATCAAATCCCGTTCCTCGCTAGGCTCGTACTCGGTCTCGATCGCTTTCAGCGCCTCCGTATTATTCAAGCCTCGGGTATACAGCGTGCGATAGATGTCTTGAATCAAGAATACCTGCTGATTCGTGAATCCCCGGCGACGTAAACCTACGATATTGATACCGCAATAAACGATCGGATCACGGCCGATCAAGGTATAAGGGGGGATATCTTTTCCGATACGAGAACCGCCTTGTACCATCACGTGCTTGGATATACGCGTGAACTGATGCACCAAGGAACCTCCGCTTACGATAGCGAAATCATCAATCTCTACCTCCCCGGCGATTTGCGAAGCGTTACCGATGATAATATGGTCTTTTAAGACGCAATCATGGGCCACGTGCGAATAAGCCATGATTAAGCAATCGCAGCCTACCACGGTCTTACCTTTGGAAGCGGTACCCCGGTTGATCGTCACGCATTCGCGAAGCGTCGTGTTATCTCCGATTTCCGCCGTCGTGGTTTCTCCCGCGAATTTCATGTCTTGAGGGATACCGGCAACGACCGCTCCCGGGAAAATATTGCAATTTTTACCAATCCGTGCGCCATCCAAGATAACGGCGTGAGAATATATACGGCAATTATCACCGATTACGACATCTTTCTCAATCACGGCAAACGGATCGATAGTTACATTCTGGCCGATCTGGGCCTCTGGATGAACGACTGCTAGAGGAGATATATTCATTATCGTACTTTATCTTATTATTTGTTTTTTACAATCTGAGCCATGAACTCGGCTTCACTAACCAATTTATCACCAACGAATACATACCCTTTCATGGTAGAGATCCCGCGGCGAATCGGTGCCAATAATTCCAGACGTAAGATCAACGTATCGCCCGGAACGACTTTTTGGCGGAATTTCACGCCATCTATTTTCATGAAGTAGGTAGAATAACGCTCTGGCTCATCTACGGAATTCAAGACTAGCAAACCACCTGTTTGTGCCATAGCCTCAACCTGTAGAACTCCCGGCATGACCGGCTCCTGAGGGAAATGCCCTTGGAAGAACGGTTCGTTGGTCGTGATGTTCTTTACGCCTACGATATAGTTCCCGCCAACCTCGATAATCTTGTCAACCAATAAGAACGGATAGCGGTGCGGCAATAATTCACGGATACGGTTGATATCCATCACCGGCTCACGGTTCGGATCGTATACCGGGGCTTGCACCTCGTTCATCTTGATATCCTTGCGGATCATACGAGCTAACTGGTTATTGATCTTATGTCCCGGACGGGTAGCGATCACACGTCCGCGGATCGGCTTACCGATCAAGGCGATATCTCCGATCACGTCGATCAATTTATGACGTGCCGGTTCGTTATCGAATACAAGCGGCTTGTTATTGATATAGCCTAATTCCTGCACGTTCTTGTGAGGGATGTTCAGCATATCTGCCAATTTGTCCAAAGATTCTTGCGGTATCTTTTGGTCGTAGATAACGATCGCGTTGTCTAAATCGCCACCCTTGATCAAGTTGTGGTTGAGCAACATCTCCACTTCGCGTACGAATACGAACGTACGTGAAGCCGCCAATTCTGTCGGGAATTCGCTGAGATCGTTTAACGTGGCGAATTGGTTGGAAAGCACGGGCGAATCGAATGAGATCAATACGTTCACGCTGAACTTATCATCCGGAAGGATGATCAACGAAGAACCGGTTTCCTCATCTTTTACCTCGATCTTGTGCTTTACGATATAATAATCCTTCGGAGCGTTTTGCTCAACAACCCCTGTCTTTTGGATTTCCTCGGAGAAGAAGCGAGAACTTCCGTCTAGGATCGGAAACTCGGGTGCGTTTACCTCGATCAAGCAGTTATCGATCTCATAAGCGTATAAAGCCGCCATCGCGTGCTCGATCGTACTTACTTGAACGCCATTCTTGCTAAGCACCGTACCCCGTTGTGTATTAACCACGTTCTCGGCCAAGGCGTCAATCGTCGGTTGGCCTTCCATATCGACACGTTTGATCTTGTATCCATGGTTCTCGGGTGCGGGATTAAACGTAATCTCTATATCTAATCCGGTATGCAACCCTTTTCCTTTCAAGGAGAAACTTGCCGCAAGCGTTTTCTGTTTTTGCATAGGTCTTTATTGTTTATTAATTTCTTTCTTGAGTTGTTCGATCTCCCGTTGCATTTGCCCCAGCGAGCGGTATATATCCGGAAGACGGTTGAAGATCGCGCTGGAACGCATGAAGTTCTTAGCGTTGATCGCCGGCGCCCCGAGCAATGTCGTCGCTTCCTTCACGTCGCTGATAACGCCAGCCTGAGCTCCGAATACGACGTGGTCCGCCACATGGATATGTCCGGCCAAACCAACTTGTCCGCCAAACATACAATGCTTTCCTACTTTTACGGAACCGGCGATGCCGACTTGCGCCGCCATCACGGTATTCTCGCCTACCTCCACGTTATGAGCGATTTGTACGAGATTGTCCAGCTTAACGCCTCGGCGAATGATCGTAGAATCCATCACCGCACGGTCAATTGTCGTATTGGCTCCGATCTCTACATCATCCTCGATAATAACGTTGCCTAATTGCGGGATTTTCTTGTAAGTCTCACCTTCGGGAGCGAATCCGAAACCGTCAGCCCCGACTACGCTACCGGCATGAAGGATACAATTATTGCCGATCGTACAATTCTCGTAAACGGTGGCATGCGGATAGAATACGCAGTTATCTCCTACCGTCACGTGATCACCGATATAAGCGTGCGGGTATACCATACAGTTCTTACCCATTTTTACGCCTTCTCCGATGTAGGCGAAGTTACCGACATAACAATCGTCGCTCACGGTCGCGGAAGCGGCGATAAAAGCGGTAGAATCAACCCCCTTCTTTTTGCTCTTCGATTGCTCTACCAAATTTAATAACATCGCGAGCGCCGCATAAGCGTTCTCTACTTTTACAAGTGTGGCTCTTATCGGTTGTTCCGGTTTGAAATCATTATTCACCAAAACAATGCTTGCCTCGGTATTATAAATATGATGCGCATATTTAAGATTCGCCAAAAAGGTCAATGTACCTGGCTTTCCTTCTTCTATTTTAGAGAAGTTGCTGACTTTAACGTTCGGATCTCCTTCAATCGTTCCGTTCAGGAAGCCGGCAATTTGTTGGGCTGAAAACTCCATTACTTATTCAATTATATATGTATCTTCGTTGACTGTCCGCTGTTTATAGACAGTTAGTTTGCAAAAATGGTGAAAATTCTTTATATAGCCTATGCTTTGCAGGGAATAATTCCCTTATCATGTAGATAACCGGCCATTTCTTTCTGTACGGCATGTGCCGCCTCACGGGCTACGTTGGCGAAAGCCTCCGTCTTATCCGCGTAAATAATCGCACGGGAAGAATTTACCAAAAGACCGCATTGGTCGTTCATCCCGTATTGAGCTACTTCCGCCAAGCTTCCGCCTTGAGCGCCCACGCCCGGGACTAACAAGAAATGATTCGGAGCCTGTTTACGAATATCAAGGAACATCTTGCCTTGGGTAGCGCCCACTACATACATCATTTGCTCGTCGGTTGCCCACTCTTGCGATTTCTTTAATACTTTCTCGAAAAGACGTTCACCATTCGCGTCTTCCGTCATTTGAAAATCATGTGAGCCTTTATTGGAGGTCAAGGCCAATAAGATTACCCAAGCCTCCGGGTAGATCAAGAATGGTTTTACGCTATCCTCGCCCATATAGGGAGCGACCGTTACGGCATCTACCTTGATATGATCGAAGAAAGAACGGGCATACATCTCGGAGGTATTTCCGATATCACCACGTTTCGCGTCGGCGATGATAAATTGATCGGGATAATTCTCCCGTAAGTAAGCCACAGTCTTCTCAAAAGCCATCATGCCCTTTGTACCAAGGCTCTCGTAAAAAGCCAGATTCGGCTTGTAAGCGACACAATAATCGGCGGTAGCGTCGATGATCGCTTTATTGAACGCGAAAATAGGATCTTCTTCCGACAATAGATGTTGCGGGATCTTTTTTATATCTGTATCTAATCCGACACAAAGGAAGGATTGTTTCTTTTTAATATTCTCGAATAGCTGTTGTTTGTTCATTTTCTTTTCAGTATGAAATGATTGGATGTGTTTACAATTCAGACTCTTTCAATCGCTCAGCGTTCTCCGCTACGATCAGGTGATCCAAGCAATCTTGAATTTCGCCGTCCATAAAGGCTGAAAGATTATAGATCGTGTAATTGATACGGTGATCCGTGATACGCCCTTGCGGGTAATTGTACGTACGGATCTTCGCGGAGCGGTCACCGGTAGATACCATGGTCTTACGCTTGCTGGCGATATCGTCCAAGTATTTCTGGTGTTCCTTGTCATAAATAAACGAACGAAGACGGGTAAGCGCCCTTTCTTTGTTCTTCGGTTGGTCTCGTGTCTCCGTACATTCGATCAAGATTTCCTCACTCACACCTGTAATGGGGTTCTTCCAGACATAACGCAGGCGAACACCTGATTCCACCTTGTTTACGTTCTGACCACCGGCACCACCGGAGCGGAAGGTATCCCATTTAATCTCCCCTTCATTAATCTCAACATCAAATTCATCCGCCTCAGGCAATACGGCGACCGTGGCGGCGGAGGTATGTACACGTCCTTGCGTCTCCGTAGCCGGTACGCGCTGTACGCGGTGTACACCGGACTCATACTTCAACGTACCGTATACTTTCTCGCCCGATACCGTGAAGATGATTTCCTTAAAGCCGCCGGATGAGCCTTCGCTAAAGCTAGACACGCTTATTTTCCATCCCTTCAGTTCGCAATACTTCACGTACATACGATATAGATCACCGGCGAAAAGGGCGGCTTCGTCACCTCCCGTTCCTCCTCGTATCTCAACGATCGCGTTCTTGTCGTCTTGCGGATCAGCGGGAACGAGCAATAATTTTATCTCTTCTTCCAAAGCGGGAATACGTTCGTTGCAGGTATCCAGCTCTTCACGAGCCATTTCCCGCATTTCCGGATCTTGCTCGGACTCAAGCAAGGCTTTCGCTTCCTCGATCCCGTTCAATACTTTCACGTATTCCGAACGAGCTCCCACGATTTTCTCCAAATCACGGTACTCTTTGTTCAGTTTTACGAACCGTTTCATGTCGGCGATCACCGCCGGGTCGGTAATAAGCGTACCGACTTCCTCGAAACGGCTCACTAATCCGTCTAATTTACCAAGTAAACTATTTTCGGCCATTTATCTTTATTAATAGGTGAAGCGACCTTTCTCGCTTTCGATAATCAATTCATTTTTATCAGCTTCCTCTACGAAACCCACGATTTGCGCATCAATACCAAAGCTTTTTGAGATGCTGATTACTTCTTCCGCATGCTCGGGAGCGATGTAGATCTCCATCCGGTGTCCCATATTGAATACCTTGTACATCTCGCTCCAGTCCGTACCACTCTGCTCCTGAATCGTGCGGAATAACGGTGGGATAGGGAAGAGATTGTCCTTGGTTACACGCTTGTTCTCTACGAAGTGCATAACTTTTGTCTGAGCCCCTCCCGAACAATGTACCATGCCATGGATCTGGGAGCGTAGTTTATCAAGCAATACCTTAATTACCGGCGCATAGGTACGTGTCGGCGAAAGCACCATCTTTCCGGCGTCGATCCCTAATTCCTCGATCTTATCCGTAAGTTTCAATCCTCCGGAGTAAACCAATTCTTCGGGAACGGCGGCATCGTAGCTTTCCGGATATTTCTGCGCTAAATACTTGGAGAAGACATCATGGCGGGCAGAGGTCAGACCGTTACTACCCATACCTCCATTGTATTCTTTCTCGTAAGTGGCTTGTCCGGAAGATGCCAGACCTACGATCACGTCTCCTCCTTGGATATTCTTATTGTCGATTACGTCCGAACGTTTCATGCGGCAAGTGACTGTACTATCTACGATGATGGTACGAACTAAGTCGCCAACGTCTGCGGTCTCGCCACCTGTCGCATAGCAACCAACGCCCATCTCACGTAACTCTGCCAGCAACTCATCTGTTCCATTGATGATCGCCGAGATCACCTCGCCCGGAACCAACAGCTTGTTACGTCCAATTGTAGAAGAGACCAAGATATTGTCTACGGCACCTACACAAAGCAGGTCGTCGATATTCATGATAAGAGCGTCTTGGGCGATACCTTTCCACACCGAAAGATCTCCGGTCTCTTTCCAGTACATATACGCCAAGGACGATTTGGTACCGGCGCCATCCGCATGCATAATATTACAATATTCAGGATCACCGCCTAAGATATCGGGGATGATCTTACAGAACGCTTTCGGAAAAATTCCCTTATCGATGTTCTTTATCGCGTTGTGAACATCTTCTTTTGAAGCGGAAACGCCTCGCAGGTTATAACGTTGATCACTCATTGTACTATATTATTTGAACCGCAAAGGTAATACTTTTTTATGTTACTTATCTAAGTTTTAAGACATCTCCTTCCTCCGGGATGTAATCTTTGTCTTTTTTATTCATTTTATACAGACTCTTGATCTGGATTCCGTACATCTGCGCGATACTGTGCATAGACTCTCCGACTTGTACCACGTGGTCGTAATTCGGCTTGTCCGCTTTCTTCTTTTTCTTTTCCAGATATACGATATCGCCTTCCTGCAACGGGAAGTCCTCGGGCACCTCGTTGAATTTCATCAACTGCTTGGCCTTGAATCCCATGCTTCGGGCGATCTGGTCGAAACTGTCGTTATCCTTAGCGTATACATAGATCAAACCGTGGGTACGATAGACTTGATAATTGAACACCGGAAGATTTTGCTTCTTGGTAGAGGTCTTCTTTGTTCCCTTACCGGAGTCAAAGCGGTATAACTCATAATCTTCGATAACCTTGATTAATTTATTTGCGTAAGCACGATCGGTGGCGTAACCGCATTTTTGTAGTCCTTTGGCCCAGCCTTTGTAATCCTTGATGTTTAATTTGAACAGGCGTTCGTAGCGGGAGCGTTCGGCGAGGAAGCGGGAATGGTCATCATAAGAATCCTCTACTCGTTTGTATTTCCGGAAGCACTCTCCCCGCAGGTCGTCGTCGTGATAGACCCTGCCGCCTCGCCAGTCCGAATGGCATTTGATACCGAAGTGATTGTTGGAGCGTCTGGCCAAGTCGCTTTGCCCAGCTCCGGATTCCAGTAATCCTTGCGCTAAGGTGATACTTGCCGGAATGCGATATTTCTTTTGGTGTTGAATCGCCAAATCACTGTATTTACTGATGTATTTTTGATAGGAAGTCAGCTTCCGCTGGCTTTCTGCCCCTGCGCTTAAACAGGCGAGGGACAATAATAATATACCTAAAAAATGAAGGGATAAACGCATAACTGTTCTTTTCGATCCGATTTTACCGGACAAATATATAAAAGAAAATACATATCTATTGGGAATTGATGGGTTAAAAATAGGAGATACGGGCTAGATAATCGTAATGCTCCCCATCTTCTATTTTTTCCGCTTTAAAGCCGGCTTGCCTTGCGTATAGATTCAGCGTGTTGAAATCTATATATAACCAATCAAATGAATCCCCTTTGATACTTTTATATTGCATGCGGAAATCGATCTCTCCGAAATAATCATCCTCGGGGGCGATATCCAGATTCCCGTCTTCATCTTCAAATAAATAACTTAAGTCGCTAGAGTCAAGTAAAAGCTGTCCGTCCCGGGCTAGAACCTCTTTTAAGCGGTGAAAGAAAGCCGGGAGATTTTCCAGTTTACCGATAATCCCGGAACCGTTCATTAAGAGAAGAATGGTATCGAATGGTCCGGTTAAGCTCCTGTCAAAAAAATTCTGTAAGCGGGCGTCTTTTACGCCCCGTTTGTTCATGGCCTCTATGGAAAGAGGGGATATGTCGATAGCGGTAACCTCTTTACCCATTTCCTGTAAAGCCAAGGTGTGGCATCCACTTCCGGCACCAACATCCAATATTTTACCTGTACTGAGTTGAAGGGCTTTCTGTTCCAAGGAGGGCATTTCTTGGAAAGTCCGGAATAATTGATTCACGGGAATCTCATCTTCATCGAACATGGAGGAGAATACACGGAGTTTGCTCGCTTTTCCATGTGCGAGATAATCGATGATAGCGGCGCCCATCGGGTCTTTATCGGATGTAAGAAGCATTGAATGCATATGTCTTTGTTCTATATTAAGGTATATTCTATGATGTGGGTGCGAAATTAATATATTCTTTTTATATTTATAGCCTATAAGAATTATAGTTATGTTTCTTTCAAAACATTAAAACAATCAAGAAAATGAAAGAATTGAAATTAGAGACCCGGGTAGAGGTCTATGCGGTAGGAGAATTGGACAATATATATAGGCAATTGTACGAGGCCGCTTTTGAAGCCTCGAAAAAAGCTTATGCTCCTTATTCCAAGTTTCATGTGGGAGCGGCGGTTCTATTGGAGAATGGGGAGATACTTTCCGGAAATAATCAGGAAAACGCAGCCTATCCGTCTGGGCTTTGCGCGGAGCGGACCACCTTATTTTATGCGGGAGCACGTTATCCGGATGCGGCAGTTCAGATTTTGGCGATTGCGGCTATGAAGGATGGGGAACGTGTGGATCTTATCACGCCTTGTGGTGCCTGCCGGCAAGTGATGTTGGAAACCGAGCAACGTTATAACAAACCTATGAAAGTCCTTCTTTGTGGAAAAGAGGAAGCGTATCTCGTTCCGAGCGCGACGGCCTTGTTGCCGTTTTGTTTCAGTAAGTCTGATTTGATCTGATAGAATAAAAAGAGGCAAGAACGATTCTCGCCCTTGCCTCTATATGTAATAATTAAGTTCGATTAGATCCCTAAAGAAGCCTTGATCTGATTGATCTTTTCTTCTGCCGCTTTCTCTGCCTCCGGCAATTCATCGATACTCTTTACCTTGGAGTGAACCTCGCAATAGAATTTGATCTTCGGTTCTGTTCCGGAAGGACGGATAGATACTTTCGTATTATCTTCCGTGAAGTATTGAAGCACATTAGAGGTAGTAGGCATATCTAATGTAACGGTTTCGTTCTCTGCATAGTCCTTACCTTTCAATGTAGAGTAATCGTAGAAATAAGTTACCTTAGAGCCTGCGATCTCTGTCAATGGGTTCTCGCGGAACTTTTTCATCATAGCCTCGATCTCTTCCGCTCCACTCTTGCCTTTCTTCACGACAGAGATACCTTTCTCCTTAGAGAAGCCGTATTCCACGTAAATCTTCTGAAGCAATTGATACAAACTCAAACCTTGATCTTTTGCCCAAGCTGCGATCTCGGCTAAGATAACGCAAGCGGAAACAGCGTCTTTATCGCGAACGAAATCCTCGCAAAGGAATCCGTAGCTTTCCTCGCCACCACCAATATAGTTTTTCTTGCCTTCGTTCTCACGCATAACGTTAGCGATCCATTTGAAGCCTGTATAAACATCGTACATTTCTACGCCATTACGCTCGGCGATCGTCTTGATCGTCTCTGTCGTAACGATTGTCTTTACGATATATTCTTTACCATTGATCTTACCTAACTCTTTCCAGCGGGTGATTAAATAGTAAACGAACATCAAAGCGGTTTGGTTACCATTCAAAAGTACCCATTCGCCTTCGTTATTCTTAACGGCGGCACCTACACGGTCTGCGTCCGGATCGGAAGCCATTACCAATTCAGCGTCAGTCTCTTTTGCTTTCTCTACAGCCATAGCTAAAGCAGCCGGCTCTTCCGGGTTCGGAGAGATAACCGTCGGGAAATCACCGCTAACAACATCTTGTTCCGGTACATGGATAATGTTCGTGAATCCGTAAGCTTTCAAAGCGGCAGGAACCAATTTAACACCTGTTCCGTGAATTGGAGTATACACGATCTTCATGTCCTTATGACGGGAAATAGCCTCCGGAGACAAAGAAATCGTTGTTAATTCCTTGATATATTCATCATCGATCGCTTGTCCGATGATCTCGATCAATTCTTTATTTCCTTTGAATTTAATCTCGCTAGCGTTACGGATCTTGTTAACCTCGGCGATCGTATTCTTATCGTGCGGGGCGATCATTTGTGCGCCATCATCCCAATAAGCCTTGTATCCGTTGTATTCTTTCGGATTGTGAGAAGCCGTCAAGATGATACCGCTCTGGCATCCCAGTTTACGGATAGCGAATGACATTTCCGGAGTCGGACGCAGGTCTTCGAATAAATAAACCTTGATACCGTTAGCGGAGAAGATATCGGCTGATATTTCCGCGAACTTACGGCTGTTGTTACGGCAATCGTGGCCGATGACAACCTTTATCTGTTCTAAATCCGCAAATTCCTTTTTCAGATAGTTGGATAAACCTTGGGTGGCCGCACCAACCGTATATATATTCATACGATTTGAACCTACCCCCATGATTCCGCGCAATCCACCTGTTCCGAATTCTAGGTCTTTATAAAAACACTCGATTAACTCAGTAGAATCTTCGTTGTCAAGTAACGCTTGAACTTGAGCACGAGTTTCCGCATCATAACTTTTCGTAAGCCATCCTTGTGCCTTACTTCTTACCATTTCTAATAAGTCGTTGTTTTCCATGTTTATAATATTATTGTGTTTATTGTTGAGCAATCTACTCAATACGATAAATATACAAGAAACAAATATACGAATTTCTTAAAGTAAAGCAATCAAAGGACTTATATTTTGCCTAAAAAATACGATAAATCGTCCTACCAAGTAAACGGATGTGTATAAATCGACTCATTTCCGCAAGCATCCGTTACGATTAATTTAAGTTCATGCTTGCCTCTTTGCAACCTCTCTTTATCGAAGCGATAGGTAATAACCGATTTATTATTCATCTCGAATAAGACAAACTGCCCGTCTATTTCTCCCCGGTAGGTTTGTACCCCGCTTAAGTTATCGGACAAACGGAATATGAAGTTCTGTTTGTTGATCCACGTCTGTTGGTTGATCGGCGTGATAACCGGAGCCTTTGTATCTTGTTGTATCTTATAACTGCCCAATTCCTTGATATTTGCGTCGATCCAGCCATTACGGTATGTACCGCCCATCCAAGAGGCACGTCCGTTTTGTAAGCGAACCACACCATATTGTTGTTTATTCTCAAGCGTATCGCTTTGCAAGAATAGTGATAACTGGGCCGTTCCATGCAAAGGGATTGGCTTATCGTGCAATATGTGGGTGGCTGATAATGAGGTACTATCTTCTTTCACCGAATAGCGGAAGTAGAGGTCATTATATAGATTACCTTTAGGCAGGACGAGACGGATACCTTTAGCGCCGAACCTATTCTCGCCACCCCAATGGAATAATTCTGTATGAGTCGTATCGATCTGGGGGATCTCTTGTTTCTTTCCCTCGATCCAGATGGATAAACGGGTGGCATTGCCGAAAGCGTCAGCAAGTGTATACGTCAAATGATAGGTACGAGGTTCATCTATACGCAAGATTCCCCGGTTTACGCTTTCAAGGAAGCGTAGACGGTTTCCCGGCTCGATGAAACTACGCATATAGAAAGAGCGATGATCTTTCCATTCTTCGTAATCTGTGAATGTGTTCAGATAACGGGTCTCGTCAAATGCGAACCTATCGAGATTACTATGGAAAATCACTTGGCTGTCCGCCGTGAGCGTGATTTCTCGTACGCCATAAATGTTAGTCGTATTATCCATATAATCATAGGCTTTTACAGCGAGCCCTATTTCTCCCCATGCCTCGATTTTTCCAGTGATTGTCTGTTTCCCGTTTTTCGCCGTGACGGGTTTTATCTCAAGCTTCTTGCTTTTGCCGTTTACTACGCCTTTTCCTTCGATGGGGACGATCTGTATTCCTTGGATTTTAGGAGGACGGGTATCGGTTATCCGATCCGAGAAATAATCCAAGGGGTCCATGACTTCCTCGGTCTCGGTGTCTCGTATCTCAAAATGGAGATGAGGTCCACCAGAGCTTCCGGTATTGCCGCTTAACGCTACGACTTCATTTTTCTCGACAGGAAGCAAATCCGGCGTAAGGAAGAGATTTACATTGAAACTTTCTTGTGCGTATTGTTGCTCTTTTACATAATTCGCTATTTTCTTCGAGAATTTTTGTAGATGGCCGTATACGGTGGTCGTTCCATCCGGGTGTGTGATGTAAAGCCCGTTACCGTAGCCCCATGGACTTACGGATATACGTGATACGTATCCTTCTTGTACTGTATGTACGGGTTTACCTTCTACCCCTTGTGTCTTGAAGTCTATTCCGGAATGGAAATGATTGCTTCTTAACTCACCGAAGTTCCCGCTCAGTAAGATCGGGAAATCGAAAGGATTCCTAAGTTGCTGGGCGTTTGTGTTGATTATGTGGGAGCCGATGATCGCGAATAGACCGGCTAGATATATGGATCTAATATTCATAGGTATTACGTATTTTGTGATACAAAGATAGTGTTTTTTGTGTCTATGGAAAACACGTACGTGTTTTTACGGGCATATTTGGAAATCGATGACTAATGGCAGGTGGTCACTAAAACCGCCCTCATATTTAAAGCCGTAATAGGTTCGAAAAGGACGTACCCCCCGCCATGTTTTATCCTTAGTCAATAAAAAATCGGGAGCGAATATGTGGATGCTTTCCGGAATGATATGCATGGAAGACTCTTGCGTGATGAGATCCCGGTTTACGATTATTTGATCGAGTTGGCTCCATTCGCCTTGGTATTTATGACTACCCGGGAATTGAGTTATATAGGGGCTTGCGAACAAATTATAATAGGTACAAGATGTGGAATCTGTGATCTGCGTATTTTCAGGAAAGGCTTGGGCAGCGAATATCTCGGAAATACTTCTGTCTTGAGGGGTATCATTGAAGTCTCCCATAATGAGTATCTGCGGTTTTTCTCGTATCAGTAACAGGGAATCGCTAGATCCCCGTAAAGTGCGGGCCGCGTCAAAACGATCCTTTTCACTTTCTTTTTCTCCTCCATAGCGGGAGGGGAAATGACACACGAAAACGTCTAAGGTATCGCCTGTTATGATCTTTCCATATACGTGTAGGATATCTCGGGTTAATTTGTGTTTGTTCCCGGAAAAACGAATTGGAATGGATTCATGTCGTAAATAAAAGAATTGATCTCGTTGATAAAGAAGAGCGATATTAATACCTCTGGGATCGGGGCTTTGAGTGATAATATATCGGTAATCCTGCCAGCGGAGCGGTGTGCGACGGGTAAGATGAGACAGGACGGAGTCATTCTCGACTTCGCAAAGAGCTATTAAGGCCGGTGTGCTCCATTCCCCGGCAGCGCTTATTACTTTCGCTATTTGTTGTAGCTTATGATAGTAGCGGCTTTGTGTCCAGTACCGGTTGCCGGAAGGTAGAAATTCATCGTCATTCTTGGTTGGATTATCCCTTGTGTCGAAAAAGTTCTCCACATTATAGGTCATGACCTTGAACGTAGCTTGGGCAAATAACGGAGGGGAGGCAAAGAATAAAAGAAAAAACATAAAAATCTTCATAGTTAAAGCTTTGATTAATTGTTAATATGTAATGTATTCTTATTCGTTTGAATCTTCGGTCTCTTCCTGAACAAACTCGTAGGCTCCTATGGTCGGGCCGTTCGAACTGGTTAGCCGGTTGACACCGTAACGATCGATCGGATAATTCTTCGTTATCTCGGGATCTGCTTTTCCGACTCCGGTAGTCGATACGGAATCTGGCCGGAAATCATAGGTGTATTTATTTTGCTTGCCTCCTACTTTCCGATAGGAAGGAGTCTTTTTGATAAACAAGACCTCCTTGAAGTGATCGCTGGAGGATTCTTTGGCTTTAAGCGCACAGTGATTGAACCGATAATCGAAATCTGTACTGCCATCTGCTTTTAATTCGACATCGTAACTTCCATCGATAGTGCAATTGTCAAAATAAGCTTGCGTGATAGGATACGGGCCATTTCCGTCTACTGTTACGTTATTGAGCAAGTACAGGCATTTACTATCCAAAGGAACAGTCTCGCTGGCCATTTCCCTTTTGGTTAAACTCATGTAATTAGCCATCGTACAGTGAGCGAAGTAATATTTACCACCGACTAAAGTGAGTACACTTCCTCCGGCATTGCTGAATTCCGTATTTGTAGCGATAACATCACAATTGATGGCGAAGAATAGATCGCTCCCCATATTCGTGATCTGTGAGTTGTTTATCTTGATCTTTGGCCGGTCCGGGGTGGAAGGCTCGCAATATACACCGGAGGTACCATTACGTACGATTACATTATCCCAGACATTCCCGTAGCTATCCGCCTTAAAGGTAATGCCTCCCCATTGTCCGGGAGTCCGGTCATACGGTAATATATCATTTAGTATATAATCCAAACGGTCGCCTCGGAAAGTGATAGGCTCATCCAAGGTGCCTAAAGCGTTCATGGAGCCGTGAACGATCAGGCTCGCTTTATCATGCATATAGAAAGTAGCCCCCTTCTCGATATTCAATGAAACCCCTTTAGCGATAACCAAACTATCGTAGATCAAATAAGGACGATTAGCCGTGAGGATAGAATCTTTTGTAATCGTAACACCGCCTTTGTAAAGATTAACATCCTGCCCATAGGCTTCCAATAATACGGATTGACGGATGCCATTCACGGTGAAAAGTACGGAATCCTGTATCAACAGAGGTTGATTGCCCCCATTCGGATCGACCGTTACTTCCACGAATACATACATGCTGTCGTTGGCGAGTATCCCTACATTATTAAATGAGCTACCTTTGCGTCCATCCACATTCATGCGGAAGCCGGTAGCCTCTCCACTGGCCAGCATGATGGACTCAATGCTCAGAGGTTCACTATTTTTATTGTAGATCATAAATTGACGAGTGGTAGAACCGATCGTACTGAAGATCGTGTCAAAAGCGAGCGTGTCTGTCGAGAAGCTTAGCCGGTAAGTCGGGTTGGTGGAATAATGATCATCCAAACCGTCGCATGCCGGAAGCATGTTCAACAGAAGCGTCGCGAGTATAAATAGCGTTATCGTTAATCTTTTCATTTTCGTAAATGTTAACTGTAAATATCTTGTGTTCTTGTTTCAATAGATAAACAAAATTATCATAAAAAAGTTGCAAGACATTAACATAAAAAAAGAGGATAGACACGGTTATCGTGTCTTTCCTCTTCTTATAACGCAAAAAACGTTGGTTTATTTTGCGGGGATGCTCTTTAATAATTCAAGAAGGTGGCTCCACCATAAACCGACCGTAGCGATCTCGATACGCTCGTTGGGTGAATGTACGTCACGCAAAGTAGGCCCGAAAGAGATCATATCCAGTTTCGGATATTTTTCCAAGAACAAACCGCACTCTAATCCGGCGTGGATGGCCATGATCTTGGCGTCTTTGTTGAATAGGCGTTTGTAAGTCTCCTGTGCGATCTTCAAGATCTTAGAGTCGGGGTTCGGGGCCCATCCCGGATAGCCGTCGCCATGTTTTACATCTGCTCCAGCCAATAGGAACGTGGAGGCTACCGTATTGGCGATAGCGATCTTGCATGATTCGATAGAGCTACGCTGGCTGGTACCGATCAAGATCGTATTGCCTTCTTTCATCTTTACGGAAGCAAGGTTGGTAGAAGTCTCTACCAAGCCTTCTATATCGTGGCTCATACCGATTACGCCGTGCGGACAAGCGTGCAAGGCGTAGATTAATTTCTCGGCGGTGGCATTGTCGATATGATACTCCGGACGATCCGTGGACTCCATCGCTAACTGAACGTTCGGATCTACATGTTTCAACTCATTTTCAACGTCGGCGGCGAAATGGTTCAGCAAGATACGTACATCCTCCTTATTTTCCGGATGCAAGCCGAGCACGGCGTGTGCCTCGCGAGCGATTGCGTTACGTAAGTTTCCTCCATCGATAGAGCAAAGAACGAAATCATATTTCTTTTTCAATAAGAATAAGAAACGAACCAAGATCTTGTTGGCATTGCCTAATCCTTTGTGGATCTCGCCACCGGAGTGACCGCCATTCAGCCCTTTCACGTCGATACGGAAATACTGCATCTTATCGGACGTAGGAACTGGCTCGTAATGGAAAGTCGCTTGTGTGTCTTTACCTCCGGCGCAACCCATAAAGATCTCTCCCTCGTCCTCGCTATCGAGATTTAACAAGATATCTCCGGTCATGAAACCTTCTTTCAAGGCTTTCGCTCCAGTCAAACCTGTTTCTTCGTCTACCGTGAACAAACATTCGATCGGACCGTGTTGGATATCATCGGAGGCAAGCAAAGCCAACTCGGCCGCTACACCGATACCATTATCGGCTCCCAAAGTAGTGCCGTTGGCACGCAGCCATTCGCCGTCGACGATCGTCTCGATCGGATCATTGTCGAAATCGTGTTTCGTACCGTTATTTTTCTCGCAAACCATATCCATGTGAGACTGCAATACGACTACCGGACGATCCTCCATTCCCGGAGTGGCAGGCTTTGACATTAAAAGGTTGCCGGCTTCATCTTTCTTGATAGCTATTTTGTACTCTTTCGCGAATGATTCTAGGAATTCAATCATTTTGCCTTCCTTTTTTGAGGGGCGAGGCACTTGGGTTACTTGATGGAAGAACTTCCATACGATAGTAGGCTTTAAATCAGTAATCTTCATAATGTTACAATGTATTATAGATGTTACTCTAAAGTTAATAAAACCGCAACTGAAAGAGCTTAGTTCGAAAAAAAGTAGAATAAAATGCCAAAAAGACACTTAGTAATCACTTAAACTCTTATATTTGCGTCCACAAATATAGAGAAAATGCTTACAACGTTATTATTTACGGTCATAATTCTTGTTATCAGCGTCGTGTTGCTATCGATAAAAGTGCTGTTGAAAAAGGGAGGAAGGTTCCCGAATACGCATATCGAAGGAAACAGGGCGTTGGGTAAGAAAGGTATATTTTGCGCGAAGACCATGGATCGTATGGCGGTTAAGCAAAAGGGGCTCTATGACATCATGAACGAAATAAAAGAATAAAAAAATAAGATTTAAATTGCACTTTATGAAGAACATTAACTACGTTATTAACGGTGTGCTAGCGGTGGCTGTCGTAATCTTGTATATTATGCAATTTTCCGGCAAGAAAGAATCAAGCGTAACAAGAACATTCGCGTCAGCGGGAGACACAACGGCCTTACTTCCGATCGCTTATGTAAATGTGGATTCCCTGTTACTTAATTACAATTATTCCAAGGATCTGAACGAGATCATCTTGAAGAAACAAGAGAATTCCCGTGCTAACATCACCCAGAAAGCCCGTAGTTTACAAGGCGAGATGCAAGATTTCCAGCGTAAGGTAGAAAATAACGCTTTCCTTACCCGTGAGAGGGCGGAGCAAGAGCAACAACGTTTATTGAATAAGCAACAAGAGTTGCAGAACTTAGATAACCAATTGGCTCAAGAGTTGATGCAAGAGCAGCAGAAGTTGAACGAGCAATTACGCGATACGGTTGTTTCTCAATTGAAGGCTTTCAATCTGGGTAGGGGCTATCAAGTGGTATTCAGCAATACGGTAGGAGATAATATCCTTTTGGCTGGCGATTCCTATGATATCACAGGCGAATTGCTGGAATACTTGAATAAGAATTATTCCTCTCCGGCCAAGTAAGCTATTAATAGAATTTATAAAAGAAAGGGTGTATCAAAGGAACGTTTGATACACCCTTTTTAACGGTACTTACCGGGGATTTTATAGAAGATATACTGTATCTGCAAAGTAATATATACTGCGTTGGCCTGGTCAGTATATATTCATCGGTCGAGACTGCGTTTTGCGGCCAATTACTCTTTAGGAGTAACGAAAGCGGTATATACTTGTAAGATAGCGGCTACGCTCAAGCAAAGGATCCACTCGGTACGGTTGTTGAACATAAAGCCGGAAGATACGATCATTAGAAGTCCGGCGAATACGTTGAAACGGTGGAGCCGACGGCGACGAAAGTCCAAGTCCTTAACCGGAAGGGTCAGATAGCAAACGGCTATACCCGCCGCACCGGCAGCGAATAAATAAGGGGCGACAGCCCAATGAGTAAGAAACAATACGGCACCGGCTAATACGAGTAATCCCGCTACGCCGAAAATAATCGATCTGATTTGTTGATTCATTTATTTGTCCTTGATAATAAAAACATCCTCGTTCGACCTTTTCATAAAATACTCTTCACGGGCGAAACGTTCCAGTCCCTCCTTGTCCGTATGCAGGTCGTTTAATTTCTTGCTGTTGATCTCGATCTCCTTTTGATAATGTTTGATCTCTTTCTCCAAGCCGCGTATTTTCTCGTCGTACGTATAGCGTTTATACAGGCTGCTATCGCCCACCGTAAAGGTGACGATAAGGAACACGATGGTAACCAACCAATAAGCGTTGATCCACGATAGATACTTTATGTAAAACTCTTTTATGCGTGACATCGAAACATCGTTTTCGCGAAGATAATGAATTATTTTGTTTATCTTTGTCTTATCAATAAAAAGCAGAGAATGGATAATTATATTGTATCGGCAAGAAAATATCGCCCGTCCACTTTCCGGAGTGTAGTAGGGCAGAAGTCTCTTTCCACTACGCTGAAAAACGCGATACAAAGTAACAAATTAGCGCATGCTTATCTGTTTTGCGGTCCTCGTGGAGTAGGAAAGACCTCGTGTGCCCGTATCTTTGCGAAGACAATCAATTGCTTGAATCCGACGGCGGATGGCGAGGCTTGCAATGCGTGCGAGTCGTGCCGGGCTTTCAATGAGCAGCGTTCTTACAATATCCATGAACTGGATGCCGCCTCGAATAACTCGGTGGACGATATCCGTACCTTGATCGACCAAGTGCGTATCCCGCCTCCAATCGGTAAATACAAAGTCTTCATTATTGACGAGGTTCATATGTTGACGACCGCCGCTTTCAACGCATTCTTGAAGACATTGGAGGAACCTCCGCATCATGCTCTCTTTATCTTGGCTACGACCGAGAAGCACAAGGTGCTTCCCACGATCCTTTCCCGTTGTCAGATCTATGATTTCTCCCGTATATCCATCGCCGACATGGTGGAGCATCTGCAATATGTCTCTTCGCAGGAGGGGGTAACAGCGGAACCGGAAGCCTTGAACGTGATCGCCCAGAAAGCGGATGGAGGTATGCGCGACGCTTTGTCTATCTTTGACCAAGTGGTAAGTTTCACGAATGGCAATATCACGTATCAAGCGGTTATCGATAACTTGAACGTGCTGGATTATGAGTATTATTTTCGTCTGACGGATGCGATCTTATCTGGCAATGTGCGGGCATCTTTATTGATCTTGAACGAGATATTAGGCAAAGGATTCGACGGGCAGAATATCATAACCGGTTTGGCCGGGCATTTCCGGGATTTATTGGTATGCCGGGATGAGTCCACCTTGGTGCTATTCGAGGTGGGGGCTTCTATACGTGAACGATATAAGGAGATGGCGAAACATTGTCCGGATCAACTTCTGTTCAAGGCGATAGAGCTAGCGAATACGTGTGATTTGAATTATCGTGCCAGCCGCAATAAGCGTCTTTTATTGGAATTGACGTTGATTCAGCTCTGTCAATTAACACAGGTAGCCGCCGACGATAAAAAAAAAGCGCTGATTGAGCCGATCGCCGGGACGAATCCAGCTTCTCAAGCGGTGAATAGCGGGAAGCCTCAACAGCCGCCTCAAGCTCCTTCAGTTACGGCAGCGGCCGGTGCTCCACAAGTTATGAGTACGCACATGCCGAGCTCGGTTCCTGCGCCACCTCCGTCTACAGCGCCTAATCCGGTTCGTAGAACGGCTCGTCCGATGGGAATCTCCATGAAGGAGATCGGAGTGGAGAAGCCTAAGCAACAAACCGTTCAACAAGCGACAACGAACGTAAAGGAGGTAGTAACTCCCTTTGACAATGATTCCTTGGTTCGTGAATGGGATAATTACGCCGCAACGATTGACAAGAAAGTGTATCTTAAGAATACGATGATCAATTGCAAGCCTACCTTGCAAGAGAATTATTATTTTGAGGTAGCTGTACATAACCCGGGGCAGCAAGAGGAATTGATCAATAACGCGATCCATATCCTGCCATTTCTCCGCCAGCATCTTACTAATAGCCGTATCCAGATGCGTGTCCGGATCGTAGAGGGAAATGAGAAGCATTTGGCTTATACATCCACGGAGAAGCTAGAGTTGCTGATGAAGATAAATCCTACCTTGGGTCGTTTGAGGGATGAATTTAATTTGACGTTAGATTAAGTAGATATGCTAAAGATCCCAAGAAGAGGGATCTTTAGTCTTATTTTTATTCCTTTGTCTCAAGATAAACCACTTGAGTTTGCAAATACTCCTCAAGTCCATGTTTTCCGTCCGCACCACCGATTCCGGATTTACGCCATCCCGCGTGGAAGCCTTGCATAGCCTCAAAATTCTCACGGTTAATATAAGTCTCCCCGAATTTTAAGGAACGCATTACCTTGAATGCGTTATCCAAGTTTTGTGTATATACGGAAGATGTCAATCCATATTCGCAATCATTCGCCCATGCGATAGCGTCGTTGATATCTGAATATTCGACAACCGGCAGTATGGGGCCAAAAGTCTCTTCTTGTATGATATCCATTTTCTGTGTAACACAATCCAAAACGGTCGGTTCGAAGAAATATCCTTTTGTACCGATCCTATGGCCACCACACAGTAGCCTAGCACCTTGTTGGATCGCTCTCTCTACTTTTTTCTCCATAGACTCCAATGCGCTGGCTTCAATAAGCGGTCCCATATCCAGATCCGCGACCTCATTGGGATTTCCTACTTTTACCTGCTTCATGCCGGCGACTAGTTTTTCCATGAAGGTCTCTTTTATCGCTTTGTCTACATAAACCCGTTCGGCACAATTACATACCTGTCCGGTATTGATCACACGAGAGGCAATAATAGACTTAACAGCAAGATCGATATCTGCGTCCTTCATCACGATAGCCGGGGCTTTACCTCCTAACTCCAGAGAAACTTTCGTGATATTAGGAGCGGCAGCTGCCATGGTTTGTTGTCCGGCTCCCACGCTTCCAGTCAGACTAACCATACCTACTTTCGGATTCGCCGCGAGTTCATGCCCAATCACGCTACCCCGTCCATTTACCAGATTGAAAACACCGGCAGGCAAACCTGCCTCCTCCACGATCTGTGCGAATACGTATGCGTTCTCTGGCGTAAGCTGGCTAGGTTTTATCACGATCGTATTTCCGGTGATCAAGGCCGGAGCGGCTTTACGAGCGACTAGAAAGAATGGGAAATTCCAAGGTAGGATACCTGTCGTTACTCCAATCGGTCTCTTAAATAAGAAAATGTTTTCATGAGGGCGGTCACTGGGAATGATTTCCCCTTCGTACCGACGGGCCCAGCCTGCCATGTAATCCATATAATCCGCGGTAAAAAGAACTTCAACATTGGCGAGTCCTTGGGTTTTGCCTCCTTCACGGACGATGATGTCGGTCAGTTCCTTCTCTCTCTTACGGATGCCTGCCGCTATCTTTGTCAGATAAGCCGCCCTTTCTATAGAGGGTGTTCTTTCCCATTGATTCTGCGCTTTCTCTGCGGCATCGATCGCTTTTCTGGCATCTTCAACCGTCCCGTCGGGCATCAGTGAAATAACCTCTTCGGTAGAAGGATTCAATACCTTGATCCATTTCCCAGACTCATTCTCAATGAATCTGCCATCTATAAACATTTTCAATTCTTTCATGATACTATTTTTAGGTTGAATAATTTGTTCTTAAAAGTACGGGAAAGGAAGGAATGGCAATGTTTTAAAAATGATAATAGTTCTATCAGAAATGATAGTGAATCAAGATAATAGGGTAGATATAGAAAAACAGCCTCAAGAAGTTGATCTTCTCAAGGCTGTTTTTTTATAGAATGATCGTTTTTCGTTTTAGCAGGCTTTGAAGCTCATATCCAAGCTCTTCACGGAGTGAGTCAAAGCCCCTACGGAGATGAAGTCTACGCCACATTCCGCGTAATCACGTAATGTGTCGAACGTGATACCGCCGGAAGACTCTACCTCGAAACGTCCGTTGATGCGGCGAACCGCTTCTTTTGTATTCTCGATATTGAAATTATCCAACATGATACGATCGATACCGCCTACTTTCATGGCTTGTTCCAACTCGTCGAAGTTACGAACCTCGATCTCGATCTTTAGGCTCTTTCCTTTCTCTTTCAGATAGTTTTGCGCACGTGTGATCGCCTGCTCGATGCCTCCGGCGAAATCCACATGATTATCTTTCAATAAGATCATATCGAACAAACCGATGCGATGGTTCATGCCGCCACCGATACGTACGGCCTCTTTCTCGATCATACGCATACCGGGAGTTGTCTTGCGAGTATCCAAAACGTGTGTCTTGGTGCCTTCCAACGCCTTGGCGTATTTACGGGTCGTAGTAGCGATACCGCTCATGCGTTGCATAACGTTCAGCATCAACCGCTCGGTCTGCAATAAGGATTGGATCTTACCTTCCACCACGAACGCTATATCCCCTTTTTTCACTTCGGCTCCGTCTTGTATAAAGACCGTCATTTTTAGTTCCGGATCGAAGTCGTGGAAGATACGTTTAGCCATTTCCACGCCGGCCAATACGCCATCTTCCTTGATGATCAGCTGGCTTTTCCCCATCGCTGTCTCGGGGATGCAACATAAGGTGGTATGATCACCATCGCCAATATCCTCGGCAAACGCTAATTTGATTAAGTCGTCAATAAGTTTGTCCATCTTTTATTCTATTCTGATTGATTGTATAATCGCTGTATTCCCTTCGGCACGGTACGTGATGTTTACACGGTACTCACCGGAAGACGTCGGAAGCTTTCCGACAAGGAAACCGCTTTCCTTTTTATCCGCATGATGTACGACCGAGAATCCGGAAGGCTTATTCGAACTGAAAAATGAGGACAACATAGAGACGGCCTCACTTCCGTTACATTTCTTAGAGGAACCGGGCAAGGCTACATCCACCACCTTATCCATAGCACCGGATAGAGAGGAGGCATTTCCTGCCTTGAAAGCATTTGATATACTGGTAATATCCGCCGCCTGCGCACATGCGAATGCGAATATCAAGGCGAATGTAAGTAAGAGTCGTTTCATAAGCTTTCTTTATTTTATTGAGTAATTAGTGGCAAAGGTATGTATTTTTCTTGTAACTTAGCCTTTCTAAACCTGTAAATGTAAGTAGATGAAGATTGGACTGATTGTGATTGGTAAGACGGATGCCGGTTATTTTGTGGAGGCTATCAATGAGTATAAAAATCGCTTGACGCATTATATACCCTTTGAAATGGAAGTCATACCGGATATAAAGAACGTGAAGAACCTCTCAGAGGCGCAGCAAAAGGAGAAAGAGGGCGAATTGATTTTAAAGGCTTTGCAGCCCGGCGATTATTTGGTGTTGCTGGACGAGAAAGGGAAGGAGTTCACCTCCATGCAATTTTCTACTTATCTGGAAAAGAAAATGCATACGGTCCCGAAACGCTTGGTATTTGTGGTGGGCGGTCCTTACGGTTTTAGTGAGGCCGTGTATAAGGCGGCATCGGAAAAGATCTCGTTGAGCAAGATGACTTTTTCCCACCAGATGATCCGATTGATCTTTATCGAGCAGATTTACCGGGCGATGACGATCTTGAATAACGAGCCTTACCATCATGAATAACCGCATCGTTTAACGCCGGTATCCGCATAGCCCTACGCCTATACTGGCGTAAGTTCACACCGATACTGCCGTGAGGCTATGCGAATACTGGTGTTTTTCTCCCGGATTAATGGACTAATTTCAGGCCGACGATCCCTATCAATATCAAGGATAAGAACAATAATCTGAATATATTCGCGGAATCATGGAAAAACAAGATTCCAAGAAGAACAGTCCCTATAGCCCCGATCCCGGTCCAGATTACATAAGCCGTACCGATCGGGATGCTTTTCTGGGCGAGATATAAGAAATAACCGCTTAAGCCCATGGATAAGATCGATAAACCTATAAACCAAATAAAATATTTGGAATGCATACTTGCTAATTTAAAGCCCAGCGGCCAGCCGATCTCGAATAATCCGGCTATAATTAACAGAATCCAAGCCATATAGAATTAGTCTTAAAAGTTTTCCCGTGTCTTCTGGATCAATAAATAATCCAATAAAGTCATGGCGGTCATAGACTCGACGATAGGTACCGCACGAGGCAATACGCATGGATCATGACGTCCGCGTGCCTTTAATATCGTATCCTCTCCCTCCATGTTAACCGTTTCTTGTTCCATCAAGATCGTAGCGACCGATTTAAAGGCTACCCGGAAATAAATATCTTGTCCGTTGGAGATCCCTCCTTGGATACCGCCGGAATTATTGGTACGAGTATTGATATGCCCGTTATCATTGAAAAAGCGATCGTTCCTTTCCGATCCGCGGAAGAAGGCGGCGTTGAATCCGTCTCCATACTCGAAGCCCTTCACGGCGTTGATCGTAAGCATCGCATGTCCCAACGCGGCATGTAACTTGCCGAACACAGGCTCTCCCAATCCGACGGGAACCCCTTTCGCCACACAGGTAATAATACCGCCGATCGTATCTCCTTTTGATTTGACCTCGGCGATCAAGGTTTCCATCTCTGAGGCGGTCTTCGGGTCCGGGCAACGTACGTCGCTCTCCTCCGTCAAGCTTAAATCATAATCTTGGTAACTACCCGCTAATTGGATCGGGCCGACCTGCGAGGTATAAGCTTGGATCTGTATGCCGTATTGCTTAAGGGCGAGTTTAGCGATGGCCCCAGCCACGCAACGAGCGATCGTTTCCCGGGCGGACGAACGTCCACCTCCACGGGGATCACGGATTCCATATTTCGTTTGATAGGTATAATCAGCATGGGAAGGACGGTAAACCGTTTTCATATTGTCATAGTCCGAGGAATGTTGGTTTTTGTTCCAGATGATGAAACCTATCGGCGTACCGGTTGTCTTTCCCTCGTAGATGCCGGAAAGAAATTGTACCTCATCATCCTCTTTACGGGGGGTCGTGATACGGGATTGTCCCGGTTTACGACGGTTCAGCTCTTGCTGGATGAATGCCGTATCTAATTCGATCCCGGCTGGGCATCCGTCGATCACGCCGCCGATACCGGGGCCGTGCGATTCGCCGAACGATGTTAATCTATAAATATTACCAAAAGTATTCACCGTTTTGTCTAATTGAAAATTGAAAACTGAAAATTGAGAATCAAAAGCCGATGATTAGGCACTTCTCCTAATTTTCAATTTTCAATTCTCAATTTCCCATTATTTAGTGGCATCCACCACAACCACAACCACCCTCGTGGTTATCGCCACAATCGCTACCGCAATCGTCGCAACCGCAACTACATCCACCTGCGGGAGCGGAGAAGGCTGCGATCTCTTCCGCTGTCGGTTCGTGTACGTCGATTACCTCGCCGCTGAAATGCAAAGTCTCGCCAGCCAACGGATGGTTGAAGTCCATTACCACGATATCATCCTTCACTTCCAATACAGAGCCGTTCATACGGTTGCCATTAGAATCCATCATCGGTACGGTATTACCTTCCTTGATCATCTCGGCGTCGAATTTACCGTCCACCTCGAAGATATTCTTCGGAAGATCCAATACGTGCTCCTCGTTATATTCGCCATAAGCCTCGGCTGGCTCGATGGAGAAGTTGAACGTGCCACCTACTTCCAGCCCGTTCAAGGCTTTCTCGAATGCCGGAAGCATCATGCCTGTTCCGTAGATGAATTTCAAAGGAGCCTCGACCGTCGCTTTTTCCATTAACTCACGTTCTTCACCTTCGCCAACGTTCAGGTCGTATGTAACCGCAACGTATTTGTTTGCTGTAATTTTCATTTGTCTTGTATTTTAAATATGTATAGAAATGCTCGCAAAGATACGATTTTATTTCTTATCCACCGCCTTTTTAAGAGCGTTCATCGCTTTATCTAAAACAGAGCGGGGGCAACCAATGTTCAAACGCATATGGCCTTCTCCCCCGGGACCGAAGATACTTCCGTCGTTCAGCGCTAGTCCGGCTTTGTCTTTGAACAGGTGTACGAGTTCATCTTGACTTAATTCCAGTTCCCTGCAATCCAACCAAACGAGGAAGGAGGCTTGGGGCTGGTAAACTTTTATCTTGGGGAGATGTAGTTTCATGAACTCTTCCACGAAACGTACATTCTCCATGATATACATTCGCATTTGTTGCAACCATTCGGCGCCATAGGTGTAAGCGGCGGTTGTCGCCGTATAAGCGAAGATCGTGCCATCGCCAAACTCTCCGGCCTCAAGGAAAGAGTAAAATTCTTCCCGGATGCGATCATTGGGTACGATTGCGTAGGAAGTCACGATACCGGCGATATTGAACGTCTTGCTCGGTGCCATGAAAGTTACGCTGCAAGAAGCGGCAGTATCCGATACGGAGGCAAATGGATAATGCGTATACTGAGGATAGGCCATTTCCGCATGAATCTCATCGGAGATAACCAAAATATTGTGCTTGGTGCAAATCTCGGCCAATCGGACCAAGGTTTCCTTTTTCCAGACGATCCCGCCCGGATTGTGAGGGTTGCAGAGGATCAATACCTTGCATTTATCATCTATAATAGATTCAAGATGATCGAAATCCATCTCATAGATGCCGTCTACCATCTTTAGCGGATTATAAACGACCTCACGCTTCATTTTCTCCGGAACGATGCGGAACGGATGATAAACAGGGGGCTGGATGATGACCTTATCTCCTTTTTGCGTAAAGCATTGGATAGCGAAAGCGATTCCCTTTACGATTCCCGGGATATAGCTGATCCATTCCCGTTGTATTTTCCAGTTATGTTTGTAGTGTACCCAATTGATGATACTCTCGTAATACTCGTCGGAGCCGAATGTATAGCCGAATATCTCGTGCTCACAACGTTTCTTCAGGGCCTCTACAATAAAGTCCGGTGTGCGGAAATCCATATCCGCCACCCATAGTGGTATCAGATTCTCGTCACCGAACATCTCTTTCAAACGGTCGAATTTCACGCAACTCGTCCCATGCCGTTCGATAACTTCGTCGAAGTTGTAGTGTTTCATATTTTTATTAACGATCAGTTTCTTAATTGCTATTGGGGTCAAAGATACAAATTATTATATTTATTGTTTATCCAAATCAAAGTATGAAATGCTGTATATTAGGAAATCGGCGATATATTTAATGAATCGTTTACTTAAATGGCTTATCAAACCGTGAACTGGCAAAATGTCAAAGTGTTATTATTGCTCTCTGTGGGTGATGAATTATGGGGCGGGGGCTTGGTCGCACGGAAAAAGCGCAAGCATTTGATGGTTGTGTAAATCAGAATGATGTTTGAATGCAGGTGTTGTTGGTCTTTTTTATGATTGATGTTTGAATAGCTGTCTATCGGTTGAGTATTTAAGGCTTTCTCTGTCTGAAAGTCATTTTGAAAATGTCTTTGCTTGAGCTGCTTCTAGCGTGGGTTATGCCGGATTTAGTCTTGATTTTAGGTGATTTTCATTCGAATGTTAACAAAATTTAGTCCGATACTAGATGAAATTTATTCCTTATGTTCTTCAGAAAACTTCCTTATGTTTTTTCTAGAACACTATTATGAATTTTTTCAAGGCTATTTATAGTCTACAAGTGTTAATAAATATGTGATTTAGAGTTTATATGTATCTTTTTTATCGCTAGAATAGGATTTTCTTATGAGATACGTGTTATCGTAAGTCGTGTTATCTGATAAAAATGTTATCTGGAATCTGTTTTAGATAACATTTGTCTTTTTACTGTTTCTGTTTGGAAATCGAAGTTTTTTCCCTTCTATACCTTCCGATTCCTAAGTAATACACTCTTGCTCCTGTTAAAATGCAATCCTAAAATGGTATTTGCTTGAGAATTGAAAGAAAAATGAAGAATTTTCTTTTAAATCCTTTGCGCATATCAATTATTGTTCTACATTTGCAGCGTCAAACAAACAAAGACAATAAGAAAAGATGATGAACAACGTATTGCATATTATTCTCGTGGTGGTCCTTCTAGTCATTAGTAGGTAAGGAGAAAGGTGTGTAAGAAGTTGTGAAGTCGTAGAGATATTTCTTAAGCCTTTCTCCATATAGGGAAAGGCTTTTTTATTATAAATAAATCAAGGTAGAGGCGTGGATAAAGCGCTCTACGAACAAAAAATAGGAAAGAGATGAAGAATCCGTTAAGAAGCTCATTTAGCACCGAAGGTCGTAGGATGGCCGGAGCCCGTGCGCTATGGCGTGCCAACGGGATGAAAGAGGAACAGTTCGGCAAGCCTATTATCGCTATCGTAAATTCATTTACCCAGTTCGTGCCGGGGCATACGCATTTGCATGAGATCGGGCAACTGGTCAAGGCCGAGATCGAGAAACAAGGTTGTTTCGCCGCTGAATTTAATACGATCGCTATCGACGACGGTATCGCTATGGGGCACGATGGGATGCTTTACTCGCTTCCTTCACGCGACATTATCGCGGACAGCGTGGAATATATGGTAAATGCCCATAAGGCGGACGCTATGGTTTGCATCAGCAATTGCGATAAGATCACGCCGGGTATGCTTATGGCTTCCATGCGATTAAATATCCCGACGGTGTTCGTGTCCGGTGGCCCGATGGAGGCAGGTGAGCTGGATGGCCGCCATCTGGATTTGATCGACGCGATGATTGAGTCCGCCGATACATCGGTAAGCGATGAGCGTATCGAGCAGGTGGAACGCCATGCGTGTCCGGGTTGCGGTTGTTGTTCCGGTATGTTTACCGCTAACTCTATGAACTGCTTGAACGAGGCGATCGGTCTGGCGCTTCCGGGGAACGGGACGATCGTGGCTACCCATAAGAACCGTATCCAACTTTTCCGTGATGCGGCTAAGCAAATCGTTGAGAACGCTTACAAATACTATCGTGACGGGGATGATTCCGTGTTACCTCGCAACATCGCTACCCGTCAGGCTTTCTTGAACGCCATGTCGCTGGATATCGCCATGGGGGGGTCTACCAATACGGTGCTTCACTTATTGGCCGTGGCACAAGAAGCCGGCGCCGATTTTCATATGGAGGATATCGATATGTTATCCCGCAAGACACCTTGCCTGTGTAAGGTAGCCCCGAATACGCACACTTATCATGTACAAGACGTAAACCGTGCCGGTGGAATCCTCGGTATCATGAACGAGTTGATGAAAGCCGGGCTTGTGGATGGCAGCACGAGACGTGCGGACGGCCTGACCTTGGCCGAGGCTGTTGATAAATACGCCGTCACTTCCCCGAACGTAACGGAGGAGGCGATCCGTAAATACAAGAGCGCTCCCGCTCATCGGTTCAGTATCCAGATGGGTTCCCAAGAATCTTATTATAAGGAATTAGATACGGATCGTGCCGAAGGTTGTATCCGTGACGTGGAGCACGCTTATTCCAAGGATGGCGGCTTGGCTGTTTTGAGAGGGAATATCGCCTTGGACGGATGTGTCGTAAAAACCGCCGGCGTGGATGAGAGTATTTGGAAATTCTCCGGCCCGGCGAAAGTCTTCGATTCACAGGATGCCGCTTGCGAGGGCATTTTAGGAGGCAAGGTCGTTTCAGGCGATGTGGTCGTCATCACGTATGAGGGTCCGAAAGGAGGGCCGGGAATGCAAGAGATGTTATATCCTACCTCTTATATAAAGAGCCGTCACTTAGGTAAGGAGTGCGCCTTGATCACGGATGGTCGTTTCAGTGGCGGTACGTCCGGTCTTTCTATCGGGCATATCTCTCCTGAGGCCGCTTCCGGTGGCGCTATCGGACTGGTGAGAGACGGGGATATCATCGAGATCAATATCCCGGAACGTTCCATCAACGTGCGGCTGAGCGACGAGGAGTTGGCCGAGCGCCGTAAAGCGGAAGAGGCGCGTGGAAAGAAAGCCTTTACGCCGCCGACGCGTCAGCGTGAGGTCTCGAAAGCGTTGAGAGCGTACGGGAAGATGGTTAGCTCCGCCGATAAGGGAGGTGTAAGGATTGTTGAAGATTAAAGCCAATAATATACATTAAACACGTTATTTCTTATGGAGAAACAAAAGATAACCGGTTCGGAAGCTTTGCTGAAAGCGTTGATTGCTGAAGGAGTAGATACTATCTTCGGTTATCCCGGCGGACAGGCGATACCTATTTACGACAGTTTATATGATTATAGGGACCAGTTGAGGCATGTATTGGTGCGCCACGAGCAAGGCGCTACCCATGCGGCTCAAGGATATGCCCGTGTATCCGGCAAGGTAGGAGTGACGTTGGTTACTTCCGGCCCGGGCGCTACGAATACCATCACGGGTATCGCTGATGCGCTGATGGATAGTACGCCAATGGTCGTAATCGCCGGTCAAGTACCCTCGCCGTTGTTGGGAACCGATGCTTTTCAGGAAGTCGACGTGATTGGCATCACGCAACCGATCACGAAATGGGCTTATCAAATCCGCAAGCCGGAGGAGATCGCATGGGCTGTTTCTCGTGCTTTTTATATCGCTTCTACAGGCCGTCCGGGTCCAGTTGTGCTGGATTTAGCGAAGGACGCGCAAGTAGGGCTGGTGGACTATGAATATAAGAAGGTAGATTACGTACGTAGTTATCAGCCGGAGCCGGATATCAAAAAGGATCGTATCAAGGCCGCCGCCGATTTAATCAATGAGGCGAAGAAACCCTTCTGTCTGGTCGGGCAGGGAGTATTGTTAGGCGGTGCGGAAGAGGAATTGAGAGCGTTTCTCCAAAAGAATGATATACCTGCCGGATCTACGGTATTGGGCTTATCTGCGTTGCCAACCGATTTCCCATTGAACAAGGGAATGCTCGGTATGCATGGAAACGTAGGGCCGAACCGGAAAACGAATGAGTGTGATGTATTGATCGCTATCGGTATGCGTTTCGACGACCGTGTGACTGGCGATTTAAAGACATACGCTAAGCAAGCCAAGATTATCCATCTGGATATCGACAACTCGGAAATCGGTAAGAACGTCCCCGTAGATGTAAAGGTGCTGGGTAATGCCAAGCACACGATACCGATGATCACGGCGTTGTTGGAAGAACGTAAACGTCCGGAATGGAATGCCGAGTTCGATCGGGACGAGAAAGAGGAATACGATAAGGTAATCGAGAAGGAATTGTATCCGACCGAGGGCCAACTGAAAATGGGCGAGGTAGTCCGTAAGGTTTCCGAGGCGACCGGTAACGACGCTGTATTGGTGACCGACGTTGGGCAGAACCAGATGATGGGTGTCCGCTATTTCAAATATAAACAAACCCGTAGCGTGGTGACTTCCGGAGGTTTAGGTACGATGGGATTTGGTCTGCCGGCCGCTATGGGCGCTAAGTTCGGGGCTCCGGACCGTACGGTCTGCTTCTTTACCGGTGATGGGGGTATGCAGATGACGATTCAGGAATTGGGTACCATCATGCAGGAGAAACTGAACGTGAAGATTATCATTCTTAATAATAACTTCTTAGGTATGGTACGTCAGTGGCAAGAATTGTTCTTCCACGAGCGTTATTCAAACACCATCATGGAGAATCCGGATTTCGTGGCGATCGCTAAAGCCTATGGTATCGCTGGCCGTGCCGTTGAAAAGCGGGAGGAATTGGACGACGCTATCGCCGAGATGCTAAACCACGACGGCGCTTACGTGTTGGTCGCTAACGTGGAGACTTGCGGAATGGTATATCCGATGGTTCCTGCCGGGGGAAGCGTGACAAACATGATTATGGGAGACGAGAAATAAGGAGGAGATGAAGCTATGACAACAAAGAAATTATATACCGTTATTATCTTTTCAGAGAATATCGTAGGTCTTTTGAACCAGATAACGATTATCTTTACACGCCGACAGCTGAACATCGAGACTCTGTCCGTCTCTCCGTCCGCTATCAAGGGCATCCATAAGTTTACGATCACGACCTTCGCCGATGAGGATATGATCGATAAGGTGGTGAAACAGATCGATAAACGTGTGGATATCTTGAAGGCTTATTATAATACGGATGAGGATCTGGTTTATCAAGAGATCGCCCTTTATAAGCTAAGTACCGAGCTTTTCATCAAGATGGGAACCGTGGAGGGATTGATCCGTAAATACAACGCTCGTATCTTGGAGATGAACGAGGCCTGCGTGGTGTTGGAGAAGAGTGGCCACTATGACGAGACACAAGCCTTGTTCAATGAGTTGAGCGAGACGATCGGTGTCCTGCAATTCATCCGCTCCGGACGTGTGGCTATCACGAAGAGCAAGGTGGAGCGCTTGAGCGATATGTTGGCCGATATGGAGCGAAAGTTACATGAAAAGCAACAATAATAAGATATGGAGAAAGTAGGATTATTTCATTTCGTGGCGGAGCCGTATTTGATGGATTTCAGGGGACGTGTAACGCTCCCTATGATTGGTAACTATTTGATTCACGCCGCTTCCAGCCATGCCGGAGAGCGTGGGTTCGGTTTCAATGATATGTCGGAGCGTCATACGGCTTGGGTGTTGTCCCGTCTGGCTATCGAGATGAAGGAATATCCTACCGCCTTCGATAAGATTAATCTATACACTTGGATCGATGAGGTCGGACGCCTCTTCACCAGTCGTTGTTTCGAGCTGGCGGATGAGAATGGGAAAACCTTTGGATTCGCCCGTTCTATTTGGGCGGCTATCGACGTGGAGACCCGCCGTCCTACCTTATTGGATATAGAGGCATTGGGCAAATATATCGACGAGCGTCCGTGCCCGATCGAGAAGCCGGGCAAGATCATGCCGGCGGAGAATAAGGCGGAGGGAATCCCGTATTCGATCAAATACAGCGACTTGGATATCAACGGTCACTTCAATAGCGTGAAGTATATCGAGCACCTGCTGGATTTGTTCGATATCGATCAGTTCAAGACCCGTGAGATCGGCCGTCTGGAGATCGCCTACCAATCCGAGGGTAAACAAGGTATGCCGCTTACGCTTCATAAGGCGGAGTCCGCTCCCGATAAGCAAGACATGGCTATTTGCCATGAGGGAAAGGCGATCTGTCGTGCGGCGGTTACTTGGAGATAATAAAAGAGATACATAAATAGGTTTTTAAACATTAATAGTTAAAAAGAAAATGGCACAAATGAATTTTGGCGGTGTTGTAGAGAATGTAATGACCCGCGAGGAATTTCCGTTGGAAAAGGCAAGAGAGATATTAAAAGATGAGACAATCGCTGTTATCGGCTATGGCGTACAGGGACCGGGACAGTCATTGAACCTTCGTGACAATGGCTTCAACGTAATCGTTGGCCAGCGCCAAGGTAAGACTTACGATAAAGCGGTTGAGGACGGATGGGTTCCGGGTGAGACTCTGTTCGGTATCGAGGAGGCTTGCGACAAGGCCACGATCATCATGTGCTTGTTGTCCGACGCTGCCGTAATGTCTGTATGGCCTACGATGAAGCCTTATTTGACAGCTGGCAAGGCCCTGTATTTCTCTCATGGTTTTGCGATCACTTGGAACGATCGTACGGGCGTTGTTCCTCCCGCGGATATTGACGTGATCATGGTCGCTCCGAAGGGGTCTGGTACGTCTTTGCGTTCCATGTTCCTTGAGGGTCGTGGCTTGAACTCTTCTTTCGCTATCTATCAAGACGCTACTGGCAAGGCGATGGATCGTACGTTGGCGTTGGGTATCGGTATCGGTTCCGGCTACTTGTTCGAGACGACTTTCATCCGTGAGGCTACTTCCGATTTGACTGGTGAGCGTGGTTCCTTGATGGGCGCTATCCAAGGTTTGTTGTTGGCCCAGTATGAGGTATTGCGCGAGAATGGACATACTCCTTCCGAGGCTTTCAACGAGACGGTCGAGGAGTTGACTCAATCCTTGATGCCTTTATTCGCCAAGAATGGTATGGACTGGATGTACGCGAACTGCTCTACTACCGCCCAGCGTGGCGCTTTGGACTGGATGGGTCCGTTCCACGACGCAATCAAGCCGGTTGTCGAGAAATTGTACGCAAACGTAAAATGCGGTAACGAGGCTCAGATCTCTATCGACTCAAACTCTAAGCCGGATTATCGTGAGAAATTGGAGGCTGAATTGAAGGCATTGCGCGAGAGCGAGATGTGGCAGACAGCTGTTACTGTACGTAAGCTTCGTCCGGAGAACAACTAATCCAATCTTAATCCTTATATATCAGCAAAAAGAGGCGGGTCACTTACGGGTGGCTCGCCTTTCTTTGTGTTATTCGATGTGGATATTCCTAGTCTTCTTGATCTTTCGCATGCTGGATGCTGAATGGACGATGTCCAGCACCTCGATGCGTTCCTCGGTGATGCGGTAGATGATAAGGTGTGAATCTAGGATGATGTTCCGGTACATGCGGCTTTTCGTGGCTAGGTGTCGGCATTCGGGATAATAAGGATAGGTTTGGTCTAACTCGTATAAGATGGATTTTATCTTGTTAGCGTATAATTCCGCTTGGTAGAATCCAAATAAGTCAAGGCCTTGAACATATACATTATCGTAACTTTCCCAAAATAAACTACTGGTTATAACCTGCTTTTGAGTAGGTCTTGCTTCCATGCCTCAAAACGTTTAAAACCTTCATCTAGGGTTAGGAACGGTCCCTTCTCAATCTCATGGATATGTTCCCAGATCTCTTCTTGGGTGAATTGCACCGGCTTGGTGGGATCCCACTTGAGCTTTGCGGGTCCGGTCTTGGTCTTACGTGTCTTTGCGGTCTTGGCCGTAGTTTCCTTGGCGGGGATGTTGCTTAATTTTGTCATAGTCGTAATCGTTATTAATTAGTACTGTGGCAAATGTATGGAATAATTTCCATGTAATAAGATATTTGGTAAGGAAAAAAGTAGGTCTATAGGATTAACTCATTACCCAGTTGTAGAGACGGGGCGTGCCCCGTCTCCATCCCCTCAAAATGGTATTCAAATTTATTTATGTCACATAACCGCTATTTTTAATCGCTTATCTGCTATATACGCACAATAAGCATGAATTTTGGGGTGTGGGGTGTGCAGGTCTTTATTACATATTTTTTTATTTCTTATATTTACTACGTCTTATACATTAAAAGAGTATATGAAAATCATATGATGATGTGTGATAGATATATAATGTTAACCTTTTTTATCAGTATGCGTTTGGTGAATCGGAATAATTGTGTAGCAAGCAAGCAAGCAAGCAAGCAAGCAAGCAAGCAAGCAA